>AGAU01000038.1 GCA_000224765.2 SAR324 cluster bacterium JCVI-SC AAA005 | reverse complement strand
TTTTTGGAAATTTCATCTTATCTTATATATTTTTAATAATTTTTTTAGGACAAAGATTTTAGAATCTGACCATAATTTTATTTGAGGCCATTGACTCTTTATAGAAGAGGCCAATTTTAAGAGTTTGATTGATCAGATTGTTTGTGGATTATTGGAAGGACTTTCCAGCGACTAGGCGTTGGTTTTCGAAAATAGAGCCCTCGTTTGGGGCTGGAGGGTAGGGCATCCGAACAGGTACTTTATCCAAGCGAGGAAGCTGTTTTTCACCACAAATTATCCTTCCTTCAAACTCTTCAATTGTACTAATTCCTCTTAGTGGCCACGCATCTGCAGCACAATAGCCGATCAAAAGGATGGGGCGGTTCTGTTCTGATTGATTTGAACGAGACCCGTGCACCATGCGAACGTGGTGCATCGTGATTGCTCCAGCTTTTGCAGTCAATGGAACAGCTTTTTCCACATCAAAAGTGGCCTGTTCCATATCAATTGCTCCACAGAAAAAACCATCTGGATGGTGATGATTTTCAATTGGACCCCTATGAGATTCAGGAATCATCAATAGGGGTCCATTTTCTTCATTACATTCTTCAAGCAGTACCCCAACCTCAAGAATGTCATCATTTGAATGAGGATAGAACGCCCAGTCCTGATGCCATTCAACCGCCTCACCTCCATTCGCTTGTTTAATATTGAGCTTACTGTGCTCCATCCTCAAATTTGGTCCCAACAAGGCTCTAACACAGTTCAAAACCCCATCAGATCGCATTATTTGATCAAAGATTGGATCGACGAGATGAGGGGCTTTGATTCGCCGAACACTTGGAATTTGCTCGTTATGATGATCGCTCAAGTCGTAGATAGTGTCGCTCGATTTAACTTTTCTTGAAGCTTCAATCAGACCTCCCAGAACTCTGTTTGCCTCATCAATACATTCCTTTGGGACAACCGATCCCACAACAACAAATCCCTCGTTCCAAAATTGATCAATTTGATTTTTCTTCATTTGAACTCGAGTTTAACATTTTAATCATCTGAACTTCATTTTTTTAAAGCTAGATATCTTATTTGATTGTGTAATTTTAAAATCGGGTTGTTTTATATAAATTTCTTCCATTAACTTCAATTGAAACATCTACCAAATAGTTTTTTAGCCCTTCAAGATTGATATCTATTCCTAACCCGGGCTTTTCAGGTGCCCTAACTTGGCCATTTTTATCAGGTTCTAAATGCGTTTTGGTAATAGCTAATGCTAGGGATTTTGGTTGACCTGGGTACTCACAGATTTCATGATTTTTCAATCCAGCATATGGCTGCAGTGAAGCACTCAAGGCAAGATGTGATGTGAAAGTGTGGTTCACATATGTGACTCCGCTTGCTACTGCATGATCTGCCACTAATTTGGCGGGGCCAATGCCTCCTATTCTCCCACAATCAATTTGAACGTAGCCAATTTTTCCAAAATCAATCAAATGCTTGGCCATCGAGGAATGATGCGCCCCTTCCCCACCGGCAATTTTAATTTTTCTACTTCTCTTGGCCAGCTCAGCATATTCCTTAAGAGCATGAGCATGAAAAGGTTCTTCAAACCACAGTACATTTGCCTCTTCCATGGCCTTGATTCTTTGGGAAGCTTTCTCCACATCATCCCCAAAAATTTGTCCTGTATCAACGAGCAGAATACCATCGTTTTCCAAACCTTCTCGAGCTGCTTGAAAATGTTCACGATCTTCTGAAGCTGTCCTGGTACCAATTGGCCCCCACCCAAACTTTGCTGCTTGAAAGTTTTTTTGACGAGATTCTTTTGCACGTTCCAATGTTATTGCGGGTTCATCACCGAATAGCACAGAAAAATAGGGGGTTTTAGGGCATGAATTCTTGTAACCAAGGAGGGTCCAAACCGGTTCGTTCAGAGATTTGCCCAGAAGATCCCAAAGAGCCATCTCTATTCCTGAATAAGTATGGGCTGCTTGGAGCAAATCCATACTTTGATAGGCAACGAGTTGACTTATTCGCTGAATATCTTCACGGGTGTTTAAATTTTGTCCAAGTACAGAATCCTGCACTGGTTGACAGGAACCATGCGATAATGGGCAAATCAGAGCCGCAATGGAGGGAAGAGGAGCTGCCTCACACTCTCCATAACCCACCAAACCACCTGCAGCAACTCTCACCAATAAAGCATCCTGGCTACCATCTGCTTCGGCAGTGACCTTTGGCATAGAAAGATAAAAGAAATCGATCGATTCAATCTTCATCAAGTCATCCTGAAAATCTGGATGTTAAGCCACCATCAACGATCCAATTAGCTCCTGTAACAAAGGACGCTTCAGTCGAGAGCAGGAAGGCAACGCAATTGGCAATTTCTGATGGTTTAGCCATTCGGTGCATTGGATGAACATCCAGAACTTTTTCTCGGAGGGGTGGATCGTTTCTCTCAAAGAATTCTTTAACGAGAAAAGTCTCAGTATATCCAGGAGAGAGAGAATTCACTCGCACCTGATGAACACCAACCTCCAATGCCATCGAACGAGTCAACCCTACCAAGCCTGACTTTGCAGCGGCATACGGAAACATACCTGGATAGGTCATATTGGCATGAACCGAAGCGATGTTAACGATTGAACCCCTTTTGTTAGTAATCATATCTGGGAGAGCTTCACGTGCTGTAAGCCATGCAGCTTTTAAATCAACATTGAAGACATCTTCCCACTGTTGATCTGTCATTGTTACTGGGTCTGCATATGAATTTCTCCCAGCGTTGTTTACCAAACCCGTAATTGAGCCAAATTTTTCTCTGGTGCTATCACACAAACGCTTCAAATCTTCAACGGAACAAACATTTCCCTTAACAAAGATAAGCTTTTTATCCTGATCTAGTTTTTTGAGAAGGCTCTTTGCCTCCTCTTCCTCAAGATCAATGAACTAAACCTCAACTCCTTCAGAGATACATTTTTCGACAATCGCAGCCCCAATTCCACGACCGCCTCCAGTAACTAAGATATGTTCATTCCTCAGACGTCCTGCCATTATCTATCCAATTGATTATTTTGGTTTTTTGTCTGCAAGTGCTCGTGCAGCATCCCGAATCATTCCGACATCAGCTAGACTAATTACCAGATCAAAACCTTGTGAATACAAGTCTGCCATCGAATTAGTCCCATAAGGTGTGATTCCTAAATATTTTCCAGCCGCTTTTGTAGCTTCAATCGTTTTTCTCATTAAATGCTGGTGCTCTGGATTCTCAAATTTTGCTGGGGTTCCCAAACTGGCTGAAAGATCAAATGGCCCAATGAAAATCATATCCAGTCCATCAATATTTACAATCTCATCAATGTTGTTAGCCGCCTTCGAGCTTTCCACTTGGCAGATCACAAAGGTATTGTCAGAAACTGTCTCCAAGTATTCATCTGCCTTAAAACCATACTCACTCGCCCTGGCATCGGTATGCGCAACCCCACGAATTCCTGTCGGTGGATAGCGTACTGCAGATACTACAGCTTCCGCTTCCTTAGCATTCTCAACCATGGGGACCATGATGGACTCAACCCCAACATCCAAAAGTTTTTTGATCATCACATGATCATTCCAGGGAAGGCGAACCACAAGGGTAGTGTCGGTTCCGTTTGCTGCTCTCAATTGATTTGCAACGGTCAAGACATCTCCCGGCCCATGCTCATTGTCAACAAGCACGAAGTCGAGACCACTCAGACTTAGAATCTCTGTCACTATTGGATCTGGGATTTGATGCCAGGTTCCAATCAATTTTTCACCAGCCTGAAGTTTTTGGCGCAACAAATTTTTTCGATACATTTTTTTCCGATAGAAAACGTGAATATAGCAGCTTTGCTCTTCAGCCCCAATGCATACTCGTGGTCTGGATGAAGGTCAATCTTCTCAATAGTGTTCAGTAGATTTTTCTTTTCCTGGAGATCGATCTAAATCCCTTTACGATGATGAATAAACCAAATTTTAACGATTCAATATTCAGTTTTTATTCACTGATAAAATTGATGAATTTTATAAATATTGGTACAGGATGATAGGTTTAAGCATAAAAATTTCTTAGGACATCCAGGCTAAGTTTTAGATCATCAACTGAAAAATCTAAAGGAGGTAGATAATGCGAAAATCGGTATGTCTATCAATAAAAAAATTGGCCGCCTGAGTATAGCACTTGCTGATTGACCAGGGGTTTCTAATAATTCGCAGAAATATTTGATTAATTATTAATTCTTACTCGGAGATGCTAATGAAGTTGGAAACCGCATTCACCATGGACACATCAAGCATCAAGTTTGGTAAAGGAGTCACAAGAGAGATTGGAAGTGACTTCAAGAATATGGGTGTCAAACGTTTGATGATCTGCACAGATAATCGAGTAGCCAAACTGTCTACCATGGAAGTGGTTAAAGCTTCGCTTAAGGAAGTCGAACTGGAATACGAGATTTATTCTGGTGTTTCAGTAGAACCCACCGATGTCTCTTTCCTCGAAGCAATTGATTTTGCCAGGAAGGGGGATTTTGATGGCTATTTGGGTGTTGGAGGTGGATCCAGCATGGATACAGTGAAAGCAGCAAATCTCTACGCAACTTATCCGCCTGAAGATTTTCTTGATTACGTCAATCCACCCATAGGCAAAGGGAAACCAGTTCCAGGCCCCATTAAACCGATGATCTGTATTCCAACCACAGCTGGAACCGGCAGCGAGACAACTGGGGTCGCAATCTTTGATTTGCTTTCGATGGAAGCAAAGACTGGAATTGCGCATCGATCTCTACGTCCACTGATGGGGATTATTGATCCAGATAATACTAAGAGTCTTCCGAAGATGGTGACTGCTTGCACGGCTCTTGATCAAGTCAGTCACGCCCTTGAATCCTTGACAGCCCTCCCTTATCACCGAAGAACAGCACCCGATGATCCAGGAATGAGACCCGCATACCAAGGTTCCAACCCTATTAGCCGTATTTGGGCGTCAGAATGTTTAAAGTTGATTTCCCAAAACCTACAGCGTGTTTTGGATGATCCTGATGATGACGAAGCTAGAGGTCAAATTTTGCTGGGAGCAACTTATGCAGGAATTGGTTTTGGAAATGCGGGAGTTCATCTTCCACATGGTATGTCTTATCCAGTCAGCGGAATGGTAAAATCCTACGTTCCCCCGGATTACCCACCTGACCATCCAACTGTTCCCCACGGAATGTCAGTTATTCTGAACGCACCGGCCGTTTTTCGGTGGACTGGATCTGCTGATCCTGAAAATCACTTAAGATGTGCAGAGCTGATGGGAACTGATGTGCGGGGAGCTACTCCCGTTGATGCAGGTGAGGTTTTAGCAAGTTCAGTGATTGACTTGATGAAGAAGGCGGGGTTACCAAACGGGCTTAACGCAGTAGGCTACGGCCCTGAAGATGTGCCAGCCCTGGTTGAAGGAACATTACCTCAGCATCGTGTAACAAAGTTGGCTCCGATTCCAGCTGGACCCGGCGAACTGAAAGATCTTTTCTTAGGCAATATGACTCATTGGTAATTTCGGATGGGAGGTAGGGTTAGTTCAATAACTGTTAAAAAACACTCCACTAAAGGGAACTGATCTTTACGGCTCTTTGCTTCATTGCTTTTCAGTATATGTTTGGCTTGGAGCGATACATTTCAAACAACTTTCTAGGTCTGAAAAATCATGGACAGCCACATTCTTTTCTAGTAACTCTCAAATGGTCGATTTTTATCTAACAACCTTTGCCCATAGCAATTCCAACAGAGTTTTTGAAATAACATTAGGCCTTCGCAAATTAATTTAAAAGTTCGAAATCATGATTCCAGAAATGGGACAGAACTTACCTTACTTGTGAAATGCTATTTTTCAAATAAAGCTAATCCTCCTTCACTCAAAATGCATAAAAGCGTTGTTTGTCTTAGCTGAGAAAAACGTCCTGACCCATTGATGTGATAAATCTTGTAATTCTTTTGACTAAGGCTTTTTTTCCTCACTATTCGCGGTGTTAGATAGCATATTCCTTACCAAAAGATCCGTGAGCCTTTACTAACTCAGCTGATTGCTAGCGTTGATGGGAATCTCATCCGGACGAATCGCTAGCCGAACTTCCTGTTCAAGCTTCATGCTGTTAATAATGCTCACTTGTTAAGAGAGAAGGGACACTGCGAAAGTAGGGAATCTAAGTTCTTTGGAAAGATAGCAGTTAGGAAATAAAGCCTGATAAAACTTTTAAGCTCTTGATAGATCAATGGACCTCTCCAAATATTTATTTAGCTCATCAGCTACTTCAATATGGGGTTGGTGACCACACTCCAGATACTCAATGTTTGTACTATCTAAATGATTACAATTACTCACTGGAAGGATTTCGTCGGCCTTGCCCCAAAAAATCTTTGTCGGAACATTTCTTATTACATTGCTCAGATCCTCAATCTGCTTGCCTCTAGTGTGAAGTTCTGCCGCCAACTGAACCAGAGCATTTTCCACTCCATCTAAACGTTTGTATTTCAACAAATCAGCAATCATCTGTCGAGTCACCATCTCTTTGTTGGCGAATAGTTTTGGTACTAGATTTTTCAAATCATTGCGGCTGTTTGCAGTGGCAAAGCCATCAACATACAAAGCATTGATCTCTGATCCAATCCCCGCTGGGGCTATGAGAGTAAGCGCTTTCACTCTCTTTGGATTGTCCCTTGCCGTCAGCAAAGCGACTAATCCCCCCATAGAGTGTCCAGCCAGATCCACTTTATCCAACTCTAAATGATCAATAAGTGCAGAGATCATCATGGCATAATTTGCAGGAGATGAATGCTTTACGCTGATAGTAGAGTCACCATGGCTTGGAAAATCAGGGGCCAACACCCTTCTGTAAGGAGCAAGGGCTGAAAGGTTGAATTGCCAGTTGTTTTTGTCTCCTCCAAAACCATGAAGACAAATCAAAGGATTTATTCCCTCATCACTATCCAGATATCGGATTTTTAGCCCCTCCCATTCAAAGTTTCTGCTAATTGACAAGGGGGCGGGAGTTTCACTAGCCGCCGCTGCTTGAGCATCAGCATTTTCCTTCAAGATGAACGAGTTAATTTCCTCATCATTTATCTCTCCCTCTGAAATCACACCCAGCAGTGATGCGACAGGAATTATTTCCCCAGAATGAGCTACAATTCTTTTGAGGACACCATCGCCTGGAGATTCTAAGACATTCGATATTTTATCTGTCTCAATTTCAACTATCTCCTGTCCTTTTTCTAGCCGATCTCCTTCATCAGCCAACCAATTACCTACGGTACCCTGAACCATAGAGAGACCCCACTTAGGCATAGAGATCTTGATAATTTCTCCCATTTTTACTTCCTTTAGATTGCTATGAATCTTTTAATTAGCAAAAGAAAAATTACTACTTGTAGTCTTACATAATCCAAATAAGCTATTCACGTTTTTATCAATTTCTTATTCAATAAACAAACTTTAGAATCTTCCAAAAGAATTTAAATTAATTCACTAAATAAAACTAAATCAGACCTATTAAAAAAATTAATATAATTGAAATTTTTAACATGTCATTTAGTTATAATTTATTCCGAATTTTTTTCATAGCCAGATAGTGCTCTCGATAACTTTGATAAAAAGGCTGATAAATACCATGTGATTCTGGGTTTGGTTCGATTACCCTATCAACCTGCACCATTTTTCTAGCTGCACTTCCAATATCACTGAAAGCGCCCGATCCAACTGCTGCTAAAATAGCTGATCCCAAAGCTGGTGCGTCTGGAACCTTGGTCAGTGTCAATGGTAAATTCGAAACATCCGCATGGATTTGCAACCAAAGATTCGATCTAGTGGCTCCTCCTGCTAAGACAACGGTTTCGGCTTCGAAACCATTATTTCTCATTGTTTCAAGAATCAATTCAGTTCCGAATGCAATCCCCTCTAGGGTGGCTCGAAATAGATGGCCGCGTCCATGCTTCAGAGTTAGCCCACTGATGACACCACGTGACAGAGGATCGGTATGTGGGGTTCGATTGCCCTGAAAATGTTCTTGCATAATAACTCCCTCCGATCCAGGCTCTAATTGAGCAGCTTCTTGGTTCAATTCCTCGTAGGATGGATTTCCTAAAGTTCTGCGAAGCCAGCTGACCACAGAACCCGTGGAGGTCTGGCCACCCTCTAAAACATGCAGGCCTGGAATCACTGCATTAGCATAGGTTCCCCAAATTCCCTGACCATTTAAAGCCTTCTGGCTCAAGCCCAGGTGTAGATGAGAAGAGCCTGTAATGAATGCCAGACTTCCTGGATCAACCACACCAAGACCAATCATCCCGATAAAAGCATCAGCACCACCTTGAAGGACAGGCAAGCCCTCAGGGAGATCCAAATGTAAGGAAGCATTTGAAGTCAGGCCTCCGATTTCTTCACCCAGACGAAGAACGGTGTCTGGCCATTTTTTCAACAACTCCGGCATACCTAAAATTTCAACCATTCTACTGGCCCATCCATCCCATCCAGGTCCGTAGTGCCAACGCACAGAAACATTGTTGATACTGGCAACTCTTTTGCCTGTAAGGTGAAGGTTCAAGTAATCTTGATACTCACAAATAGTCTCTGCATTCTGAAAAATTTCTGGCTCGTTTTGATGAATCCATAATGACTTTGGAATCATCCACTCAGCACTGACTGGTCCTCCCCCATTACTATTTACTTTTAAAGCTAAGTCACCCGTTGCCAAGACCTGCTCTGTCTGTGGAGCAGAGCGCATGTCCATCCAAATCAAGGCTGGTCTCAATGGATTTCCTGCGCCGTCAAGGACCACAACACTACAACAAGTTGTATCAAGACAAAGGCCCAAGATTTCCTGCTTGCTAACTTTTGCATCAATTACCGCTTGGCGGACAGACCTACCTAGAGCGTTCCACCAATCATCCGGATCTTGTTCAGCCCAACCAGGAACAGGAAAATTTGTTGGATAAGTTACCGAAGCAAAAGCAAGTGGATTCCCAGAAAGATCAAATAATCCGGTCCGAAGTGATTCAGTCCCACCGTCTACCCCAATGACATATTTTTTTTGCATGCGGACTTTTGAATGAACAGAATTAAAAAAATTTAAGGTGGATCAGCCTGCAAAATTCTCAATAGGAGCGGGGCTGCTTCAATTTGGGGTAAATGCCCAACTTTTGACAGACGGTGCTGAGCAACCCAACCAGGCAACCCATTTAGGTGCCTCACAGGAACAATTAAATCTTCTTCTCCCCAAAGTATGCGAACTGACTGATGCAATTTGCTCAATATACTCCTAGCATCCCATTGCTGCTCTCCAAATGGGAAGATACTTCGAAGAAGATTCTGTGCTTGTTGCCTCCTTACTGAACTATGAAAGTTTTGTTTTGTTGCTTCGACCAGATCCTTACTCAACCAACGCACGTCATAGAAAAGTCGACTCAAGGCAAGCTTCAATTCAGACTCTGGGAGTTCTTGAGTAAATTGCTCAACAGCAGATAAATTTATTTCAATGCCAAATCCAATGGGTGCCAGCAGAGTTAGCTGACGAACCATGCTGGCTTGCTGTGAAGCGAGGCAAACAGCGATCGCTCCTCCCAATGAGTGACCAACGAGATCTACAGGCCCTAATTCAAGTTCGATGATGACCTGTTCAATGTTTTCAGCAAGAGCTAGCAAACCCCTACTTTCTTGCCAATCTTTTGACTCACCATGCCCGGGGAGTTCCAAGGCAATTACATCTCGTTGACGAGACAAGGGTCCGTGAATTAGTCTCCAAGAATGAAGATCCGAGGCAAAGCCATGCAAAAGTACTACAGGAGTTCCACTTTGCTTTCCTCGTCTTAGAAAACGAACTCCTCTCGGACCCATTTGTAGGCCGAATCGCTGTTTCAATGAAGCTACTTTAGGTTCATCTTGATAGCCTTGTACAACATCAGATCTCTCAATTCTACCAGCAGGCCCACTTCCACTTAATACCTTTAAATTGATTCCGTAACGTTTGGCTAGTCTTCTTGCAGCAGGAACTGCTCGAATAAGGTCAGGATCTTTTCCATCTTGTTTGAAAGATTTGGATAATTCGTTTGAGGCAGGGGGTAATTCTAGGGTGTTTTGTGAACTAACCTGTTCTGTCTTAGTCGGTATTTCAATTCTTTTTGAACTTTTATCTGATGGATCAATAATAGCGAAGATGTCACCCACTTTTACTTTTGCCTGTTCCTCAACCAAAATTTTCAGTAAAATCCCATTTTCCAGAGCTGGGACCTCAGCAACCATTTTGTCAGTTTCCACCTCCAGCAGGGTATCCCCCCGCTCAAAACTCTCACCCTCCGTAAGATTCCAAGTAACAACAATGCCCTCCTCCATTGTCTCTCCAAGTCGAGGAAGTCTTAGTTCAGTACTCATTATTTTCGCATCAATTTAAGAATATTTTGTTTGATACTTTCAATCGTAGGCACCGAAGCAGTTTCCAAAGCAGGAGCAACAGGAATTGGGATATCCTCTCCAGCCAAGCGGAGGACAGGCTCTTCCAAGTATTCAAAGTTTTCTTCCGTAATTCTTGCTGACAACTCAGCACTTACTCCTGCTGTAAGGCAGTCCTCAGTAACCACTAGAGCACGTCCTGTTTTTCGGATAGATTTTGTTACTGTTTCCATATCAAGAGGATGCAAAGTCCTGAGGTCAATAACTTCAACCTGCACTCCCAACTCAGCTAACTGCTCCGAAGCATCTAGACAGCGTTGAGCCATTCTGGAGTAACAAATTATAGAACAATCATTCCCTGATCGACTGATCTTCGCTCTGCCCCACGGGAGGGCAGATTCAGGATTAAATGGGAAGCTTTGGGCATACAAACCTTTGTGTTCCAGAAATACTACTGGGTCAGCCAGCGTCAGAGCTTGTTTGATCAAGACATAAGCATCTGTAGCATCAGCAGGCACTGCCAAGTGCAATCCAGGAGTGTGCATTACCCAAGCTTCTAAACTTTGTGAGTGTTGGGCGGCGGCTGATCTGCCAGTTCCCCCTTGACTTCGCAGAATCATCGGAACACTAATTTGTCCACCAAACATATATCGGATTTTGGCAGCTTGGTTAACCAATTGATCCATTGCAAGTGTAATAAAATCGACGTACATCAACTCAGCCACTGGCCTCAAACCAGTCATTGCAGCACCAACCGCCGCACCAACTAATATTTCTTCAGAGATTGGGGTATCTCTTACCCAATCTCTTCCAAATTCATTAAGGAGCCCCTTCGTAACGCCATATGCACCTCCATACCGTCCAACCTCTTCCCCCAAAATGACTATAGTTGGATCAGACTGCATCGATTCCTGAAGACCCAAACGCAGGGCATCCCGATAGGTCATCTCTTTCATCAATGGTCCCCCTCCAGGATATCCGAGTACAATGCACGGTCGATCCTTGATCCAACAGATTCTGGATGAGTCAAATTAGGTGCGTAAACATCTTCGAACATTGAATTCAAAGCCGGTTCCTGAGTTTCCAAGGCGAAATTCAAAGCTTCATCCATTTCATAACCAACTTTTTTATGCCAACTTTCTATATCAAGGGCAGTGGCTCCTTGTTCCGTTAAGCGATCTGCCTGAAATTTTAAAGGGTCTTTTTTTCGCCCCTCTTCCTCCTCATTCTGATCTCGGTAAGGACTTTTGTCCTTCCTTGCATGTCCATGGAAGCGATAGCAGTCAATTTTCATGAAAGCAGGTTTGCCTTCACGCACCACATCTAAAATCAGTACTGCCTGTTTATTTACCTCTTCCACATCAAGTCCTGACACCTCCTTACCTACTAAACCAAAAGACTCGGCACGTTTGACAAATTCAAGCGAGGCACTTGCCTGGTCTAGCCTTGTTCCCATTCCATATTGATTGTTAATACAAACAAACAAAACAGGGAGTTTCCAGAGTGCTGCTAGATTCATACTTTCGTACAAATTTCCTTGCTGCATGGCCCCATCACCAAAAAATGCTACTGACACCGCAGGAACCTTGAGAAGTTGGTAACTTAAGCCAGCCCCTACGACATGAGGAATTCCACCACCCACAATCGCATTTGCTCCCAAGTGACCTAACTTTCGATCTGCAATGTGCATAGAACCACCCTTACCTCGACAGTAACCAGCTTCTTTTCCAGCGATTTCAGCAAGCATTCTTTTCGGATCCGCACCTCGAGCGAGAAAAATTCCATGGCCACGATGATGAGTCGTAAAACTATCCTTGGGCTGCATCGCTTCTGCAACTCCAACTGCAGGAGCTTCTTCTCCAATTGATAGATGAAGCATGGTTCCTGCGCTTCCTCCACGGAGAAACAATTCACCAACGCGGTCTTCAAAAGTTCTAACCCGCAAGAGTTGTTGATATAAATGACGACTATGTTCGGAAATCATATTTTGGCAGAAGCAGGCAAAGGAAGGTGGAAAGAGTCAGCGCCCCTGAAGGCACTGACAGGAGAGGATTAGATCTTATAACCAAGTTTTCTGGCGCCAGCAAGGAAGTTTTCGTACTGTCTCTTTTGGTTGTCGATGCCAAGTTTCTGAACAATCTTGACCCATTCTTCTGCAGCTTCATCTAAAGCCTGCTGCGAGGTCAATTGGCCCGAAACAGCCTTGGAAATGTTTCTTCCCAGGGCATCAGCATATTGTGGTGTTCCCTCCCAATAGAATTGAGGATAGCCCACTTCTACGTTTCGCAGACCTCCATCTAAGTGTGATCTTGCAGTTTCAAAGGTCTTGAAGATTCCACTGTTAGTCGGCCACAAGTCATTATCTGTTCCTCGCTGAGGATTAGCCATCGTATACTTGCGGGCAGATTCATCAGTGTAATGTGAACGACCAAAGGGATCTGAACCACAGTATTCATCTGCTACGATCTCATCTGAAATTGATGGGTGAGACATTCTGTAGAGGAAATAGAAGGCTGCGTCTTTTACATCTTGAGGAAGGTTTTTCGGGATTGATCCTGTACGACACCAGAGAGATACAGCTTTGTGATTGATGCTTCCATCGGGCTGTTCCCAGCCAGGTACGATATCAGCTCCTTGCTGCTCAGCCATTTCCATTCCCTGTTGCTGAACAGTGAATTCCGAAAGATCAATCCACCAGACTGACATTACATCTGTTCCAGATTGCCAGCGCTGAATAGTCTGATTAATGTCCATCGACTTTCCACCAGGGCCAGAAAATTCGATGATGTTTTTGTACATATCTAAAGCTTCAACAGCTTGCTTGCTGTTGATACCCGGATTCATGCTCGCATCGAAATAATTCACCCCATTAGAAGCAGCGATATCCATCCAGAATCCCCAGCCGAAAGCAGGAGGATTGACTACCATAGATGTTCCATAGACACCCTTGCTTGACAACTCTTCTGTGAAGAACTGAGTGCACTCCAGGAAGTGTGGCCAGGTTTTGGGGACAACCAATTCTCGCTGGAATCTTTTTGAGAACTTTCGTTGAAGATCCGGATCATTGAAGTAATTCTTTCGGTAATGGAGAATATGAATGTCCCCATCAAGCATGATTCCGTAAGTCTTGTTGTCCCACTTAGTATAAAACTCCCGGTAGGCAGGCATTACCCAATCTAAATATTCTTGAGATCCTGCATATTGAGCAAAGTAGTCATCTAATGGCTCCAGTTGGCCTGTCTCAGCAAATTGTCCAAAGAATAAACAGGGATACTGCACCCAGTCAAAACGTGGTTTGCGAGATAGTAATTGTGGAAGCACCTTCGCGACAGTATCCCCTCCATCATAAAGTTCTCTTGACTTGATACTCACTCCAGCATCTTTCCTGAATTGTTCAGAAAGCCAAAGAGGAGCATGCAGCCAGTTACCATCCTGAAAATACGACAGTTCTATATCCTTAAACTTCTTACCTCCAGGTGGCATGATCACGTCTGAATGACCTCCTGCCCAACTTTTGGCTGGCATGAATTGGCTCCCGGCCAACGCTCCTGCTGATGCAGCAGCTGTTTTCAAAAACTTTCGACGAGTCATGTTTGCAAAAATTCCCATGGTCAATCCCTTCAATGATGATGAAATGAACCCCGGGAAATATAATCATTCGAGCCCGGGTAAAGATTGGAGACCCCAACAGCCTCCGAATGATCCCTCAAAGCAGGCACACCTCAGTTTGGGGATCAAAAGCCAGTACGTGATTTGGTTCATAGAATAATTTGACCATGTCTCCTTGGATTGCTCTACATTCAGGTGGAACAACTGCACGGAACCTGTCAGAACCATTTTTCACTTCAAGAATATTTCGTTCTCCAAGGTATTCATTGATCAAAACTTCCGCTGTGAGAGATTCCTTACCTGTGCCATCTTGTAAAGTAAGATATTGTGGCCTTACCCCAATTATCACTTCTTCCAATCCTTTTTCGTTAATCAATTCTTGGCGTCTTAAATCTGGGTAAAAGTTCAGATTTTCATTTACCTCCAAAACAATTTTCTGCTCAATAGTACAGACTCTGGCTTTTAGAAAGTTTGTGGAAGGTTCCCCAATAAAATCCGCAACAAAACGATTGACAGGTCTGTGATAGAGTTCGTTGCGATTGGCAAATTGTTGAAGTTTCGCATTGGCCATTACCGCCACGCGATCTGCGAGGGCAAGTGCTTCCATTTGGTCGTGGGTTACATAAACCATAGTCTTGCCCAGCGAGTTATGAATTTTCTTCAACTCAAAAAGCATTTGGAACTTTAGATGGGCATCAAGATGGCTCAAAACCTCATCTAAAATAAAAACAGCAGGTTCTCTAATCAATGCTCTGCCAAGGGAAACTCTCTGCTGCTGGCCTCCAGAAAGTTGACCGGGGCGCTGGTTCAATAGTTCTGAGATCTGAAGCATTTCTGCAATTCGATTGACTTCCATTGTTCTTTCTTCCAGAGGAATGCCACGGACCTCCAAAGGGAACGCTAGATTCTCAGCAATCGATAAGTTCGGATAGAGCGCATAGGACTCAAATGCCATTGCCACATTGCGCTGTTCTGGGGTCAAATCGTTGACGATAACATCATCAAATTGAATGATTCCAGAACTAATCGTTTCCAGACCAACTATCATTCTCAAGGTAGAAGTTTTACCGCACCCTGAAGGTCCCAAGAGTGCAACAAACTCCCCGTCTTTGATGTCTAGGTTAAGGTTTTGAACTGCGTGAACGTTTCCACGTTCATAAATTTTATTTACATTCTTTATCTTAACCGCAGTCATCCGTCCGCCTCCATTCTGGTCAAATCAGTACCCAGGTTCATACCGTTTTGGGCATCGAAATAGAGACTCCGATTCGTTTCAATAGACAGTTCAACCTTTTGCCCAGGCGAATAATGAATTTCCGGGCTTGTTATGACAGTCAAAGATTTTCCCATCGCTTTAACGAGGAGTACTCCATAAGAACCCAAAGCTTCATTTAATTCTACTTCTGCTTGGAAAGAGAACACTGGCAGATCTTTATCGTTTTCCCATTCGGACAAACAATGAATAAATTGAGGTCTCAGGCCGATTTTCACCTCTCTGCCTGAATCATTTTTCAGTTTATTCGCTAGTTCCCTAGAAACAGGTAGCTGCATTTCATCGGATTTGAAAACCAAATCTTCATTGTCTTTCTGTAGCTGACCGTCAAGGACATTGATTGTTGGTTGGCCAAGATGTTGCGCTACAAACAATGAATTTGGCTGGTCAAAAACCTCTCTTCCTGTACCTATTTGGACCAAGCCTCCATCCCCCATAACACCGATTCTATCCCCTAATGAAAGTGCCTCTGCATAATCATGAGTAACATACACGGTAGCAACTTCCCGGAGTTCCTTGAGTGTATGAAACTGGATTCTCAGTTCCGCCCGTATTTTCGCATCCAAATGACTAATTGGTTCATCAAGCAAATACACTTTTGGCTTCGCAACCAAAGTTCTGCCTAATGCTGTTCTCTGTTTTTGACCACCTGAAATCTCGTGGGGCTTTCTTTCGAGAAGGTGGGGGATTTGAAGAAGCTTGGTCACATCCTGCACTCGTCTACGGATCTCAGTAACCTCAGTTTTCGCAGCGACAAGGGGACTGGCAATGTTTTCAAAAACCGTTTTGTGGGGGTAGAGAGCATAGCTTTCAAAAGTCATTGCTGCGCCTCTTTGGTAGGGAGGCACATTGGTCACATCCTGCCCGTCGAAAAGAATTTTTCCTCCGTCTAAATTTTCTAGGCCAGCGATACAACGAAGAAGAGTGGTTTTTCCTATTCCAGAGGGACCAACGATTACAAAAAACTCTCCTTGTGGAACCTTGAGGGACAGCCGATCCAAAACAGGATGTTGAAAAGCTTTGCAGATGGATTGGAGTTCTAGCTCAGCCATTTTTTATCCCTTCACTACACCTAAGGACAAACCACGCACCATGTAGCGACGTAGAAAGATAAAAAGTAGAACTGGGGGAAGCATTGCTACCATAGAGAATGCCATGACCAGATTCCACAAAGTTTGACTACCTGAGGTAAATGAGGGGATATGTACTGGGAAGGTTTTAACGGTTGTCCCAGTCATTAAATTTGCAAAAAGGTACTCATTCCAAGCGAAGATCCAGCAAAGCATCGCGACTGAAACCATACCTGGAAATACTAGAGGCAGGGTGACTTTAAAAAATGTTTGTAAAGGGGTGAAGCCATCCAGATAAGCTGCTTCTTCCAATTCTCGCGGAGCATCCCGAAAAAAGACCATCATCAGCCAGGTGGCCAAGGGAAGGTTAAAGACTAAATATAAAGTTATGAGACTAAAGTAGCTATCTGTCCCCCATGGAGTTGCATCAAAAAGAAAAAACATTGGGATGATAACGGCAACTGGGGGGAACATTCGATTGGAAAGAATCCACATCGCAATGTTTTCGCCAGCAAATCCTCGGATGAAGCGAGCAAGCGCATAACCAGCAAGGGTCCCAAGAAACAAGGATAGAAGAGTGTTGGCTATAGAAACGATTAGACTATCAATTAAAGACTTCAGCGAGCCCGGATCAGCAAAAATCCCTGAATAATTTTCGGGTCGCATTGTTTCAGGCCAGAAAGTGGGGACCATTGAGTTGATTTCAGCAACTGGCTTTAGAGATGTAATGAACTGAAAATAAAGTGGAAAAATAGTGAAAACGAGCCAAATCGCCAAAAAAGACAAAAACAGATATCGAATCAAGCGGTTGGTTGCAGAATCCATTCGATTCCTTAAGCGAAGGTTTGAGCCTTCAGGACTTTTTTCAGGTATTTAAGAAACAAAGTTATCAAAACCATTGCCACAGCAAAGATTATCCAGGCATATGCTGCAGCTTCGCCAATTTCAACTTCACGTATTCCTTTTTGGAAAGCAATGAAGACGGGCAGTTCCGAAGACTGAGCTGGTCCTCCGGAAGTCATTACATACACCTTGTCTACAAATTTATAGGCATCCATGAAACGGATAATAAAAGCAATTGCTATGATTTCTTTGAGTAGTGGCAGCGTTAATCTGCGTAGGACCATAAACTGTGAGGCGCCATCCACTTTGGCGGCTTCATAGATCGCAGGGGGCAAAGACACACGACCACTATAAACGATAAGTAAGGGAAGCGCTGTCCATTGCCAGACATCAACCATTGTTAGAGACCAGAGAGACAAGCCTGCATCCAGCCATTCGATGCGCTCCATAGGTCCCAAAATTCCAATTTTTATAAGGAGATGATTAACAGCACCGTTGTATGCTTGGAGCAAAAATTTCCAAAGAGTGGCTACAATGGAAGGAGGAAGCATCATGGGCAGGACAAGCAAAATAAGTATGATCACCCTTGCCAATTGGGATTTAACCAATTCAAAGAGTGTCAGTGCCAAGATGGTCCCAAGCAGTACTTCCAGACAGGCCCCAAAAATTAGATATTGGATCAATCGACCAACACTATCCCACATGCGATCGTCACTAAGCACCGTGGCAAAGTTCTGCCAACCGATATACTCCCAATCCTGATAAAACAGTTTCATCATGTTAGTATTCTGGAAAGCGTGATATCCCATCCAGATGGTTGGATAAATCACAATAGCGACCAGAATCAACACTGGGAATCCGATCATTAGCCAGGGTATCACCGGATTGACGATTAGATTTTTATCAGCTCTCTTGTGTTTGAACCAGTCAGGTGAAACTGATTCTGCTTTGAGCGACATTATCCTCTTCTAAATTAATTTTCTCTTAAAATTTTACAATATTTATAAGTGACTTAGGCCCTCAAGAAGCCGTTTTAATGCTACCATTCCTGGATCATCCAAACCAATTGACTTTTCCTGAAAAATACGTGCTCTGCCAATTTGGCAGGGCTTATCCCTGAAGTCATCGATTGTTTGCTGAACCACCTCGATCAGATCGGATAGGCTTGAATTGTGGTTACTTTCCAATTTCTTCTGTATTGCCGAGAGTGGGTCCAAAACGGTCTTCTGACCCAACTCAGCTTTTCCACGCTTTTGCATTGCCTCAAGTGCCACTTTGAGTAAATCAGCCCACTCTGAAGGATCTATTTCAGCCTGTCCCTTTTTCTGCTTGGCCATCGCCATCAAACCTGTAGCAAGAATGGTCCCGTAACTTGAACCACTGGTTTTGGTGAAGGCCTGGGCACACTTTAGTAGCGCCATGCCCCAATCATCTGGCAATTCCTCTCGAATCTCCATAAGTTGTCGACTACCACGAACCATTGTCACCCCGAGGTCTCCATCACCGAGTTTGGCATCTAGGCCATTGAGTTCCTCAGAACTTGACTCCAGGTGTTCAGCCAACTTAGGCAGTTGGTCTTGCAACCACAAAACTTTCATTATCCCACCTGCCAAAACGCACACCGGGCAGGCGCTTGAAGCAAAGCCTCCCTCTCCGGATTTAAGAAACAGAATGTCATTGACACTCCCGACATTTCCATCGAAGTTGCGTAGCGCCCCACAAGGGGCATTACTATGGTAGCCCCTAGATCTTCAATCCGTTTTTTGACAATCCTGTAAAGGATGTAAAGTTCCTCTGGAGGAGTTGCACCCAGACTATTTACCATTACTGAAAGCCTATCAACTGAACCAATTGCCCTATCTGCAATTAATCGATCAACCATCTCATGAGCAATATCATCCGCAGGTTTGAGCTTATCCCTCCATACTCCAGGTTCCCCGTGAATGCCCATACCCATCTCCATCTCATCCTCAGCAATCTCAAATGTTGCTTTTCCTGCCTGAGGGATCGTGCAAGGAGTTAAAGCAGCTCCAACGCTACGACATGAATCGGCAGTTTCTTGAGCAATTCGTGTCACTTCTCCCAGCGACAGCATTTGTTCAGCCGCCGCCCCCGCAATTTTGAAAGCGTAGACCATTCCAGCAACACCTCTACGTTTCTCTGCCTCTTCCAGAGGTGCTGAGGACACATCGTCCGCTAACAAAACAGTTGTGGATTGGATATCATCTTCCATTTCCAACTGTTCTCCCGCCATATCGAAGTTCATTACGTCTCCCCCATAATTACCGTAGAGACGCAACACTCCAGCGCCTGCATGAGCAACTTTCATTGCCTCAGACATCTGCTCGACCGAGGGCGAAGCAAACACATCCCCGATTGCACAAGCATCTAAAAGTCCAGGACCCACATATCCTGTAAACACAGGCAGATGTCCAGAACCACCCCCTGAGACTATGCCAACCTTACCCTGTCTTTGTGATCCAGCTCTTGTAATGACGCGTCCCCCCTCGCCAGCCTGTCTGTATATTTCAGGGTGGGCAGCGCACATTCCCACTAACATTTCATCAACATACTTATATGGATCATTAAGCAATTTCTTCATCAGATTCCTCAGTTACTTGTTGGGTTGAACCCTTAATTGTTATTATCTTCGAAGATCAGAAATCAAATAAAAGTCTTGACCATACCACTATCAACATTTGTTTCCGACCAGTAATGACCCGAAGGAATATTTTGATTTGCATTTTCTTCAATGACTTCGGGCCAATGCATACAAAGCAAGCAGACCATTTGATCTTCCAAACCAACTAGCCCCTCTAAAAGTGGCCCTTCGATGGTTTCTTGAGCATATAGCATTTAACAGAATTTTGTCTCCTGCAAGGTGATTGGCCCTGTCTAGCCCATGCTTAACCTGATACCATGCTAGCAACTATGATAAAAGCAACTTTTCTATTTAACCGAAGATCTTTTTTTGTACTTCTTTAAAAAAAGTAATAAATAAAATTTCAGTTCATTCATTAATTAAAAATTACAAATAATACGTACTTCCATTCGTTCTCAATCAAATGGCCCCAAGACTATTAATTTAAATTAGACAGCATGATACCATGTTTTGCTGCTGCACCTAAAGCCATACTGACATCAATTACTCTTGGTCCAAGACGATCCAAACTTAATTGGACTTTATCAACCTCTCTGAACTCAATCTCCCTTTCACCATCAAGAGCAATTACTCCTCGATCAATATTTGGAGTCCAGGAACTTCCAAGTTGCAATTCGTTCCATTTCCCTACTCCAAGTTGAGCGAACAAGCCCGGTGCAATTGGAGCTATAACTTTTTGATTGGCCTCTGGACCCAATTGCACTGCCAGACCATGGTTTTCATCACGTCTTACTGGATGGACCAAAGAAGCAATTGAAGAAAGTCCAATTGCCTCGCTTGACGCAAAAGTAACATACAACTCTCTTAGCTGCTCAACTTGCCAAATTGCTTTTGCAGCGACAAACATATCCGCGCTAATGCAGGCATCCACTAGAGCCATACCCCTTATTTCACCATTGACCTCAACTAACAGTCTCTTTTCTCGTCTGGTGACATCGTCTAAGTTTAACCTCGCAGTCGCAACCAAACCTGCCGCTAAACCACTTAGGGTAGCTTCCCTTAACTCTGGGAAACTATTATTTGTTCCCGTTGAGAGTGTTGCCATTGGAATCTCACCACACTCCTCCGCTACTAAACGATGAGTGCCATCTCCACCTAGAACAATAATCGCCCGAATACCTGCTGCCACCATTGCACGTACAGACAATCTAGTGTCATCAGGGGTCTCCATGATGTCTGTTTCCGTAAATTGAACAGGCAGCAGGCGTTTACCTTCGAGAGTCTGACCGAATCGCCTGATGACAGTAGCTATGCCCCCCTTATCCGGCATCATCCAAGCTTCGTCTACCCCGCACACTGTCAATGCTCCTAACAAACGTTGGATCATGTTGCATTTTTCAGATGTGGGGAAAACAGATGCTTTGGAAATGACTCTACGGATATCTCGACCAGAGGCAGGGTTAGCCAGAATTCCGACACGAATTGGCCGGCTTAATTCTTCTGGTGGATCTAGAAGTCTCACTTCAGTGAACGGATGGCCTCAGTGATCTTATTCGGACTGGGGATATAGAGATCCTCTAAGACGTCTGAAAATGGTGGCGGACAATGCGGAGCTGTTACCATCTTCACAGGCCCCCTCAGCGATCCAAAGGCCTGATCCGACACTTGAGCGCTGATGTCGGCTGCCATACTGCATCTTGGATTCGACTCATCCACCACCACTAGGTAACCCGTTTTTTCGACGCTTTCAACGATCGTTTCTAGATCCAAGGGTGAGGTCGTTCTTGGATCGATCACCTCACATTGAATACCCTCCTTTGCTAATTTGGATGCAGCTTCCATCGATTTTTGAACCATAAGACCGAAGGCCACAATAGTCACATCTCCCCCATCACGCACAATATTGGCTTCACCAAAAGGAATTGCGTAAGAACCCTCTGGAACATCCTCTTGAATATAATGCAATGATTTGTGTTCACAGAAAATCACAGGATCATTATCACGAACTGCCTGAATTAAGAGACCTTTAGCCTCGTATGGACTAGAAGGAACTACGACTTTCAATCCCGGAATATGAGTAAATATCGGATAAAGGCTTTGAGAGTGGTGCGAAGCTGCTCTTAGTCCAGCGCCAATAGATGTTCTTATTACAACAGGAGTTTCAGCTTTCCCCCCAAACATGTATTTAAATTTTGCAGCCTGATTAAATATTTGATCAAAACATACTCCCATGAAATCGATATACATCAACTCTGCTACTGGTCGCATTCCACAAACTGCGGCACCTACTGCGGCACCTATGAAAGCCGACTCAGTAATTGGGGTATCCATAATCCTATCGCCAAATTTTCCATATAGACCCTTTGTGAATCCAAATGGCCCCCCCCAAGCATCCATTTCTCCTTTAGCACCCGAACCACCTATTACATCTTCTCCCATTGCTATTACTTTGGGATCGCGCTCCATCTCTTGAAGCAAAGCCTCATTAACTGCTTCCCTGAATGTGATAATCCTAGCCATGTTCCCCCCAATTTAAGATTACTGTTTTCTCAAGGATAGTTTACATAAACATCCGTGAGCAGGTCAGCACTATTTGGCTTTTCTGACGATTTTGCATGGTTGACTGCAAAGTCGATTTCCTCAGCAACTAATTCATCAATTTCTGCTAAATGTTTTTTGTTTAGAAGGCCTTGATCTAAAACTTTATCAGCAAATTTTTTGAGGCAATCGTTACTTTGTTTCAAATTTTTCACCTCATCTTTCAAACGATATTTCTGCGCATCACCTTCAAAATGACCGTAAAATCTATTTAGCTTACATTCAATTAAACTGGGGCCACCTCCTTCGCGAGCCCTTTTGATGGCCTCACCGGCAACCTCATAGACTGCAAAAAAGTCATGCCCATCAACCACAACACCCGGCATACCAAATGCTGCTGCACGATCGGCAATATTCTCACATGAGACCGACCATGTACTTGAAGTTGCCTCTGCGTAGCCATTGTTTTCAGCAACGAAAATACACGGCAAGTTCCAAACTGATGCCAGATTCAAAGATTCCATAGTGGTACCCTGATTTGATGCTCCATCACCAACAAACGCAACAGCAACAGCACCATTTTTTTGAAACTTTGCCGCCAGACCAGCTCCACAGATCAAGGGAGGCCCAGCACCAACGATACCGTTGGCACCCATCATACCTTTTTCCAAGTCAGCGATGTGCATAGAGCCCCCTTTGCCAGCACAGATGCCGTTGCGGCGACCATAGATCTCCGACATCATCCCATTGATTTCTACACCTTTGGCAATGCAGTGACCATGACCTCTGTGCGTGCTAGCGATGCGGTCCTCATCGGTAAGGTGCATACAGAAGCCTACTGCAGAAGCTTCCTCACCTGCATAAAGATGGACGAAACCAGGAATTTCACCTGTAGCAAATTCTTCGTGGACTCTGTCCTCAAATGCACGAATTTGACGCATCTTTCGATACGCTTGCAATAGTTGGGTTTCGTTTAAGTTCATAATTAACCCCCTTGCTCTGATTAGGTTCCTGCAGGTATTGATTCAAATTGAAATGTTGGATCTATCAAGAACAAATATTAAAGGTTTGATTGTCTGATGAAATCAAAATCATCAAATATATTTGCTTCCTTAAAAATTCGGCGTGATTATGGGGCAGAGCCTTGCCAAAAATCAACACTGAATTTTGACTGACAAGAATTTTTACAAAAAAAATTCAATTAGTTTCTAAAATAATTTTCTTTATGGAGTATCTGGAATGCCCAAATTAGCAAAGGACAGTGTCAATTGGTTTGAGATGAAAGGTGTTGCTGTTCGACTACAGGGCAAAGTTGTTTTACAAAAAGTAGATTGGATTTTTGTGCAAAATGAGCATTGGGCAATCCTGGGAGGAAATGGGGCTGGAAAGTCTACAATCTTACGGGTCTTGGCGCAACAAATCGCCTATTGTGAGGGAACATTGCGCAGACATCCTGATTTGCAGGGGATCAGTCAACTCGGCTGGGTTCACCTAAATCAGCCTTTGGGTCTACTTGCGCAGGAGAAACTCATGGATCGATGGGAAGAATACAGCGGGAAGGAGCAAGAACAACGAACCATTCGAAACATGTTCTCAGAGTCCATACTCACAAAAAAGGAAAGTGGGGACTTGCTTCGCCTTGTTCAATTGGACTCAAAAGTAGATCGTCCAATTCGGGGATTATCAAACGGAGAATGGCGGAAGCTTTTACTCTTTCAGTCATTAATTGAATCACCAAAGCTATTGATGCTGGACGAACCATTCGATGGATTAGATCAGAATTCAAAAAACGATTTTCAATCTTTGCTCAGAGAGTTGGTTCAACACTCTAAATTGTCACTCATCCTGGTGAGTCATCGTCAGAATGAATTGATTCCAGAAATTACAGATGTTATGGGATTAATGGATGGGAAAATAGCTTTTTCAGGTAAGCGGAACATTGTCCTAAATGAATCAAATTTAAAGAAACTATACGGTTACGAAAATAAGGCTTCAGACACCAGTAAATTAAATAGAAAAATAATTGTTTCTCATTCCAAAAATATAGCAAATTCCTTGGTACCACCTGTTAAATTGGAGAATGTTAATCTTTATTATCAAGATCACACGGTCTTTGAAAATTTTTCTTGGACTTGGCCAACCGGAGAACATTGGCAGGTTTCAGGGCCAAATGGTTCTGGAAAATCAACCCTTGTGAAGTTGATAGTCGGAGAGCAGCTGCAAGTTTACAGTAACAGGGTTTGGATTTTTGGAAAACGTAGGGGTTCTGGGGAGAACATTCGGGATCTGCGCAAAAGAATTGGAATAGTCACACCTGAATTACAGATGAACTACCGTCAAAAGATTACTGGTCGGAAGGTTGTCTATTCCGGCTTTAATGACTCGATAGGTTATTACGAATCTATTTCTGAAAAACAAAAAGAAATGGCTGAAAATTGGTTGAACCAGTTTGGTCTTCTAGAAATTGCGGAAACTGCCTACTTAAAAATGTCTTATGGCCAACAACGTTTGTTTTTATTGGCACGCGCTATGGTCAAATCTCCTGAACTTTTGTTACTTGATGAACCCTGCCAAGGGTTGGATCCCTATCAGAGAACAAAGTTAATTAATGAGATCAATGTATTGGGAAGATCAAAGGCAACGCAAATTCTCTACATCAGCCATCAGTTTGAGGATAAATTAGACTGTATTAGTGCAACACTTTTTTTACCTGATGGGAGAACGGAGAGTAATTTGTTAGATTTTTCAAAATTATAGTTTCAAAATCGTGACAAATTTACCTTCTTTTGTCTTGACTGGAGATCGGGTCAGTCATTAAATATTATATAAAAGAAATTATTATGACTTAATATCGCGTTAAAAATAAGATGACTTTAAAAGTCGATCAACCAGAAATCTTTGATGATTCCAGCCTAAATACTCCAATTGAAACTTGGTTTCAACTCATACAAATCATACAAATGGGGAGTTGGAAGCTAAATCTACTTACCAACCAACTTTTTTGTTCGCCTGAAACTCGAGATCTCCTAGGTTTCCCCATAAATCATACGATCACAGTAGACGCTTGGTTAAAGCTTGTCCACTCAGACGATCTCCAATTATTCAACCAATTTATGAATCTGTCTGGGGAATCTCAGAATAGAGAGTTAGACTTTCGGATTCATCATCCCAAGAAATCTATCATCTGGCTACGTGCAGTTGCAAAAATCAGCTTTGATCTGGAAGCACAACCCTTCGAATGCAGGGGAATTCTCTTAGATATAACTGCACAGAAAGAAAAAGAACTGGAAGCATCTTATTCACAGCTTGAAGAATTAACCAAAGCCCAAGAAGCACTAAAATCAACAAATCGACTTGCAACCATTGGCGAAGCAAGTGCTTCACTGGCCCATGAACTCAAGACCCCCTTGAGTGTATTAATGACACAACTGCAGCATCTTAACCTCCGTCATCATCTCAACAGACTGGGAGAAAAAGAACTTGGTGAGCATATTTCATCAATGACAAGTGTCACCGAGGGATTGCTCAATAGGTTAACAGTAATGCAGGAAATGACTCATGGAGGAAAACCTGGATTGGGACCTTGTGACGCCAGCGAAGTTCTGAAGGGAGTTGAATCTTTGATTGGGCCTACTCTTCAAGCTAGGGATATCAAATTGATGGTAGATTTGCCCCAAAAATTGCCATTAATCAGGACAAATAGGAGCCAGCTTGAGCAAGTCCTCTTGATTCTCTGCAACAATGCGTTGGATGCACTAGAGGACACCCTGAACCCGTCTTTATTGTTGAATTTCTGCACGGAGGATCAACTCGCAAAAATAGAAGTCATAGATAATGGGTCTGGTATGAATGAGACAACAGTCTCGAGTATTTTCAGCCCATTTTTTACAACAAAAAAAAGAGGGCAGGGAACTGGCCTTGGTCTTACAATTGCCAAGAAAATCATTGAAGAACATCAAGGCAAAATATCGGTCAAAAGTTCAATCGGGCTAGGCACCACTTTTACAATCAGATTACGCTTAGCAGAAAAAATATCTGAAACAGTTACCTCTTGAATCAAACCCTCAATTCAAACATCAGTCTTTAAATATTTCCAGCTACCATGGCTTTAATTCAGAACCATCGAAACATTCCAATTATCCCGGCTGAGGCATAGAACATTTGGAGTATGAAAATACCACGATGTTCTCCCCAATAGGCCCATATACCGATCAAGAATGAAGAAATAAGCAACAGTGAAAATCCGACGAATTCAGCACCAATATTTAAAGCCACCAAAAGTGAATAAAGTATGGCAGTAATCACACCTAGCCATTCGAAGAGTTTTGATCGATCCATGTTTTTTGAAGCTGAAATTTTTGCGATGACTTTAAGCGAATTTCTAAATGATTGATCTATTTAACTAGATTCCTTCCGCCCAGGATTTCTTCTCAGTAATTCTTCTCCCTCCTAAAGCACTTGATCAAGACAGCCGATCTGGCAACGTAATCTAACAGATCTTAAACAGAACAACTTTTAATTTCCTAATCTAAAGCTAGGGCAAAATGGGGCTTCTGATCAACGGACAATGGCATGATCATTGGTTCGAGACCAAATCTAATTAAGGTCATTTCGTTCGGGAAAATGCCTAGTTCCGAAATTGGGTTACCTATGATGGAAGGCCAGGCCCCCTAAGAAATAGGGGGATTCCCAGCGAAGGCTGGAAGGCGTCATCTGTACGTTTCAGGTACGTGTCCATGGGCTCATCGAACACTGATTTTTCGAAGATTAAAGGGATAAGAGGAGGTAATTGAGTTTTCAGTTTCTCTTCCACATATGCTTCAAATTGGTTGGGAATTTCGGAAAGAAGCTGAAGATGCACTCTTTATGAATTATCTATATGGTTTGTTATGTATGCACAGTATTTTTACGAAATGTGATCCTCATCTTACGGGACGGGTCACCGTTCCAGTTTTATGGGATAAAGAAACCGAGCTGATCGTTAACAATGAATCCTCTGAAATTATCCGAATGCTCAACTCTTTATTCAATCAGTTGACAGGCAATTATGTGGACTACTACCCGATTGAGTAGCAGCAAGAAATCGTTGAATGGAATGATTTAATTTATCGAACTTTCAATAACGAAGTATACAAGTGTGGATTTGCCACCACGCAAACTGCCTACGCAGAGTCTTTCGTTGAACTTTTTGAAACACTCGACCGCATTGAAGAGCAATTGACTGACAATATCTACCTGTATGGAAGCAAACTAACTGAAGCTGACTGGCGATTGCTTCCTACACTGATCAGATTTGACAGTGTTGATCACGGCCACTTCAAATGCAACCAACGCAGGATTAGAGACTATCATGGTTTGTTTGGCTACACTCTAAGACTAATGCACCACCCTGGCATACTTAAGACCGTTGATCTCTGGCAAATTCAGGAACACTACTACTTCAGTCATGAAACAATAAATCCCAGTCGAGTAGTACCACTCGGTCCGGGCACGCAAGCCTATGCTGAACAGACGGTAGATCAATCTACATCTTCAAAAGAAAAACTAAGCCATTGATCTTTCCTAAATGACGAATCAATTTAATTCATCCAAAAGAATCGTCTATTCACTGATCCCTATGATCGTGACTGCTTGCATCAATAGCTTCATCTTTGCTTCAGAAAATGTGTTTGCTCAGTCAACAGATTGTAATTTCAGAGAATCTCATTTGCAGCAATCAATGCCTCCACGCGGAGGACGTTTTGTATTGAATGCATTAGAAGAATGGCCACAGGAAATTGCAGGAAGAGGTGCCGATACTGAGGAAGCAATTTTAAGAGCAAAGGAAAGAATTGCAGAAGCTATTTTCCTAAGGTTTGAATCGATTACTAGCAATCGAATGGAACTGAAGCTAAATGATGGTGATGAGAATTTCACAGAAAAATCCACACAACGAATCCGCACCTCCAGTAGAATCGATATACCACTACCACCACCAGAAATTTTACGCTGTAATGATGAAACATTCCTTGCGATCTACCCATTGACGATCGGCCAACTAGCTGCGCCTTCGGTTCAATACTCAAAGGATGTAGCAGCTTTAATGGACGAAGCCTCCAAAGCATCATCCGGTCAAACCCTACTGGAACGATTATTTGGCCAATCTGGTCCAGATGCAGTTGATTTTAGCCGACTCCTTAGAGCATATCGGAGCGCATTGCTAGTGGAGCAACGATCTCGATATCGTGATGCAGCGCTACAGTTGGCAAAACTAGAAAACATTCCGGCTAGCAGTGAAATTCGCAGCGAGTTGGACCCGCTACTTTCAGAATTGAAGCTAATCCACAGTCCTAATTTAGTACGCTTGTTTCCTGCCTCCAATTATAAAAGTTATCGCTTTGAGAGTCCTATGCAATTGGATTTAACGTTTAACGGAGAACCACTACCAGATATTCCATTGAGACTTCGATTCATCTCCAGCAAAAGTCAACTTGAACAACTGAACACTATTTCAACAAGCGGTAATATTCGCTTGAGTGAGTTACCTATCCATGTAACTCAAGGGGTTAAAGGACTTAAGCGACAAACCCAATTGGATGAAACCTGTCCCTCTACATTAAATGTCCAATTAGATTTAGGACCCGAGGCCCAAACACCGCTTGAGCTCGCAATTATTGAACTTGAGTGCATTCCGTTATCAGAGCTTGAGTTCAATAAATCATCTCAAATCAATACCATTGATGCATGGAAAAATTATCTAGAACGTTTTCCGGAATCTCTTCAAAAGTTTGAAGCCGTCCAAGCTTTAGCTAGAATCCAGCTTAAATTATTTGAAGATCAATTAGCAGAGAAGGAGTTTAAGAGAAAAGAGTTAATGGCACTTCGCGACTATCAAATGGGTGCGACTGTAAACGAACAAGTTGAAGACAATATTGCCCGACTGAGCGCAGAAATTGAAGAACTGACAGAAATTCTATTGGAAGACCCCTTGGCTGAAGACGTATTTGTATTGGAAATGAGAAGCTTGGCAAATCCGCGTTTTTACTTTCACCCTGAATTGCGAATTGCAATAGATGAGGGTCGAGAAGAGCGCTTCAGCCTGAGGCGTCTTGTCTTTGGAATGGGTCAGCAAGATGGGGCATTTGGGGGCTTGATAGACCTTCGTTATGACTCATCATGGAAACAGCCTTTCAGAGAAATTCAATTCAGTGGTCAATTAAGGGCCTGGGGAAATAGAAGTACTCCTTTGGGTCTGGGCCTTGGAGGAACTTACTTGAGTTATACAGAAGACCACGAACTACTGAGCGAAGGTCCCTACACAGGGGTTGATAAGGACGGTGAAAGTCAATTTTCACCCACCGTTGATGAATGGGAAATCTACGCAGTTGGAATTGCAAAATTTCCAGGTAGAAACAGTTTTATACATGTTTTTCTTGGTTCAGCACAGATTCAGGGAGCATTCCAATATTTCTTGAAAGTCCCTAGCTTTGCGTTGGTATCTGAAGCAAAGTGGCGTTACAAAGATTACAAGAGTGATCCACGACAAACTGATTCAACTAGCAACAACGATTTCAATGAGCGCAAAGAACAAGCTGAGCTTCAACAACGTGATTTTCGTTTTGGTTTCAAGTTTGGCAACACAATCACTAATCGAGTTAATGTACAGACTCGTGTATGGTACAGCACTCAAGAAGATAAACTCTTGCTTGGCATCGGATCAAGTTTCTAAAATCCGAATCTCTCGCTATCAAGGGAAGCAAAAAGGTAATTTTAATCCTGGGAAATCGAAGATGAAAATTTTAAGAAAATGAATAAATGATCCTACAAATATTGATTCAGGCTATTCTTTAAATCTTTTACAAAATTTTTATGCTTCGCTTTAATGCTAATTTGTCGATGATGTTCAATGAGCATAATTTCCTGGATCGTTTTGGTGCTGCTGCGAGAGCAGGTTTTCAGGGAGTCGAGTTCCTCTTTCCCTACGCACACTCAATTTCTGATCTCAAGGACGCTCTTGAAGCCAATCAATTGGCTCAAGTGCTATTCAATCTTCCCCCTGGAGACTGGGAAAAAGGCGAGAGAGGAATGTGTTGTCATCCAAATCGCCAAAACGAATTTCGTGAAAGTGTTGAGATCGCTCTCGAATACGCTACGGGTCTTGGATGTCAGCAAATTCATGCTATGGCTGGTATAAAGCCAGAGGGGGTTCCTATGGATGCTCTATCAGAAACATATGTAGAGAATCTCCGTTTCGCCGCTGAGCTTTGTGAACAGAAGAATGTAAGACTGCTGATTGAAGCCATAAATTCTCGCGACATGCCAGGATATTTCTTGAGCAAATCTGCTCAAGCGATTTCAGTGATTGAGAAAGTTGGGTCTTCAAATCTTTCGTTTCAATATGACATATATCACATGCAAATCATGGAAGGTGATTTATCATCAACAATCACTGAACTTCTTTCAAGGATAGCTCACTTTCAAATTGCTGATAATCCTGGGCGTCATGAACCTGGAACAGGAGAAATCAATTATCCATTCATTTTCTCAAAACTTGATGAACTGGGATACAAAGGTTGGATTGGTTGTGAGTATAGACCAATCGCGGGGACTGTTGAGGGACTCAATTGGGCATCAAATTGGTTGAACAAATGAATAATTTCAAAGATCTCTCAAATTTATTGATATTTCATGAGGTTAAAGAATGAGTTCCCTTCCAAAGATTCTTGAGCAAACTTTGCAGGTAGCCCTTCAGCGCTCTAAACCAAAGATTTGTTTGCCAGAGTACTTAAATGAAATTCAGAATAATGAAAAAATGCCAGAGCGAATCATTGTATTAGGAGCCGGAAAGGCATCGGCTGCAATGGCAAATACCTTGGAAAATCATTGGAAGGGAACATCTTGGGGAGCAAAATTAAGTGGCTTGGTTCTTACTCGCTATGGCTATGGTGAAACTTGTAAATCCATTGAAATTGTCGAGGCATCTCACCCGGTACCTGACGAGACAGGCCAAATTACAGCTCGAAGAATTCTTGATCTGGCGGAATCTGCCAATGATCAAGATTTGGTAATATGCCTTTTTTCTGGAGGGGGATCTGCTTTGTTGGCTTTACCAGGCAGGGGTCTAACCCTACAAGACAAACAATCACTGAATAGATCGCTTCTCCATTCTGGGGCTACGATTGGGGAAATGAATTGCGTGCGTAAACATCTTTCTACAATCAAAGGCGGACGACTCGCTAGAGCAATCCAGCCAGCACGACTTTGGACCCTTGCAATCTCTGATGTACCTGGAGATTATCTATCTGTCATTGCTTCTGGCCCGACTGTTCCTGACCCAACAACTTTTGCAGATGCTCAAGAGATCTTAAGAAGATATCAAATACAACCAACTCAAGCGATTCAAAAACTTTTAGAAGCAGCTGAGGAAGAAACTCCTAAACCTGGGGAAGACGTTTTTTCGAAAAATCAAGTAAGGTTAGTTGCCACCCCACAATTAATGCTCGAAGCCGCCGCAAAGGAGGCTGAGAAACGAGGAATTAAGTCAATTATCCTTAGCGATCGTATTGAAGGCGAGGCCAAAGAGGTAGCCAAGGTTCATGCAGCGATTGCTAAGCAGATCAAGCATCGAGATCAGCCAATCAACTCACCAGCAATAATCTTGTCAGGAGGAGAAACCACCGTGACGGTTCATGGTAAAGGTAAAGGAGGTAGGAATACGGAGTTCCTCCTATCCTTGCTTGAAGCTTTAAAGGGTGAAAAAGAAATTTCAGCAATCGCTGTTGACACTGACGGGATTGATGGTTCGGAGGACAATGCTGGAGCTTGGATAGATCATAATACTTTTTTCAAGGCAAAGCAGTTAAATCTTAAAACCAATGATTTTTTGGATAATAATGATGCTTACACCTTCTTTAAGCAATTGGATCACCTCATAATTACCGGCCCCACAATGACGAATGTTAATGACTTTCGGGCTATCTTCATTGGTCAACCCTGATTCCAGAATTCCATGATGATTGCTTAGGAGAAATTAAAAGTTTCTTCGATGAACTTGTTTTAGATCTTTTCCCTTCAAAGAGTTGGTTACTGAGAACAGGCCAAAGTGCTCTTCCAGTATGACTCGCTTCAAACGCCATGACTTGCTCAGGCGTTCCAGTTATGACCACATCTCCACCATGAATTCCACCTTCTGGCCCAAGATCGATAATCCAATCAGCTGATTTGATAATTTCCAAGTTATGCTCAATGATCACCATCGTTCCCCCATCATCCACAATTCTATGGAGTACTTCTAATAAACGCCTCACATCATCAATGTGCAGACCAGTAGTTGGTTCATCAAGAATATAAAGCGTTTCTCCTTTTGACCTTCGCGAGAGTTCAGCAGAGAGCTTTAGCCGTTGTGCCTCTCCTCCTGAAAGGGTATTTCCGGCCTGACCCAATTTCATATAGCCAAGACCCACATCTCTCATCGTTTGCAAAATTCTTAAGATCTTATGCTGAGCTGCAAACAGCTGACAAGCCTGTTCAATTTCGAGGTTAAGTACATCAGCGATTGTATGTCCCTTGTACTCTACGCTTAAAGTTTCTCGATTGTATCTCTTGCCTAGACATTGATCACAAGTTACCCAAACATCAGAGAGAAAGTGCATTTCAATCAAATGATATCCCTGACCATCGCAAGCAGCACATCTTCCCTCGACGGAATTAAAAGAAAAACGCCTAGGAGCAAATCCTCTTTGCCTTGCTGCAGGAAGTTGGGAGAACAGATCCCGGATTGGTGACAATGCACCTGTGTATGTTGATGGATTACTTCTAGGTGTACGCCCAATCGGTTCCTGATCAATAATTCTCAAATATTTTAATTGTTCCAGTCCCTTGATTGTCTTGTGCTCACCTATTTCCCCAACATAGCCAGAAAGCTTTTTTGCTACCGCTTTCTGCAAGACATCAATGATTAGAGAGGATTTACCTGAACCACTTACACCGGTCACAACAGTTAGACAACCCTTTGGGATGTCAACGGAAATGTCCTTGAGGTTATTTGCCTTGGCGTTGGTGATCGAGATCTGTCGAGTTGGGTTGGGGAGTCTTCTGTGTGGGATGGGAATTTTTTGTTGATGACTTAAATACTGACCTGTAAGGGATACTTTATCTAAACAGAGATCTTCTGGTCTTCCAGAAGCGATGATTTTTCCACCATAGTGTCCAGCTCCTGGGCCGATATCAATCAGATGATCAGCACGATTGATAACATCCAGATCATGTTCGACTAACAAAATTGTGTTTCCAAGATCACGTAGCTGTAGCAAAGTTTTCAACAATCGATCTGTATCTCTTGGGTGTAGGCCAATGGTAGGTTCATCCAAAACATACAGCACCCCGGTCAAACCTGAGCCGATCTGTGAAGCCAGACGAATGCGTTGAGCCTCACCACCTGATAGTGTTTTGGATCGCTGATCTAATGTCAGGTACCCAAGACCTACATTGCGTAGGAATTTCAAGCGACTAAGGATTTCCTGAAGAGCCTGTTCTGCGATTGCTTGTTCGGTTGTACTGAGTTCCCAGGTGCTCACTTCACGAAGGGCCTCATCTACTCGCAATCGGCACAACTGCATAATATTCCTCTGTCGAATCAGCACAGATCGATATTGGGGCTTCAATCGTTCACCATCGCAGGTCTTGCAATTACGAAAGACCAGCGAATCCAATTCTGCGTCTTCTTCAAAGTCCATTTTTCCTGTCAGTTCCATTTCCCCAAGACCATCACAGTCTGGGCATGCACCAACGTGAGAGTTGAAAGAAAACATTCTTGGGTTGAGATCTTGAGTCAGGTAGTAATCGCTTTGCACATTTCCTGGCACTTCAGAAAACCAGATCATCTTTTGGTCGTCCGGACGACGAGCGCAGAACAGGCCAATTCCCTGTTCATACGCAATACCAGCGCTTTCAGCTAATCTTTGCTGTTCATCTAAATTCACTCTAATCCGGTCCACTACCAACCAAACTGGCACTGACTTGGTAAGTTTAAGATTTTTTGATTCTGTCTCCCACTCATCAAACAAAATCAATTTATCCCGAACATAAACCCGTAGGAAACCAGATTGTTGGAGTAATGGTAGATGTTCAGGAAATTCTTTGGGGTGTTTCAGCAGAGAAGGATGCTTAGAATTCGGTCTGTATAATGGAGCCAAAATTTCCAGTCGATCCCCCTCATGATTATCTACAAGGAATTTGGCAGCCCTCGTGGCCGTGAAGCTCTCTAAAGGAACTCCTGTCTTTGGACAATGAGCTACACCAATTCTGGCGTATAGAAGACGAAGGTAGTCAAAGATCTCTGTAGTGGTTGCAACAATGGAGCGGGGATTACGACTAGAAGCTTTTTGATTTATTGCAATTGCTGGAGCCAATCCATCAATGCTATCAATAGGGGCCTTATCCATTCGGCCGAGAAACCGTCTAGCATAGGTTGAGAGGGACTCAACATACCGAGCTTGCCCCTCTGCGAAGATGGTATCAAAAGCCAGTGAAGTCTTACCGGACCCACTGACCCCAGTAATCACAGTAAACTTATGTTTGGGGATCTCAACATCGATATGTCTTAGGTTGTTTTTGCTCGCACCTCGAACAACTAGGTTCCGATCTTTTCTGTTGACCCACAATCCATTACTAGAATTGCTTGCGTGGACTTCTTCTGCTTCGGAGGAATCTTCATTCAAACTCATCTTCAATAATGTCTTTAAAAAGCCCCCTGTTAACGTGTCGCTTTCCGCCAATTCCTCTGGCGCACCTTGGCCCACCAATTTACCACCAAATTTGCCTCCCCCTGGCCCCAACTCAATGACTTGATCGGCAAAGCGCAGAACATCAAGATTGTGTTCAATGACCAATACACTATTACCCTGTTCTACTAGGCGATCCAAAGTTTGTAGCAGCGTGCGTATATCCTGAAAATGTAGACCTGTCGTGGGCTCATCCAAAAGGTACAATGTTCGCCCAGTAGATTTCTTTCGTAATTCTGATGCCAATTTCACGCGTTGGGCCTCACCTCCGCTGAGGGTGGTCGATGGCTGCCCAAGTTTGACATAACCCAAGCCTACATCAAGCAAGGTCTGAAGGATGTGAAGAATTTTTGGTTGTTTTTCAAAAAGTTCAGAAGCTTCTGAAATTGTCAGATCTAGAATTTCAAAGATCGTTTTGTGCTTATAACGGATCTGCAGAGTTTCCGCATTAAATCTCTTTCCATCACAAGTTTCGCAGGGAATTTGAACATCACTCAAAAACTGCATCTCGATAGTTTTTACACCAGCACCCTTGCAGTCTTCGCATCGCCCTCCCTTAACGTTGAAGGAAAATCGGCCCTTGTTGTATCCGCGAAACCTTGACTCTGGAAGCATGGTGAACAGATCACGAATCCGATCAAAAACTTTGGTGTAGGTAGCTGGATTACTTCTAGGAGTTCGGCCGATTGGGGACTGATTTATTTCAATTAGTCGATCAAGATTCTCAAGCCCTCCAATATGATCCCACCTCCCCTTTATTTCTTTTGATAATTCCTCCTCGATCGTTTCATCAGAATCATTCTTTCCATTTCCTTGCAGATGTTTTAACAAGGCAGGCCGCAGGATTCCATGCACAAGACTTGATTTTCCGGAACCACTTACTCCAGCCAAAACAACAAATACTCCCAGTGGAATTTCGACATCCAAGCCCGAAAGATTATGTAATCGGGCATTTCGAATTGATAAGCAGCGTCCATCTGGAGTTCTACGTTTAGTTGGAACAGGCATTTTTTCTAGCCCGACCAGGAACTGGGCTGTGACAGATTCGCTTGACTGAAGAATATCTTTAAAGCCACCTTGAGCAGTAATGTTTCCGCCATCTCGACCCGCCGTTGGTCCAATATCTATAATATGATTAGCAGCCCGGATTGTTTCTTCATCATGTTCCACTACGAAAACGGTATTTCCACGATCTCGCAGCATTTCTAATGTTTTGATTAGTCTCTGATTGTCATTTTGATGCAGACCGATGCTCGGTTCATCAAGAACATACAGCACACCCTGAAGACCAGAGCCAAGTTGACTCGCCAGGCGAATGCGCTGACCTTCGCCTCCAGAAAGCGTAGCCGCAGAGCGCTGAAGACTGAGGTATCCCAGACCAACCTCATTTAGAAAAGAGAGACGTGCACGAATCTCCCGAAAAAGATCCCGACCGATCAACTCCTCTCTATCTGTCAGTTCCAAACCTTCAAAAAAAGTTAGTGCTTCGGTGACTGAGCAATCACCTAGATCAACAATGTTTTGATCTCGGAAAGTTACAGCCCTGGCCATCGGATTCAGTCTGCTTCCACCACAGTCTGGACAAATAGCCCGCATTTGGAAGCGCTCCAACGGTCCTTTTGCAAACCGGTAAACAAACTCCAAAATCGGGATCACACCAGCCCACTTACCTGCTTTGATTTGTTTTTTTAGATGGGAGGGGAATCGAAATACATTTCCAACATAAAGAGGAATTTGGGCATTCCCCTTGAGAAATTGCTCTCTCTGTTGCTCTGGTAGTTCACACCATGGCAAATTCAGATCGAGGCCTAGCATCTTGGCAGCCGCATTAAGGTGGGATAATTCAATTTTTGTGAAATGGATGTTTCCATTGGCAGTTACACATTGGACGGCTCCAGATTTCAGAGATTTTTCTGAATCACACAGCCTTTCTTCAACAAACTGCCGAGTCTCGCCTAAGCCATTGCAGGTTGGACATGCCCCTTGGGGAGCATTGAAAGAGAAAAGCCGCGGTTCCTGTTCTGGTAGTGAAATCTGACAGGTTGGGCAAGCACTCAATTGACTAAAAAGATGATCTTCTTCCTTGAAGTTCAGAACGACTAGCCCCTCACTCATTTTCAGCGCTTTTTCAACACCTTCAGTTAGGCGACTTTTTTCATCTGAGTTCAGTGTAAGACGATCTAAGACCAGCTCAATACTGTGTTTTTCATATCTTTTAAGTTCAATCTCTTCGTCAAGCCTACGAATTTCTCCATCAATCCGGGCCCTGACAAATCCATCTTGTGCCCACTGTTGAAGCTCTTTTCGGTACTCTCCTTTTCGCTCACGTACCATTGGAGACAATATTAAGCACGCCTCATCGACGGCTGTAGCGTAGGCATAATCAGTAATTTGTTCGGGCGTTTGGCTAGATATTGGCGTTTGGCATTCAGGACAATGCGGCTGCCCTAAACGCGCGAAAAGTAATCGAAGATGGTCATAGATTTCAGTTACTGTCCCGACTGTCGAGCGCGGATTACGGTTAACAGTTTTCTGATCAACTGAGATGGTTGGACTTAATCCTTCAATATGCTCAACCTTGGGTTTTTCCAACTGGCCTAGAAATTGTCGAGCATAGGCTGACAGTGATTCTACAAAACGTCTTTGTCCCTCTTGGAAGATTGTATCAAATGCAAGCGAAGATTTACCTGAACCACTGACACCCGTGAAAACTGTTAAAGTACCCTTCGGAATATCCAGACTCAGATTCTTAAGGTTGTGTTCACAAGCCCCGGTTACCCGAATCATGTCAATTATTTTATTACTAACATCAGGATCTGATTTTGTTTTCGGCTCTTCGGACATCAGGTACTTTTCGGCGAATATTTAGTGGAAAATTTAATTTCAACTTCAACAGTTTCAAATCTTTGGCTCACCTCTGCAAGCAAATCCTTTCTATGAAATTGGAAACAGTATTGAACAGTTGAAAAATACTGAATTATAAAGGTTTTATTAAACCGTTGAAATATGATCTTTGCTACTGGATTTCAATAAGTGTTAATTTTTTGAAAAAAGTTGTTGGTATTTTTAATTAATTTGTAGCAGTCCGATAAAAAAATATTTTGAGCGGTAGTCCCATGTTAATCATTGCAATGTCCAACACAGGTTGTTCACAGCAGACCGCTAATCAATCAGGAACAGGCGTCATTAGAAGATTTTTGCTGTCAGTTCCCATTGTTGGCAAGTTGCCTGGATTGAAAATATGCAATCACAAAACAGGATGTGTTCTTGATAGAGTTTTTGTCATCAGTAAGCTTTTCATATGGCAGAGCCACCATCGGGAAACAAAAGGTATTCTGTTCGCAGATTCAGATGTCCGCAAGTTCTCTGGATGGAAAAGCAGCCATCATAAAAGACAAAGTAGTGAGCCGATTTCCCAAATTCTGCTGTTTGCAGTTGAGTACTGACGTCCTCAATCTTAGCCTAGGCCATTGATGTTAACTCAGGCAAACTCCTCCAAAATTAATTCTTCGAAATTTCGTTTCTCCTACCTATCAGTTCACCTAACCTAATCAAACTATCCATTAGTTTGTAGAATTCAAAAGATTCTCAGACGACATTTTCTATTCACCTTGAATCTTTCGTTCTTTGCTCTAAGAATTAACCTTTAAATTAAGTCTTATTTTAGGCTATTTCAGGACTTGATAAAGTGGTACCAATGCAATTTTTAGTGTCAAATTTCTCCTCGAAAATTCAAGAGACAAAAGTAATTTCACCTGGCCTTTTACTTGCTGTAATAGTCGGTTACTTTAGTTTCCTTATAAGTGAAATAATTGGCGAAGATATTTTGAGTTTTGAGAAATCACCAATATCACCTGTAATGCTTGCAATTATCATTGGTATTTTTGCAAGCAATCTAATCTCAATTCCAAAATCATTTGACCCAGGATTATTATTTTCTGGGAAAAAAGTCCTTGGCTTTGGGATTGTTCTTCTTGGGTTTCAACTGAGCTTGTCTGATATTTTTGTCTCTGGTCTAGAGGGAATTCCGGTAGTTCTAGGTTGTATTATCATTGGTTTAGTTTTCACTGTTTTTCTTTCCAAAATGCTGGGGCTTCCAAAAAGACTGGGGTTCTTGATAGCTGTAGGCACATCAATATGCGGAGTTACGGCAATTGTGGCAACTGGACCAATCATTCGAGCAAAAAAGGAAGAGATTGCTTATGCGGTTTCAGTGATTACAGTCTTTGGTATTTTAGCTACGATTGGTTATCCTTATTTAGCAAATTATATTTTTGCAAATCACCCAACAAAAGTAGGCTACTTTTTGGGGACAGCTGTTCACGACACCTCTCAAGTAACTGGTTCAGCCTTACTTTATGCAGATCTTTTTAATCAACCTCTTGCTTTAGAAATTGCTGTCATCACAAAATTATTCCGAAATATATGCATGATTATTGTTTTACCTATAATTGCATATTATTCATCAATTTATAGAGAAAATACTCAAAATTATTCCACAATTGATTCACAACCAAAAATTAAACTTAGTAAGTATTTTCCTATATTTATAATTTGGTTTCTGTTGATGGCGACGCTTAGGTCTCTAGGAGATTTAAGTTTGGAATTTACTGAAAAGGTATTTGGGGTGATATCTGAAGGAATTTGGAGGGAATTTGGAGGGGATCTTAAGACTTTAACAGTTCAAGTATTAGTTGTTGCGTTAGCTGCAATTGGATTAAATACTAGGTTTGCCCATCTGAAAGAGTTGGGTTTAAGACCTTTCGTAGCAGGTTGCCTTGCAGCTTCAACCGTGGGATTAGCAAGTTATCTATTGATCATGGTGATCAACCCATGAAATCCCATTGACTACCGAATCAACTTTTACGCGCTTCGATAAAGCTTAGTCATAGAGAATTCTCGATGACCCAGAGTTTCTGCTGCCGTGTTCCTTCCATTTGCAGTTCGGCAGATCATTTCAATCAAGACATCACCTGCCTGATCAATTGTCATTTCATTCCGCAAAATTCCTGAAACATCAACATCAATATGTTCGCACATAGTCCGTATTGTTCTTGGATTCGCTGTGATTTTAATCACAGGTACAATCGGGTGACCAATCACGTTACCTTGCCCAGTTGGAAAGGTATGAATTACAAATCCGCCAGCTGCCATGATCGTCACACACTCTGCAGCAGCAGATGAGGAATCCATGAAGTAGAGCCCCTCGCCTAAATTTGGTGTCTCAGCTGGCCCGAGGATCTCCTTGTACATAGATGTTCGGCCGATTTTTTCAAGATTTCCGAGAGCTTTCTCTTCAATAGTAGTCAAGCCACCTGCGATATTGCCTTTGGTTGGTTGACTATCAGAAAGATCATCGGTTTGATATGCAAAGATTACTTCGTCTTGGTATGCTTTCCACATCCTATACCAGCGTTCACCCAATTCTTCATTAACCGCACGCCGACGGCAGATGTGCTCAGCTCCTGTAATCTCAGAAGTTTCACCAAAGCAACCAGTTATTCCAAGAGGTAGCAGTTTGTCATACATGTTCCCTACAGTGGGATTTGCACCCAGCCCAGTTGTGGTATCACTTTCTCCACATTTTGTTGAGATCCACAACTCAGAAATATCACATTCCTCACGTTGAATTTCTGTAGCATGATGAACCATTTCTTTGGCAGAACGACTTGCATTCATGATGGTTTTCAAATCACCATTTTGCTCTATAGAGAATCCCTCTACTGGTTTTCCTGTTGCGGCAATTCCATCTACCACTCTCTGAGTCCAGCTTGGTTCAATCCCAATGACTACACAGGCAGCAATATTAGGATTTGATCCAGTTCCAATGATTGTTCTGAAGTGTAGCTCAAGATCTTCTCCGAACTGAAGTCGACCATATGCATGTGGTATCGCTATTGTCCCCTTGATGTTATTTGCAACGGCCTCACAAGCTGCGTTGGAAATATCATCCAAAGGAAGAATAAGCACATGGTTTCTGACGCCAACCCTGCCATTTTCACGGCGATACCCTGTTATTTTCCTGCCTGCATAACCTAATGACATGTTCAATTCTCCCTACCAGCGCTTGGTTTTACAATTGTGCGTGTGAACATGGTCGCCTTTAGCAACGTCAGTCACGATTTTACCGATATCTTCCCCATATTTAATTGCAGTTTCACCACTTTTCAGATCCAAGAGGGCAATTTTGTGACCAATGGGGACGTCCAACTTAGAGGTTAAGCGAAAGGTCGAATTATCTTCTGTAATGCAACAAAGCATGTCGGTGTTGGCTGCCAAGTTCTCGACTACTACTACACCAACATTGTCTTTGCGGTTATGCACCAACAAATGTGGAATTTCAGCCACGGATTACTCCTTTCTAATTTGGTTTGAGAATAGTTTTTGGAGCAGCTATGCTCCGTGATCGAATTTCTTCAAAAGCCAATTCTTTCTCACACATTGGACGTTGCACTGCCCAATTAAATGATCCCAATTTTCCATCAAACATAGCTTGTGCAGCTTCTTTGAAGTCTTCATGTTTGTAAGTGTAACTGCCGATTTACTTTTCTGCTAAGAATGTTAAGTTGGCTTTGAAAATCATCTCTCAAATATTGATAACTTATTGTTTGCACTAATTTAATTGGTAATCATCTTTGAAAATTAAACTCAAAGTCAAAATTATTGTCGCCTTCTCGACAATCTTGATAGCGACAGTATCAATCATCTTTTTTTACACCCAAAAAAAAGCCTTCGACGGCGTAAACCAAATCACACAAGATCTCATTTATACAGTCACTAAAAATGTCAGTGACGAAACAATCTCCTTCCTAAATCCTGCCGTCCAGATAGTAAAAAATCTTGTTGAAAATCCTGGCAAACTTCAAATTTCTCTTCAACTTAGTGACTCAATCCAAAATCATTTTGAAGCTCACGCTCTGGGCATGCTGAAGATGCATTCACAGATTTCGGGGATCTTTGTAGGTGATCAAAAGGGAAGATTTCTCTTTGTAAAACAAATTGGGGATGACAAAACAGGAATTAAAGTGATAGATCCCAGCGGTAAGTTATTTTCAAAATTTGTTGAAATCCTCAGAAAAGAGGGATTGCAAGATGTACCTATAGTTGGTGGTGAAAATGGATTATTGGAAAATAATAGCTTCTGGAAACATCTGGATGCCGCAGGCTCAATTACTGAACTTAAAATAAACCAAGAAGATCAATACGATCCAAGACATAGACCTTGGTACAAGGGTGCCAAAGACGCAAAGAAAATTTATTGGACCGACACCTACATTTTTTTTACAGCACAGAAGCCTGGGATCACGGTGGCTGAACCATATTTTAATGCATCTGGAGATTTAATTGGAGTTGTTGGGGTTGATATCGAATTAGATAAACTCTCAGTATTTCTTGAAGATCAAAAAGTTGGCAAAAATGGCCTCGTTTTCATTATTGATGAAGAGGGTAAAATTGTTGCCTTTCCGAAGATCAAGCTCATAAAAATCGATAATGAGAAGCTAAGGCCCATTGAATACACAGAATTAGAATTGCCTTCTGTTGAAAAAGCCATAAGTACCTATTTTGAGACTGGTAAGAATTCTTTTTATGTCACTGAAAATGGGATTAATTATTTTTCAGCCTTCACAACTTTTCCAATTGAGTTTGGGAAAGATTGGCGAATTGGAATCGTTGTCCCTGAAGACGACTTCATTGGCTTCTTTAGGAAAATTCAGCAAGTCATAATATTCATATCATTGTGTATTTTGTTACTATCAATATTAGCGGCCTGGTGGTTATCAAATAGCATTTCTCACCCAATCGAAAGAATCACGGAGGAACAAAAAAAGATTGAAGGGATGAATCTTGAGGGTGAATTTAATATTAAATCATCCATCAAGGAAGTTGAGGCACTTAGTCATGGAATGGCCGCTATGCGCAACAGTCTGAAAGCCTTTCAATCCTACATTCCAGCTGAGCTTGTGCGTCAGTTAATACAACAAGGAGAAGGTGCGACACTTGGTGGAAGAGAGCGAACCCTAAGCATATTGTTTGTGGACATCGCCAATTTCACCACGATCTCAGAAAATATGGACCCTGAACCCTTGATGCTTCAATTGTCAGACTATCTGGGTATGTTGGCAGAAACGATAAGAATTAATCACGGTACCGTCGACAAGTATCTTGGGGATGGGGTCATGGCGTTTTGGGGAGCCCCCATTGCCTCTGAATATCACGCAATTCATGCCTGTCAAGCCGCATTGAACTGCAAGAGGCGAATCCAGGAAATTAACAGGTTGTGGGAGTCAGCAGGAAAAAAACCTTTTTGGTCAAGATTTGGAATTCATACTGGTATAACTTTGGTTGGTAATTTGGGTTCACAAAGTCGAATGAACTACACGGTTGTTGGAGACAGTGTAAATTTGGCAAGTCGTCTTGAGGGTATCAACAAGATCTACAAAACTGAAATCATTGTCAGCAGTGACACTCGTGATGCTGCAGAAAAGGAATTTCTTTTCAGACCACTCGGTTCTGTAGCTGTGAAAGGAAAAAAACAAGAAGTCGAGATTTATGAATTGATTGAATCCATAACTGAGGCGACGGAAGAACAAATGCAATTCTCAGGAGATTTCACGGACGCACTTAGCCTGTTTCAGGGTGGAGATTTATTGGAAGCCAGAAAAATCTTTGCAAATATTAGGGACCTATATCCCACAGATCATCCGACCCAAATCTACATTGAAAGATGCATTGAAAAGGATGAAAGTGGTATCGTCAATATTTGAATTTTCCGAATTTGAAAATCTTGCCCGAATATCTTTTTTCATGCATCCATTAAAATAGTTTTGGCAGTGTCTAAATCTTCAAGGATATGTGAGCTACTACATCTGAAAAAAACCAAAACCACAATACAGACTAGTTTCTAGTAATAAGCTCTTGAATTGAGGTGAAAAATGGAACGGAAACAAATTGGTAAATCTGGATTGTTTGTCTCAGAACTTTGTCTTGGTTGTATGACCTTTGGAGAACCCAAGCGCGGAAATCACGGTTGGACCCTCTCGGAAGAACAATCAAAACCCTTGATTCGGCAGGCACTTGATGCAGGAATTGATTTTTTTGACACCGCCAATGTTTACTCAGACGGCTCTTCAGAAGAAATTCTTGGAAATATACTATGGAAGTGGGTTAAACGGGATGAGATTATCTTAGCAACCAAGGTATTTGGGGATGAGGATCCTAGTTGGCAGGGATTGTCTCGAAGAATCATAATGCGGCAAATCGACAACTCATTGAACCGCTTACAAACGGATTACGTTGATCTCTATCAGATTCACCGTTGGGACCCAGTTACACCAATCGAGGAGACTATGGAGGCGCTGAATGATGTTGTTCGATCAGGGAAAGCCAGATACATCGGTGCTTCTTCAATGTACGCCTGGCAATTTGCAAAAGCCCAACAAGTAGCTAAGGAGAATGGATGGGCCCGCTTCACAAGTATGCAGAATCAGATCAACCTTATTTATCGTGAGGAGGAACGGGAGATGATTCCACTTTGCTTGGATCAGGGTGTCGGTCTAATTCCATGGTCCCCCTTTGCACGAGGCAAATTAGCACGTCCAATAGGTATTTCAACACCAAGGGCCAAAACGGACAACGTTCTTGAAAAGATGTATTCCAGAACAATCGATGCAGACAACGCAGTAATCAGTAATGTTGAAGCAATTGCCAAAGAAATTGGCTGCCCCATGGTTCAAGTTGCTCTGGCTTGGATACGTCAAAAGGAAGGGGTGGCAGCGCCAATTATTGGCTATACAAGCTCTGACCAATTCGATCAGATTCTCGGTGGCTTGGAACTAGTAATGGATCAAAAGATGATCGATAGATTGGAAACTCCGTATATTCCTCACGTGCCAGTGGGGTTCTAAATTCTTTAGATAGCTGAAGGACTACTTGATGCCCGAATGCATGAAGGACTGTATAAACTGTCTTTGAAACAACAGGAAAGATATCATCAATGGAGCTACCGAAAGCAGGGTTGCTGCAGAAACAATAGACCAATCGACTCCTGATTCTGGCGCTCCAAAAACACCTAACCCGACTGTGAGAGGTCTAGTCTCCACAGAATTGCTGACAATCAAAGGCCACAAAAAATTATTCCAGTGGTGACTGATTGAGACCAAACCGTAGGCTAGGTAAGTTGGTTTTGCTAACGGCACATACACACGCCAAAGGACCCCAAACATCCCACATCCCTCCAATCTGGCCGCTTCCTCCAGCTCTTTGGGAGTAGATTTGAAAGCTTGCCTCAATAAAAAGATTCCAAACGCACTTGCCATGTAGGGCAGTCCAATTCCGGTGATTGTGTCAACCAAGCTCAAGTCTGCAAGAGTGCTGTAGTTCTCAACAATTAAAATTTCTGGGGTAATCATCAACTGGACTAGTACCAAAGAAAACGCGATGTTTTGTCCTGCAAATTGGTAGCGAGCAAAGGCGTAGGCAGCAAATGTACAAACAACCATTTGTGATGCTAACAGCATTGTTACAAGCACGAAGGTGTTCAACCCGTATTGCAGAAATGGCGCTTGAGAAAGTGCTTCAGCAAAATTATCGAGAGTAATTGGGGCAAACAACTCAAAGTTAACAGCATATTCACTGGGGTGGAAGGCTGCCCAAAATGCATAGAGTAAAGGTGAAATCCAAAGAAGTGCCAACAACCAGGCACCAACAATTTCTAATCCGTTAGAATAATTCCAAGACCTTTGGAAAAAGAGTTGTTTGGTCATCGATAATGAATCCTGCGATCCAGCAAGAAGAACTGGAGCAAGGCTATAATTGCCAAGAGAGCCAGAAGAACTACTGTGAGTGTGGAAGCATAATTTGGATCAAAGTAAGAGAAGGCGTTTTCGTAAATATAGTACAGCAAAAGATTACTCGCGTTATCGGGACCTCCCTTAGTCAGAACAAAAAGATGGTCGACAAGTTTGAATGAATTCAAAACTGCATTGATCAAAACAAAAAGAGTCGTTGGCATCAACAATGGAAAAGTGACTCGCCAAAAGAAATACCATCGAGAAGAACCTTCTAATTTTGCTGCTTCTTCCAATTCTTTCGGAAGGTGTTGAAGGGCTGCAAGATAAAAAATCATGAAGAATCCCGCCTCTTTCCAAACTGTCATGACAATCACCGCACCTAGAACTGTGTTTGGATCACCAAGCCAATTGTGACCTGAAAATCCGATCCCTTGTAGAATTTGATCGATCAAACCAATTTGAGGCGTGTAGAAAAATAGCCAGATGTTAGCAACTGCGATCATTGGAAGGATCGTTGGCGTAAAGTAAGCCATCCTCAAAAAACCCTGACCCGGCAAGGAGCGATTGACAAGTAGGGCCATTGAAATTGCGATAGCAATCGAAGTAGGGATTGTTCCCAATGCGAACCAGAGATTGTTGAACAAAACCTTCCAAAAGATCGGATCCTCCAACATTGCGTCATAGTTGCTGAACCCAATAAATCGACTTGGTCTGATGGCAGAAGACTTTGAGAAGAAGCTGTCAATAAAGGTCGCTATTGTGGGATAATGCGTGAAGGCAATCAACAAAATGGCAGCTGGAGTCAACAACAACCATCCGTAAATATGTCGCATTCCTGGACTGGCAGATCGCATACGAAGAGATTCTTGTCAGGATTGTTGACGGCCTTTGCAATGCCAGACCGTCATTTAGAATTAGCGATATGATCGCAATAAACGATCAGCCGTAGATTGTGCTTCCTGTAAGGCAGCTTCTGGTGTTTTTGCTCCTGTCAAGGCAGCCTGAATCGCATCATCAAGAGCTTTGCGGATTCTTCCGGTTTGGAAAGTGGAAAGTTCCGCTGTCGCATAGTCTAACTGATCACGTGCTACCGCTGCGTAAGGAAACTCTACAACATAGTCCTTTAGCTGGTTAGTCTGATAGGCCGCTGGGCTAACACCCATATAACCTGTTTTAATTGACCATTCTGCTGAACGCTCGGGACTTGTCATGAACTTGATCAGTTTCATCGCAGCAACTCTTTCTGCTTCTGATGTCTGCTTGAAAATATAAAAATTCCCTCCTCCAGTAGGGGTTCCTCTCCGCTTGTTAGCTGGTAACATTGCGACACCAAAATCAAACTTAGCTTTGTTTTTAACCGTTGTTAGGTTTCCTGTTGAGTGCCACATGATAGCGGTCTTTCCTTCCAAGAAATTCTGACGCAATGTACCCCATTCAATAGTGCCTTCCGGCATCACTTTGTGCTTGGAGCCAAGATCTTTCCAAAATTGCAGTGCGTCAACAGTTCCTGATGCATCAAAATATGTTTGATCTCCAGAGCCACTCATCAATACTTGATTGTTTTGCATGGTCAAAGCCCCAAACATCCAGTAAGGATAACCTGTTGAAGGAATCATCATTCCCCACTTGGATCCATCGCTAGCTGTTAGTTTTTTTCCTACTTCCACTAACTCATCCCATGTAGCAGGTGGCTTGTTTGGATCCAAGCCAACTTCACGGAATGCCTCCTTGTTATAATACATAACAATGGTGGATCGCTGAAAGGGAATGCCCCATGTTTTACCAGCAGTACGACCATTTTCCATTAGGGTTGGATAGAATGAGTCCAACCAAGCTTTATCTTCTTTGGTCGAGACGATGTCATCAAACGCTACAATCGCATCTTGTTCAATCAATTCATAGATATCGATGGAAAACATCACAGACAACTGAGCAGGCTGCCCGCTCTTTAAGGCTGCAAGTGCTTTAATTCGAGCATCATTGTAGTTTCCCGCATAAATTGCACTGACTTTAATATCAGGATTTTCCTTCATAAAGTCATCAACGATACCGTCAACAATTTTAGTAAGTGGTCCACCAACGGCCACTGGATAGTACATTGTCAACTCAGTCTGTGCATAAGCCAATACAGAGGTAAAGCAGACCCCTGCGGTCAGCGCAAAGCCAGTCGCAATTTTTTTCAGTTTCTTGAACATGCTATCTCCCTTTTGACACTGGGAATTAAAGAACCGATCTGGTTCTTGAACTCGACTCTAGAAATGCTAGAGTCGGGTGATGCAACTCAATAAGAGTCACAAATTCGGTTGCCGTTAATATCAAATCCATGACAATCAATGGGGTCCCAATTTACTGAGACTGATTCTCCAATGGATACTTGGGTTTTTCCATCAATGCGCACTATCAACCTTTGATCCTGATAAAGTAACCGCAAGACCGTCTCAGCGCCCATATAGTCAATTGCATCCACAATCATTGGAATCCCATTATCTGAGAGCTGGATTTTCTCTGGGCGAATACCTAAAAAATCAACAGATTTAGTTGTTTTACAAAGACCCTCAACAGACTTTTTGGAGAGTACATTCATGGGTGGGGTACCCAAAAATTGAGCTGCAAAAACAGAAGAAGGTGAGTCATAGAGTTCTGCCGGTGCTCCAATCTGCGCAATCCTACCATCTTTCAGCAAAACGATCTGATCAGCCATAGACATGGCCTCTGTTTGATCATGTGTTACGTAGATCATCGTTAGATTAAGACTGCGTTGTAAACGATGAATTTCTTCACGCATTTCAGCTCGCAGTTTCGCATCGAGGTTAGAGAGTGGTTCATCCATCAGGCAAACTGGTTGGTTGGCTACAATCGCTCTTGCCAAAGCAACACGTTGACGTTGCCCCCCCGAGAGTTGGGCTGGTTTTCTGGAAAGCAACTTATCTAGCCCAACCATCTCTGCCGCACTCTGCAGCCGAGCCACTCGTTCTGCTGAGGGAACCTTTCTAACTTTTAGACCAAAAATGATGTTTTCACGAACATCAAGATGGGGAAAAAGTGCATACGATTGGAAAACCATGGAGACGCTTCGTTTAGCAGGATCTGATGTAGAAACATCCTGATCATCAATAAATACTTTTCCTGATTCGGCAAACTCCAATCCTGCAATCAATCTAAGAATTGTTGATTTTCCACAGCCTGAGGGACCTAACAGAACAGTTAACGTACCCTCCAAAGCCTTAAAAGAAACACCATCAACAGCTCGAAAATCACCCCACTGCTTTACAAGATTCTCGACTCGTACACCACTCATTCGATTCCATTCTGACCACAGAGGACCACTTCGCACCCAGATTTATCTAAAATTTTCATGATTTTTGTTGGCGGTTTTTGATCACAAAAAACTTTCGTAGCTTCGCCGATTTGACCACCCCTGACATGTGCAGCACGTGAAAACTTACTGTGATCTAAAACCAAAAACGTTTTTCGACTATTTTTGTGAATCAGTTGTCTCGCTTGAACCTCTTCATCGGTAAAATCCAACAAAGTTCCGTCTTCATCGACCCCAGCAACTCCATAAATTCCAATGTCGAAAATGTAGGAGGAAAGCAGTGTTTCCATTCCTTTTCCCAGAACATCACAATCATTGTTACGAACTCTGCCCCCAGCAATATGTACTTCAAAGCTTGGATTCGAACAGGCTAGCATTGCAATGTTCAGATTATGCGTGAAGATTCTGAGATTTTCATGCTTAAGAAGAGCAGCTGCAACAATCTCAGGTGTGGTACCAATACTAAAGGCTAGGATTGTATGATGGGGAACGTGGTCTCTTACTTTCTCTGCAATATTCTCTTTTGCATCTCTGGCGAGGATTTGCCTGGAACGATACGAAAGATTTCCTGAGCTACTGATTCGCTCAACTCCTCCGTGTCGACGCCTACCCAAGCCGCAATCGCAAATAACAGTAAGGTCTCTTCTAATCGTCTGTGAGGTGACATTGTATCGACTAGCCAAATAATCTACATTAAGGAATCCTTCCTCTCGCACCAAGTCCGCAATTTGTGCCTGACGCTCGGAAAGATCTATGGGACGAAAATTTGTTCTCATGTTGTGAAACTTGCCAAAGAATATTCAGATGCGCAACAAAAATGTTCATTTGAACATTATTTTAAATTCATAGTAGCCAATATGGTTTCAATGAAATAAAAAATTAATTAATTTATAACAATAATTTATATTTAAGTTTGCTGAAGAGTCAGAAGATTTCTGGATTCTAATTTTTTCAAAAGAACAAGTATTACCATTCAGATGAAAGTTTGAAAAAAAGAAATTCAGGCAGGAGTGTCATCATTCACAAGAACGAGAATTTTTCATTCCTGATAAAAAGCTGTTTCTGGAGAGAGTTTTAACTCAAATAGTTTCACATTGAGTATAGAAGCTAAAACCGTCATTTCGGATTGGAATCCGCAAGCCCAGAGGTTGGGCTTGCTTGGTTAATTGTTCGCGAAAAGACCGCTTAGGATCCCCAAGTTCATCTGTTGGAAATCCCTTCAGCACCTTAACCATATCTCGAAAAACTGTGGGAGTGATCCCACGTATGGAGAGATAACAATCAGGAAGTTCACCGATTGGGGTTTTTAAATCAGGCACGAGCAAATGCAACTCGTATTTATCACTCTCGTGATAGGGTCGGAGCGTGAAAAAAGTTTCAGCAAAATAGAGATGGTCTTTACTTACTGACATACGAAACCAACCTGCATCACTTCCTTCAACAATTGGTAGACCTGCATTTCTAAATATTTCTGCTAGCTTATTTAGCTCTTCACGTTCTATTTCCCTCGTTTCATCCAATTCTAACCAACCAAGCTGATGAATTTGGATCCAGTCAGGAATTTCCTCGAGAGGAAAATCAGCCTGATGGAGCCTTAGCCATGCAAGCCCAATAAGCCAAGATTGTTGCCTTCCATCTAAATTGATTTCCAATGATTGTTCTTGTCCACTGCGTCCATAGAGCAAAAGGCTTTCAGGACCGTAGGGCAAATCAACCTGTTCATCTACTAAATCAGCTGTGGCCATTGATTGGGGAACATCTTCGAGTTGTTGCCAAAACGATTTGCCAGCACTCTCCCGCCAAGCATCTACAAAAAACTTACGATCACCTTGTTTCCCAATAAGAATTTCATCTGAGTTAGCCCAGACCAGTTGGCCCTTTGGGAGTTCAATTTGTCTTCTGCAAAGTTGTTGAAAACCTGTTTGTGTCAACTGAACTGTGAAACAGTATATTTGATAGCGAGTATAAGCATGATTAGCACGGGCACCCTCCAACTTGTCATAGCCATTAAGTGTTTGGTGCAGCTCAGCCTGATAATGCTGCGATAGCAAACCTAATTCTTCGTTAAGTTCTCTCGATAAAGTATGTGGGAGTGCTTGGAGGATGTAATGTCTGTCTGATGTTTGTTGCCAAACTAGACGCTCTTCGACAGATGATTCAGGAAAAGCTTTCTCTAAGTCATGTAAATTAAGGCGACCCCCAATTAAGACATGGTTTGGATTTGCTTTTCGCTCACGATCCTCCCGATGATTAAACAAAAGATTGTTTTCAATTTTGATCAAAGCCCAGGCTACCTGTACTTGACGTACCGGGTCAGGCCGATGTTCTTTATGAAAGTGAATTCTGCGATTTTCGACCTCAATCAGTAAATTTCGTTGTTGTTCAATGTAACTTTCGTTATGCCACCAGCCACTTTCAAAGAATTGAGGCCTTGGTTTTGCCAAACTATCTAGGAGAGAACGAGCTATCAAACTGGCGGGGTAACTAGTAAATTGCCATGAACCTTCACGGAGCTTTGTTGAATCTAACAGTCCCATGGCATCCCAATCTTGCTGAAGCATCATTACAACTCCCTCAACAAAATATTGATTAATGGAAAGATTCTCAGCAACGATATCAATCAACTCTCTCGATGAAACCGTAGTCAAAAAAGGGCCTTCCTCAGCAATCCTTGGTAATTTATCAGGCAAAAGTTCCAAAATCTTATTGATCTCAGCCATAGCATTTTCTTTCTGAATATAATTTTAATGGTTTCAATAATTTAATTTGAGAGTTCTAAGAGTGAAACTTTTGGAGCTAAAAACACCCTGCCAAAATTTTTTAGAATTATATAGATTTCAATGACACACTGTTGCGTCGAAATATTTTCAAGAAGATGATGCATCAGATAAATTCTTGACACAATTAGGGTGCAATTGTAATTTCACCCTGCTATCAAGGTAATGAATACCAAAGACAACAACCTCATTTCTTAGAAATCATTCATTCCAGTGAACTCAAATTTCATTCAATAAGAGACATTTGAATAAAATCTTTAGCACTGTCAGGTTTTGATGCGCTTGCAGGCAGTTCTTGGAGACATAACCGAACTTAGTGTCGACGCTATAGTTAATTCATGCAACAACCAAATGCATCTTGGCTATTCTGAAATCTCGAAGTGCATCCAAGAAATTACTGAAGGAAGAATTCAACAAGCTTTATTGCACGACCCCAACCTTGAACTTCCTGTACCTTTGGGAACTATCTGTGTAACGAAAGGAGATTTGTTACCCTGTCGATGGATATTCCATCTGGCAACACACCGTTCCTGGGAAGAGATGAGTCGAGATGCTCATCTGGATAAAGGAGATCAGGAATTTTGGGAAATTGTACAAGAACTCATCCTTGACGCAATCCGTGCAGGACTTGGTAACCTCCTCATTACTTCTGAAGAATTAAAGGCAAAGTCTATAGCACTGCCCTTAATCGGCTCTGGATCATTAGGATTCCCCACTAGTTTGATGGCAGATGTTATATTGGGCACACTCCATCAAATTCTTGGAGAAAGTCCTGCAAATCACTTACAGAAAATTCAATTAGTCACTTTGGATGAACGAGTGTTTCAAGCTCTTCAAGAAAGGATCAAAGACCTCAATTGGGATTTTGCGAAAGAAAAAACCTTTGCCACAGAAGAAGACTGGGAGAAATTTCTCGCAGAAACTGGAAGTGAATTACCAATCTCCAATGAGCAAACTTCTGAGATTGAACCTGAAACAACCCTTGCGCAAAATCTAGAAGAACTGCGAAATCAGCTTCAAGCTCTTCATCAGCGAGAAAAACACTTACTTCGTCATATTGAAGTGTTGGTTCTTGAAAATCAGGAGTTAAAAGCGCAAGCTCGTGGGGCTATTTGGGGGCAAGCACAACCCATTGATCTTTGGGCTAGAATAGATCTGCCCTCTCCTTTAGCTTATGCGCAAAATTTGAGAATGGCAGAAACGGACCCGAACCGCTGCCACATAAATATGTTAAATGCAATTGGGATCGTTTCAAAATATTTTTCGGTGCTGAATTGTGCAGAGTATCTGCATGCAGGCTGCTTTTCAGAGGAATTGAATTCCGAATTGCGACATCGCTTTCGACAGGGTCCGATGACAGATGGAAGTTGGATTTGGGTTGGAAAACGAATCGCGAGAGCTTTTTACGATGCAGATCTGTATGGACAGCTGGTCAGAGAGGTCCCAAGGGCTTGGATTACAGAACATGGGGAATGGAGTGGTTTGGCTGAGTCATTGCTGCAGTTGGTCAGCTATAGAAATCGTATACACGATCCCGTAAATGCCGATTCAGGTCACGCTAGTGCTTGGTTGGAATTAGTACTACCGGTTTGGCTACAAATGTGTAAGTACAGCGAGCCAATGACTTCTTATGAGTTGCTTTTCATTGATCAGATCAATGATTTCTCAGATGATCTTGGGGAGGAGGTGAGTTATTCCATCAAGCGATTACGGGGCGGATTTTTTGTACCCCCAACTGAATCACTTAAGCTTAGACAACATCTTAAAAGTGGCCACCTCTATTTGCAGAGTGCAAACAACCCTGATCTATTATCACTCCATCCATTCTTAACCTATGAATATAGTCGAGTAACAAATAACCGTGAAACATTTTGCTTAGACCAGATCCAGCATTCCACCCTGCATTATAAAGCTTTCCGCTACGCTCACCGAAGTAGTCTGGATAATGGCAAACAATTTCCATTGTAAAATGTGTTAGGAGTTGATTAAACATCAACCCCGTTATTAGACTCAACGAAAAGTTCAACAGCCCTCAACGTAGTAATCCACCAGAAAATCGCCTCGGCATGGATGGCGCAGTTTAGCGAGTGCTTGAAAAAGTAGTTGTCGAATCCTCTCACGAGTGATTTTAAATTCCTTGCCAATTTCATCGAGAGTATATTCTCGTTTGTGTCCAATTCCAAAACGCATTTTGACAATTTTCTTCTGACGTGGCGGTAATTGTGTCAACATCTTCTCTATTACCTCTGATAGGTCGGTCTTCATCATATTTTGAAGGGGATCTTCTGCATTTCGATCAGGCACCACATTCTGTAGAGTACTTCCTTCTTCACTTCCATAAGGCTTATCTATTGAAAGAGGATCATTCATGTTGTGCAGCAATTCATGGACAAGTTCTTCTGGCATCCTACTGCGCTCAACCACCTCAGCAAGTGATGGCTGACGTTCCAATTCCATTCCCAACTGCTGAGAGATCTTCAAAACTCGTTTCCCTTTATCAACCATATGTACTGGGATCCGAATGGTCCTCGATTGATCTGCAATAGCACGGGACATTGACTGGCGAATCCACCAACTTGCGTAAGTGGACAGTTTACAGCCCCGCTCGTAGTCAAATTTTTCAATTGCCCTCATCAGTCCCAAATTCCCTTCCTGTATCAGATCCTCAATCCCAAGTCCACAATGGAGGTACTTGCGAGCAATACTTACCACTAGTCGAAGATTGGCTTCCATCAGACGGTTTTTAGCTGTCTTCATGATTTCAAGAGATTTCTGCAGTTTCATAACCTGTGATAAAAAGTCCTTTTCATCCTGACCAGATTTTTTAACCAGATCTCTCTTCAACTTCACGGCTGATACTAGCAATTGATTATCCTGCATAACAGCCTTCAATGACTGCCCTGCTAAATCTTCAATTTCAAGTTTCAAAGCACCTTCTTTTGATACATCTTCAGCCTTTTCTGCTGCCAACAAACTTTGTATCAACTTGAACAGCTTTGGAAACGCATTGCCCTGAGATTTTTGATGATTTGAAATTTGCTGAATTGCACGTCCAATTTCTCGAGCTTGTTGAACAAGCAAATCTGTGAATTTTTCAATTTGGGTTTGATTGAAAGAAATCAATTGAATTTGTGATTTAATTCTCTTGGACAATTTATCTATCTCCTCCTTTTCAAGCCGGTTAATTTTTGTGGCTTGCCCAGAATTTTTGATCAGTTGCATGGAAATGAAATCATCACAAACCAGTCGTAGTTGCTGAACCAAAGTACCAACGCGGCCTTCTTCATCTGTCTGAAACTCGTCATCCTCATTTGCATCAATGATGTTACGAACAGTAACTTCTCCATTTTCCAAGCGATGTGCCAAGTTTTGGATCTCATTAAAGACCAGTTTTGAGCCAAAAAGTATGTCCACAATTTTTTGACTATTTGATTCAATTATTTTGGCAAGGCCTGACTCTTGTTTACGATCAAGCAGTTCAACTCTATTGACATCCTTAACATATAATTGAAAAGCATCTTGAATCGAAGACTTCTCCTTTTCAACGGTAGGTGACCGTCGGGATTTAGCTTCAAAACTTTCTTCATCCGTACCTGAATTGGGCACTTCTTTAATTTCAGAAAAGCCGAGATGGTGAAACGTGGCATATTCAGAATTTACACTTTCTAGAGCTTCCATAATTCCCTCAACATGGATTTAGACATACCTTTTAGTTTCCCAAGCAAACTTTAAGGTTTTCAAACCGACTCATGAGTCTGAAAGAAACTCCATGTTAATTTTCAAAAACATGGCTAACCTAAAAGATGCTATAAAACCTTCCATTGATTAGTAGCTACTCACTCTGCAAGCAGTTACGATAGCAATATGTTAATTGATGGAATGAAAATGTGTGAGGAGAGCGGGGGGAGAACAAAATAATTTTAAAAATCAATTATTTAGATTTTTTCACAATAATTTTGATTAACTGCCCAGGAATTTTAAGCTCACGGATACAAAGAGTTCATTGATACCGATGTTGACTTTATTTTTTACATTAATTTCAGTGTCTTCAGTGAATTGATATTTTTTTTTACTCTCCAAGCCAAAACTAATTTCTAAAATTGCTGGTATTTGAGAATAGAGTGTTCCAATAACTTCTCTCAGTTACCCCCAGACTATCCTCAAATGGAACGATAATTTAATCAGTTTGTTTATCTTAAAAAAAAATCCCATTTCAATTTTTAACTAAATTTTAATGATTTAAATTTATGATCTTGAATTAAAGTAATCGTTGTATTGAAGCTCGCTTCAAAAGATTGCTAAGTCTTATCGATATAAGTTGAACGAAATAAAATTAGTACCAAAATACATCTCAAAAGGTCCTTTCAACACACTCCACCAGAACAAACTAATGACTTCTCCAAAAATTATACTATTGATTATGCTGGACCAACTTCGCTGGGACTGTTTGTCTTGCTATGGAAATCCCTGATTTCGACCTCAAACATTGATATTTTTGGCTAAAAAGGGGGACACTTTTGACAGAGCTTATTGTCAATCCCCAATCTGTGGACCTTATAGAATGTCATTCTACACGGGTCGTTATTTACAATCACATGGCTAAACTTGGAATGGAATACCCCTTGAAGTTTGAGAAATAAATCTTGGAGATTTTCTAATAAGGCAGGGCTTGATAACATGGCTGGCAGGCAAAACTCATTGCTATACAGATTTGGCAGGCATTCAACGACTTGAAATTGAGCATGAAACTTTCACTGGAAAGTTACTTCTACAATGTGGTTTCCAAATCTTTGAACATATTGAAGGGCTCTATCCTGAAGGACCAAAGGGTAGATACAATCCTCTCAAATCAAATTATGAAAGATTTTTGAATGAAGTAGGCTATTCAGGACAGAATCCTTGGAATGATTGGGCAAACTCAGCTGAGGGAGAAAATGGAGAAGTTTTGGGAGGGTGAAACATGCGGCATGCTCATCCACCTTTAAGGGTGGCAGAAGCTCATTCTGAAGCAGCCTATACGACAAATCATGCGATTGAGTTTTTTTTTGAACCATGGCCTTACGCCATGGTGTCTTCATTTGTCTTACATCAAACCTTTGGCATTACATTGCCTCATACCCATACAATCAATTATTTCTGAATCTTGAAATACCATCAGCAATTAGATCCCGTAATAAATTGACAATTGCGCACCCAATTTATGAAACACTTACAAAGATCCGGGCAAGTCGAGGATGCATTAGAAAAAAATGCAAAATCGAGTCATACCTATTTATCTCGGCCTAGCAAAACAATTAGATGATCATCTTGGAAGCCTATTCCAGTATATCGAGAAGCAGAATTTATATGTTCAAACTATAATAGTTTTCACCTCCGATCACGGAGATTAAGTAGGGCATTATTGGTTAGGAAAAAAAAGACTTGTTTCACGAACAATCTGTAAAAATACTTTTAATCATTCGAGACCCAGCACCTGAAGCAAACCCTTTACGAGGCACACGACTCTCTGAATTTTTTTATCAGTTGACCTGATTCCAACCTTTTTTGAATCTTTGGGAGGGACTTATCCAGGTCATATTCGTGAAAGTCAATCTCTAAAGCCTTTGCTTTACAGTGAAACCAGTAAATCAATACGTAAAAAAAAGCTATAAGCGAATACCATTATTCAATTTCTCCAATATCTCTTCTTTTAAATGAGGATCAACAAAAAACACAGATCTACATGGTTGCGACAAGAGGTTAGAAATACATTCATACAGTAAACTTTCGGCCAGTACTACATGATTTATAAGAGGACCTCATGGAACTATATGATCAGGGGGGAAACACTGGAAACTTCAAGATGATTAAAGGAACTACGAAAAAGAATTTAGGAATAAAGCCTCCATCATTCTAAAGAGTCACAAATTCAAAATTATAATTATTCAAAAGGAGAGGCAAATCAGAGGGGTTGAGATCGGTTTTTATTAGGGTAAAGTCTAAGTATCAATTTAGTAATTAATGAAAATTAAATAAAAATATACGTATTTATGCAAATGTGGACTTATATTATAACGAAATATAGTCAAAATATAAGAAACTCAGCGAGTAATTTCTGTAAATTCATTCGAAACAGCTTAAGCTAAGTTGAAAAAAACGCTTCATCGCTTGGATTGAATTTACATCCCACATTTGCAAAAAGATTCTGCTTGCCAGCGTAATGACGGCAACGGAGATGTCAAGTATTGCTTTACAGCGTTAATGTAGTAACAATGAAAGTATCAGAATTGTCACAACTGTTTTACCAAGCATATTTGTGAATATTTAGAAGTAAGATATGTTATATAATAAGTTAGTTATTTCTTAAATAATAGCCTCAGGATCAGAAAAATCGAAAACAATTAGATCTGCCATCCAAGCTTATAGCCACCAACAATTAATGGTGTAAATTCACTTCAAACAATCATCTCAAACTTAAATTAATTTTTTATTAATCGACAATTTATATCGATTAATCAAGAGATGGTAATGAAAAAAAGCTCAGCAGATATAACAATATTATGATCAATTAGTGCAAAAGATAATTCACAGCTGTTCTCTGATTTAGATTGAAACTTATGCGACTTTCGGGCGAAGAAAATTTCTGCAGGTCATATTAAAAAACCAAGAAGAGTTAATTACAAAACAATCAAATACAAAATTTTGTTCAAAGGGGAAAAGTGAAAAAAAATAGAGAAGAACTTTCATAAGATTCACTGACTTAAAAGATAATGGGTAAAAGAGTTTGAATACTTAAAGAAAAGTGGTTTCTCAAATTTCTCAGAAAGTTGAATTTTCTGAAGCCAAACAATCATCCCAGTTTTTTACCTAAATTTAATAAAAAGAGTTAATTAAACTTAAATTGAGATAAATCAAAATCAGTATTACAATGTTCAGTTATGGATTCAAAATTTTCGTAGTGTAACTCATTTGTGGAGATGTAATAGTCAACAAGGTCATAAGAAAGTGTTTTAATGGGATCTAAATGACAAACATCATCAGAAGAATTTTCTGATTCCCAGATTTTATATACAATTTTATTTACAACATCTTGACGGGATCCGTTTATTTTAAAAGCATCCATTATATTCTCTTTTAATTGACAATATGATGCAATAGCGGGTGGATGAAGTAGAATTTTATGTATTGGGAAATATCTTTTTTTTGACCATTGATGGGAAATCATCCAAAAATGAAAAATCTTAGATAATACGCCTAAAATATGATTGTCACACATCTCTTGCTGCGCCTTAAAAAGCGTTAAACCTGAATCATAATAATTTTTAACCAGTGCAGAAACATCCTGTTTCAATTCCATCTGCAATTCAATGGGGTTCAAGGTTCTAATGAAGAAACCTGATGAGCAAATGAAAAGAGGAGATATCTCCTCTAGAGCATCCTTCATAATGATCGGATAGAGAGGTTCTGATAGATCAAAAGGATTGCAACAACTATTTTTTATTGAATTCATGAGAACCTCAAAGTAAGTTATTATAAATTTTCAAAAAGACGTTAAGACTGTAGAAGCACTGAAATTTATCATTTATCATCAAATAAGTATTTTGCTAATACGTTACTAACTTTAAATATTTGCATTAGCTAATTTAATTAGTTGACGATTAATTTCTATGAAATCTGTAAATGTACACAGAATTTAATCACTTCCTCCTACAGACTTTTTCTATCTTAGCCTTTCAGCTTGATAAATTAACAACCACAGCAGGAGTTAATAATGTCAGAAAAGCAATCGACAGTTATTGAGGAGTATTTACTTTTATTGTATCACTTACGCGACGCTGGAGAGAAATTAAAAAGTGTTACACTTGCACACAGATTGAAAACAAAACCACCTACGGTCCATGCAACATTACAAAGAATGCAAAGGGATGGATTGATTAAATTTGACAAAAAAAAGGAAATTCTCTTTACCAATGAAGGTGAAAGATATGCGAAGGATATTGCTTTCAGACATAACCTAGCTGAATATTTTCTGTGCAATACACTTAATATTCCCTGGTACGAAGTTCACAAACACGCACATCTTCTTGAACATGCAATGACACCAACAGTTGTTGAAAAACTAGCAAAATTTCTAGAGTACCCAGAAAAATGTCCTCATGGCAATCTAATGCCAGGGTATTCTTTACCTGCTGGGAACTTCACTTTAGATAATACTCCAGAGAACACTTTCGTAGAAATTTTGATGATTTCAGAAGAATTGGAGGATTCTGAAGAGATACTGCATTCTCTCCATCAGCAAAATATAATACCTGGAGAAAAACATAAGTTTGTTTCTAAATCAAATGATTTGCTGACTGTCAGTTTAGAACAAAACAAATCAAAGGTTATAATACCATTACATGTTGCTTCCAAAATTTTTGTTGTGGAAGCATAAATAGAAGGTTACAAGATATCATGTAAGAAATGTTTTCACAAACTACAACCAATACGTCTTATTCACAAAAGAGAAAAAATAATATTAAACAACTATTCAGACTTATCATCAGAAAATAATGAATATAACAGAAAGTTTTTTCTGAACTTGGCTGACAAAAGGTAAGTATAATATCTTGCTTATTCATTAATTTTCACAATGAATAATATAAGTTATAAAACAAAGATTATAAATTTTGTACATAACACTTAACTGTTTATTACTAAATGGCTGATCTTCTCTAATTTTGTCATACAATAAAATCAAATTACTAGTAATAAATAATTGATCTACAATCAAGAATTTCTTTTATTTTTGCAGCATTTCTGATAACTTCATTTATTAGTGTATGCTAATTTAAGATTATACCAATGTCAAGGATATTTATTACGCAACACTAACTTTATTAATATCTATATTAATCAGTTGTTTAGGATGATTTTATAGTTTATTAAAAGATTATAGTATAGTAATATATAAATAAAATCAGTAAAATTTTTTTTCGTTATTAAACTGGCATTATAATTTTTGGACTTAATTGCAAATCAGGTCTGATTAATAATTTAACCTTCAAAATAAAAAGAAATTTTCATCACTATTTTTAATATAATACTTTTAATTAATTTAATAGATTATATATAATATAAGACAATAAAAGAAATGAAGTAATTTATAAATAAATTTTTCTTATGTATTCGAAAAAGAAACTATGGCTATTGTTTCTCTTATTAATTTCATCTATAATTCTTTCGCCAATTTTATCAATATTAACTGAAGCGTTTGAAAGTACAAATGATAATTGGGAACACCTAAAGGAGACTCTTTTACTAGAGTATATTTATAACTCACTATTTTTAACTTTAGGGGTAAGTTTAGGAAGTCTATTATTGGGAATACCAACTGCTTGGTTAACAGCAGTATGTAGTTTTCCATTTAAAAAGACCATTGTTTTAATGTTGATCTTACCAATGTCAATGCCAGCATATATCATTGCATATACTTATACTGGTTTATTGGATTTTTCTGGCCCGGTTCAATCTGAACTAAGAAATTTTACGGGATGGGATTACGGTGATTACTATTTTCCAGAAATACGTTCCATCGGTGGAGCTGTAATAATGTTATCACTTGTTCTTTATCCTTATGTGTATTTACTTGCTCGGGCAACATTTTTACGTCAATCTACAAATGTAATGGAAGTTTCAAGGCTTTTGAATTCAGGACCATGGGAATCTTTTCTAAAAATTGCACTACCATTATCGAGACCGGCCATCATTGTTGGCCTCTCATTAGTAATAATGGAAACTTTAGCAGATTATGGGACAGTTTCTTATTTTGGAGTCAGCGTTTTTACTACAGGAATCTTTAGGACATGGTTTGGTTTGGGAGATTATTCATCCGCTTCAAAAATGGCAGCACTGCTCTTAGTTTTTATATTTTTTTTGGTACTAGCTGAAAGATCTTCTCGTAAAAAAGATAAATACTATAATACAGTTGGACCTGAAAGGAGGATTTCTGGATACAAATTAAGCGGGATTAAATTATTTATCGTTTTCTTGACATGTCTACTTCCAATAATATTTGGCTTTATCATACCAACTATTCAATTGTCTATTTGGGCGTATATGACTTTGAAGAATTCATTGGATTTCAACTTTACAGAATTATTTTTCAATAGCGTATCTCTTTCAGTAATTGCATCAATTGTCTCACTAATAACAGCCTTCTTGATAACTTACTGTCAAAAAATATTACCAATGCAAACTGTTCAAATAATTATTCGTCTTGCTTCAATAGGATATGCACTTCCAGGAACTATTATAGCTGTAGGCGTGATTGTACCGCTGGCATTTATTGATCATAAAATTGACACCTTTTTCAATACATACTTAAATATTTCAACTGGATTGATTTTTAGTGGGACTGTAGTAGCTATACAATTTGCTTACTTAGTAAGATTTCTTTCAATTAGTATTAGCACTGTTGAATCAGGTCTTGAAAAAATACGTCCAAATATGGACAAGACATCTCAATCTTTAGGTGTCAGTAGTGAGAAAACTTTTATTCGTATACACTTACCTATTTTAAAAATTTCAGTTTTGACATCAATTCTTTTGGTATTTGTTGATGTCATTAAAGAATTACCAGCTACACTAATTTTACGACCATTTAATTTTAATACTCTAGCAGTAAAAGCTTACGAATTAGCATCCGATGAAAGATTAGCTGATGCGTCAATTCCCGCTCTTGCAATTGTACTTGCTGGGCTTTTACCCCTTTTATTAATTACTAACTCAATTAATAAGATATATTTGACTCAATCTTAAAAAAAATTACTTAAATCAAGATCGATGTTACCCTACACAAATGCCAAACTACCTCCAACCAGCTCTGTCCATAAGTTTGACTGCTTCTCCGTTCATTTCTCCAAGTTTTGATAGATTTAAGGTATCTGCTCTGAATTTTCCAAATTCTTTTAAAGTATCTGATTCATCGGCACCTTTAACAACAGGGTACTCATTATTTACTTCCGCATACCATTTTTGCGATTCATTTGTTACAAGGAATTCAAGCAAAGTTATTGCATTTTCTACATTTTTTGAATATTTTGTAATTCCTGCACCACTTACATTAACGTGGGCTCCCCGCTCATTTTCACTTTGATTAGGCCAGAAAACAATTAAATTTTCTGAAGCCTTTCTATCCTGTTCTGATCCACTATTCTTTAATCTTCCTAAATAATACGTATTTGCCAAGGCTATATCACATTGTCCTGCAGCTGTTGCTTTCAGAAGGTCAGTATCTCCCCCTGCTGGTGGTCTAGCAAAGTTTTTTACGAGTCCTTCTGCCCACATCTCTGTTCTTTCAACCCCATTAGCAACAATCATTGATGCCACCAATGACTGATTATATATACTTGATGAAGATCTGATACATAGTCTACCATTCCATTTCGGCTCTGCCAAATTCTCATAACTGCTAAGTTCCTTTTTATCTACTTTATTTTTATTGTAAATGATTGTGCGAGATCGTTGTGAAAGACCAAACCAATAGTTATCAATATCTCGCAAATTTTCAGGTATTTTTTCTGATAAGAACTTACTTATTACCGGTTGAAGAATATTTGCCTTTTTTGCTCTTTGCAAGCGACCGGCATCTACTGTTATAAATATATCTGCAGGACTCAATTTCCCCTCTATTTCCAATCTTTTCAACAATCCATCAGCTTTACCAGTAATTAATTTATAATTGATGCCTGTCTTTTTCTTAAAAACTTTTAAAAGTGGTAGAATTAATTCTTCTTTGCGGGCTGAGTATATATTTACTGTTTTTTCAGATCCATATATTGAAACTGGAATTTGAATCACACATAACAAACTTATCATTAGAAATAGTTTTTTCATTTAATTTTCCCTTTTAGTATTAATTTTGTTTTATTTTAATCGTTTTATTTATTAAATTTGATTTCCCTAAAATAGTAGCCACCTCAACGAAAGGTATAATATAAATAGTTTTTAATGAATTTACTTTCTTATCAATTTGACTACCTAAACCAAAATGATATTTTTCATTCTTTTTAGTTACACACAAAGTATCAAACAACCAATCCCATAATGACAATGCAACCCCATAGTTTTTATTTCTGTGTTCTTTAGCAATTGAATGATGTATGTGATGTTGCGCAGGTGACATTAACACGTGTTCAATATAGTACCAATAACGTATTGATATTGGGCTATGTCTCAGATTTGAACCTAGCGTATTAAATACAAAGGTAAAAACTGATGCTCCAAAAACAATCACAAGATTTACCTGGTTACCAAATATATAAAAGAAAATTCCTGTTGTAAGTCCTTGTACAACTGCACTTCTTGTCGAAAATAACAAAGTTTCAATCGGATGAGTTCTGAAAATTGTGAACGGATTAAGAGTGGTTGCACTGTGATGAATTTTGTGAAAAACCCATAAGATAGGAATGGTATGCAACCACCTGTGCACCCAATACCTTGCAAAATCATCAAATATGAAGAGGAATATTGTGAAACTTAAACCAATTATCCATTGTGGTAATTCAATCAAATAATAATGTTTTTCCCCAAACCAAATTTCGATTCCGTCAAATACAAAATATGCAACAGTTGCTTTTGCCAGCAAACGAGGTGAGATCAATATCAACAGGAACGAATTAATCATTGCGACTAAATAATCTGCTTTCGCTGATTCAGAAACCCATACTTCTTTATTAAAGATTAATTTACTGCTTTCGCTTAGATTTATTTTTCTGATCCACCTCAACCATAAAAAAGCGATGACTACAGCTGCTATAAGGTATCCCCAGAATATTCTCTTCTGGGGATTTGTAAAAGAACTAGCCCATTCAGAAATCCATATTTCAAAGACTTGTTCTACCATTTTTCAGACCTACCTTAATCGTTCTCAGCTGATCTGCTAGATCCCAGGGATTCTAACAACCCATCCATTTGTCCAGTCATATCATTCTTACGAGCCTTTAAGTCAAAAGTGTCTCCTAATACTTTCTGAAGCTTGATCATATGGACTTGGTATTCACCCATTGACCTATCTCCTCCCGTTATGAAATCACCTTTGTTGTTGATACCTATTACTTGGCCACCACCCAAAAGGACCGGACCATAACCAACTAAGCGATTCATTCGTATTCCTGCTTCCCCAAGATCCCGGCCGCTGGTTTCTAATGCCATCAGAAAACCTTTTAATTCACCCCAATGTTTCCCATAAGTTGCAAATGCTTTTGAAGCGTCTCCATTACTCTCAACAATGGTGTTGAGCTTTTCCAAGTCCTTATAGGTTGAACCTGCATATTTAAATGCTGCTTCTGCAATCACTTTTTCCCAAGTGACTTTGATCGTGCTTGCGTATCCTTTTAGTTCTTCGCGTTGTTTATCGGTTAATGCTGCTCCGTCGGCACTTGTTATCAGTTTTCGCCCGTCAACAAATGCCTTAAAGATTGTTTGCATATAGTTTGTGCCGGCCTTGTCTGAATCAGCCGCATAGTAAGCATGGCCGTAAGTCATTTCCGTAATCAAATCAACAGTTCCATCACCGTTGGCATCAGCTACTTTCACATTTTTACGTTTCGCAATATTGTATGCCTCTTCTGGTTTCAAACTCATTGCATGAGCTGGGGCACCAAAATATCCGAATGCTTCATCCCATGAGTGTTCCTTACCAGTATAATGTGCACCTTTTTTATAAGGCTTGTTGTTGGGTTTGTTTTCAGCCCCCATTTTTTCATCAAGATAATTGTCAACCGCTTGACTGTAGAAAACCGCACCCATCATAAACTTGGAAATGAGTTGCGGATAATTATATCCCGTTAATGGATCAAAACCTCCATCAGACGAAGAAGCCTTGTCAATCATAAATTCAAAAACTTCAGGTCCACTCATTTGGCCAGGAAAACCATTAACCAAACCCTTGTAGGTTTTGCCTTTCAGATCTTTTCCTTTAGAAATTTCATCCACCATTGATTGTTTAACTTTAAAATCACCTTTTGAAGTGGGAGAAATGATTTTTCGCCCTTCTTCTTTGCCTGAATAATAAGAAAGCATTTGAGCTTTTAGTTTTGGATTCGGTTCCCCATTGCCCTTTCCTGCAAGACTTTTTAAAGATGTATGGAGAACATGTCTTGCTGCTTGACCAGTATAGGATACTGAAATTGTTTTACTTCCTTTATAACTCTTCTCAGTCACAGGAAAATTTGCATACATGTTTGGCTTCGCAACCACGCAGCTTGAGGCAAAGCATGTTGTTGCCAAAATAACTGTAGCTAAAGCTGACTTCATTGAACGGCTATTGTACATTTTACCTTTCTGAGATGACTTTCGGCATGAATGACCGAAATGCTGTTGCACAATTTTGTGCTGACCAAGTAACTGTAGGAATCTTTCCTTTGGTTCTTGGTGACTTTTCATGATTTCCCATGAAAATCAGTAATTAGACTAGAATAATAATTATTTTAAGTCTTATCTTATGTTGTATATAACTATGTACTAACTTTATAAGTCAAGTATAATTATCATACTTTTTTTAAAAATCCTCTGGTGTTCACATTTTCTCAATCAATGTTTCATTGTGTTTTACGGATGATGGTTGATGCTTTCAGATTTAAGATGTAACTGTCTACTTGTACTTTTATGAAGCCATGTAAGGAAATAAGAGTGATTGAGATGCAATTATGTATATAATATATTATTTAGTTGACAATATAGGAAATGGACGATTTCTTTGTTTAAATATATATAGTTCCAATAAAATTAGCATTCATGAAAAAATATTTTACTTACTCCTCGCAATTGCCAAATTTCCTACAACGTCTAAAAAAAGACAATTTTATGAAGATTAGCAGATAATAACTTTTGGTTTTTATTCTGTATTCCTGAAACAAATATGCATCAATCTCCCTAGATATATGACGTTTACTAAGAACCATATTGGTCTGTACTTGTTTGAGTAGCTTTGCAATAACTTCGCTTGTTAGAGCGGAGGTACCACGAATTAAAACCATTCGTGGTCCTATCACTGAAATTGTTTACGCTTTGGGCAAACGGCATTTAGTATTAGGGCGTAATACACCGTCTTAATACCCTAGCTTGGTCGAAAACATACAAACGGTAGGTTATATAAGACAATTCAACCCTGAGGGCATTTTTTCACTGGTACCAAGTCTAGTCTTAGGTCCTGAGGGGTTGAACCTACCAACAATAGTTGATCAACTTGAAAATGCCATGGTTAAGGTGCAATTGATTCCAGAATCCAGCAGTTGTGATGACACGAAATCAAACATTGTTTATCTGGGGGCTAATCTAGATGCAACAAGTGAAGTAGTTGAATTAATAGCAATATTGGAGTCAGACTTAATACTTCTGGATAAGGATCTAAAAACCAAAACTTACCTGCCGAAGAAAAAGGTAATGATGATTTATGTTTAGGAAAATTGTCCCCTTAGTAAACGAACTTCGAAAGCAATTAGCCAATCCACCGCAAGCGATTATTGACACTTTCCTGATTGCACAAATCAACTGGGTGATGGGTTTTTGAATGGTTACAATTTGAGTTGATGAAAGTATCCCTATTTGTCAAAATGTTACTAAAACCATCTGTTATAACGTCTTTATCAATATTGCAATTTCATTTAAAAGAATTTGGTTCAAATACTTGAATCTAAGCTACTTTATGAAGCTACTCAAAAGATATTAAATGTATTCAAAATTGGTTAACCATATCTCTTCTTTCAGGAATATTTACAGGGTGATCACACGAAATGATGTTTTTCAGTAAATTGGTATTTGCTATTGGCCCTGTCCTGTAAAAAAGGAACCGACTTCCGATGTCTATTTGGTAAGGATAGTGGTCTAGTTGTTTCGAAGGAGTCTAGATCTGAACAATTTAGTAATCTTCTTACCGGGATGATATAGTAAGCCGTTCCTAAATAAATAGCCCCTGCTCCAGAACTTTCAAGGACAGGGGCATAAGAGATTCCTCCAAAATAAAGAATATCTACTGATAGACCAAGGTTTAAGTTAGATTAGTTCCAACCAGTTACAGATTTCAGTTGTAGAAAGTCTTCCAAGCCCCAGCGACCGCCTTCACGACCAATGCCAGACTGTTTGTACCCGCCGAAAGGTTGACCAGGAACACGACTTACACCGTTCATGGTCACCATTCCATAGCGCAGCTTACGCGCCACGCGATTGGCTTTTTCACCATCGATTGTTTGAACATAGCTTCCTAGGCCATAGACAGTGTTGTTTGATATCTCGATTGCTTCATCCTCGGAATCAAAAGGAATGATTGTAAGCACTGGACCAAAAATTTCGGTTTGAGCAATTGTCATACTGTTTTCTGCATCGGCGAACAGTGTTGGTTTGACGTAGTAACCGTTTTTGAAGCCATTTGGACGACCAGTGCCTCCCACGATTAGGGATGCACCCTCATCGACACCTTTTTGAATCAGGCTTTGAATATGATCATATTGCTTTTGGTTCACGACGGGTCCGATGTGATCACCCTGTTTGCTGGGGTCACTAATGGCGATAGAGGAAATGACCTCCGCTGCTTTTTTGACTACATCATCATATATTTCACGTTGAACGATCATTCTTGTTGGTGCGTTACATGACTGACCAGAATTGAGCATTACGTCTCGTACACCACGTTCGACAGCATCTTTATCAGCATCAGAAAAAATAATATTTCCCCCTTTGCCGCCTAGTTCGAGGGATACTTTCTTGAGGCCATCGGCCGCGTTACGAAGGATTTCCCTCCCGGCTCGGGTCGACCCTGTGAAACTGACAAGGTCAATATCTGGATGTTTTGTCAGACAGGTCCCGACACCCTGCCCATCCCCGTTGACGAGATTAAAGACTCCTTTTGGGAATCCGACCTCGTGTATCAACTCGGCAAAAAGCATAGCATTCAGCGGACTTTCCTCAGATGGCTTCAGTACCATTGTGCAACCTGCAAGAGCAGCGGCGGGCACCTTGAGTGAGATCTGGTTGATCGGCCAATTCCAAGGGGTAATGAGCGCGCATACACCATGCGCTTCATAGAAATTTCGCAGATCAGGCCGAGTAGGATCAAAATCCTCCTCAAATTTAAAGCATTTAGCAGCCTCGATTAGACCCTTCATATTGAAGATGCCGCGGTCAAACTGTTTTGTCCGAGCGAAGTCTATCGGAGCACCCATTTCGACGGACATTGCCTCGCCAAACTCCTGAGCCCTCTCTTTATAGGCTTCAAGAAGCCGCTCAACGAGATCGATACGCTCTTCAGGAGGTGTTATTGACCAAGCTGGAAATGCTTCTTTAGCAGCAGCTACAGCTCGGTTGACATCACGATCACTCCCAAATGAGACGATTGCACAAGGTTCTTCACTAGCGGGATTGATAACTTGGTAATCGTGAGTTGAAATTGGGTCAACCCACTCACCGTTGATGTAAAACTTTCTCTTCTCTTTCATTTTCTTTCCTTCAAGTACGGAACCTGTCTATTTAAAACTTTTTCTCTTCTGTTAGCTCCTGTGACTCTCATCACAGGCGTCGAGACGATGAAATCTTGCAGTAAACTTAGCAGGCTGCTAGATAATTGAAAGATCGGCAGGGCAGCATTTTTTGCTACTGCTACCAACCTAAGTATCAGTTAGCCTACAAAAATTTGTTGAACTTTTTCATTTAACAAGCTGCTAGATTGAAATCAAAATTTTAATTAGCATACACTAATAATAAAAATCAAATTTTAAGTATTTTGTTCAATCCAATTCAGGTCTCATTCAAAAATGAGAGGAATCTAAATTTCTTCAAGAATGAATTTTTGTTTCGCCAAGGGGACTTCAACCCTTTCGGTCCGAAAGATCCAACGCCACGCCGATACAAACGAAAGCAACCCCGCTTTGAATTTCTTGGAGCAGTGGGGATAGTTCTCGGCATGCTGGGTGTAATCGGCTTTTTATTGTTTCATTTGCTTGGCTTCCAAATTTATCTTCTCATCACGTCCTTGTTTACGTAGTCCTAAGGTATTTACTTCCACGCGAATCGATAAATGTTGATAATGAATTAGTATGCGTTTTTTAAGAACATCCATTTGAGAAGGAAAAAATATGAGAAAGACTAACTGATTTTTAGAAAAAATCGAAGAGGACCGTGACAGAGAGTTTAAATTTTTCCTACGACGGAAGCCAACGTGTGCTGCATGCCATGATAATTCGAAGGAGAGAGCAATACTGGAAACATTGAAGAGAGCTGAAGCGGAAGCTTTGGAATTTTCCTGAAGACATCAACAATGCTGGAAATCTTCTATACTTGGAGCTGTTTATAAGGAGTGAGAATGATAATACGTAGCAGAATGAGAAAAAGAATGATGCGAAAGAAAATCAATCCGCTGTCAATTGGAGTCAGCCGCCATTTGTTGTTGAAGGAAACAGAGGAATTGGAACTACTAAGTGAAGCAAATACCAGTTGGCAAAATGCAGCTCGAAGGGAAGCAAAAGACTCTTGGCAAAATGTAACCCAAAAAGCCTTGTATGACGAACTGGATAACTGAAAAATTAAAAGTGTTTTGTGCTTAACAATAAAACTGTTGTTGGAAATTATATTGGATTATTTGATGGTCATTCAAGAGATGGAGTGACTCAAGGAACCAAACCAGACTGCTAATCCGTTGGTCTTTTAGAATTAAAATATAAATTGCGAATCAGATCTGCATAATGCTTGCGATTTTTTTAACAGATTCAAAAAGTACTTTCTCCGTCGCTACACAATTTTAGAATAGTCTATTGTCCTATATCAGAGTCCTTCATTATGCATAAATTATTAATATTATGTTTTATTTCTAGTTTACTAGTAATTTCAAAAGCTTTTTCAGTGGAAACTATTCGAATTGATTTTACAGAACATGACTCCTACAGCATCGAAGTCGCCCATATCAATATCGGAAACACTATTGAATGGTTGCCAAAGAATGAGGGGCACAATGTAGAATTTCTAGCAGGTCCTGGCATGAATGGGCTTCCGCCAAAATCAGAAATAGATGCGGTTCACTCCGTAGTTTTTACAGCTCCTGGAATTTACTTATATGGTTGTACCCCACATCAGAATATGGGCATGCTGGGTTTGATCATTGTTGGTAACGATTTTCACAATTTAGAAGAAGTCAGAAATATTAAATTGCCTCAAGTTGCGAAATCGGTTTTGAATCGATTGATCAAAATTTCACAGTCAGATTCTTAATCCGTTGGGCTAATTTTTTTTCGAGCATTCCTGAAACCCATCTTCTTCTCCAACCTCTATTCTGCACTCCTGTGTCCTTGAATCTTTTATTTGGAAAGTCTGGGAACTCTCAGAAGGTCCAAACATCCAGAAACTATTGGGTTGCAAATTCCAAATTGGTCTACAAATTATGGAAAAGATAGTCTTACTTTCGATCGTTGCAACGCTGCTGACAGCTGACGCTTCAGCTTACAAACAGGAGGATTTGGACAAGCTCCAAGATACCTACAATTGTGTCAAATGTGACCTGCGTGGAGCTATTCTGAGGGAGTTCAACTTGACTGGAACCAACCTGTATAAATCCGACCTGAGGAAAGCCGACCTGAGGAAAGCTGATTTGCGTGACACTAACTTGGGCGATACCAACCTGACTGGAGCTGTTTTGAGGGAAGCCAACCTGACTGGAGCTAATATGAGTGGGGCCCATCTATGGGAGGCCAACTTGACTGGAGCCAACCTGGAAGGAGCAGTGCTTCGTGCAGCTGACTTAGACTACGCAAGAATGAAAAGCGCAATTTTTTGTAACACTGTTATTTCTGACGGACAACGCATCTTCAAAGATTGCTGATAACTCTAAGTAAGATGCTGTTAGTTTCTTTTTTGGTTCGCACAGAAATTGTCTTTGGCATTAATTTACACAAAAAAAGTACTTTTAGGTGGCTAAGTAGCTGAAATACTAACCCAGAGGTCTAGAGGGTTAGCCCAAATAATCAATTAATAAATATCTACTAGGTAGTTTCTCAGTTTCTGATTTCTAAAACTGAACTGTTCAACTCAATTCGGATGATGTTGGAAGTGATTCAGTCCATTGGAAATTACAAAATTAGTAGAGATTTCCGGCCCCCAACAGTGCCCAGAAAATTGAGATGACCAAAAGATTGACAAATACTACTTTGTACTTATATAAATAGTTAGTTAAAACTAATTAATTTTATTTGCTATTACAAATTTAATAGTCCAAAACATCTTCCATTCAACCTCCTTCAAACTGTAGTCTCTCATGTCTTCTCTGCATAAAAGCATTCTGTCTTTTTGGTTTGTAGGAAATCTGTTGATGGCTTCCGCTTTAAATGCTGAGGCACCACGCATCGTGAGCATCGGCGGTTCCATCACAGAGATTGTCTATGCCTTGGGAAGAGGAGAATGGGTTGTGGGTCGAGACACGTCTTCCTACTATCCCGATGCCGCAAAAGCCAAACCAACAGTAGGATACGTAAGACAGCTCAACCCCGAAGGTATTTTGTCTTTGAGACCTAGCCTTGTAATTGGCCCTGAAGGCTTAAACCCTCCAACTATCGTAAGTCAATTGCAAGATGCTGATGTGCAAGTAGAGCTGCTGCCCAAAGCAGAAAGCTGCGAGGATACTAAGACGAGCATCCGCAGCTTGGGCAAAATCCTCAATACAGAGGCCAAAGCATCAGCCTTACTGCAGATCTTGGAAAATGACCTCATGCTTTTGGCTAGGGCATTGGAGCCTCGAGTCAATTTGACTAGAAAGCGGGCCCTGATGCTTTATGTACGCGGCAATCGTTCCCAATTCATATTAGGAAAGGGAAGCGGACCCAGTAGAATGTTGGAGATCGCCGGAGCAGAAAATGTTGGAGATCAGGTCGATGGAGTAAAGCCAATCACTGCGGAAGCAATGGTTGCCTTGCAACCGGAAGTACTGATTTTCTTCCAAAAAGGGGTAGCTTCGATCGGCGGCATTGAAAAGCTGGATGAACTTCCAGGTGTCTCTTTCACTCCAGCAGGCAAACAGAGGCGCTTTGTAATCATGGATGACCTATATCTCGCAGGCTATGGACCACGCTGTGGCAAGGCCGCAATGGATCTCTTCCGAGGCATTCACCAAGAAACCGGTGTATTCATCTCAGGTATCGAGTGAAGGAACGTGAGACTTCTCTGTTGAGTCTGCTGGGACTGGGGTTGGTTGGCATCGCATTAATTTCGGCAACAACTGGCGCGTACCGCATCGACCCATGGCAGCTGCCCCAAATCCTTTGGAATCAGTCCGAAGGCTTTGCTGTACTGTTGCACATCCGCTTTCCACGAGTGGTAATGGCTGGTTTGGTTGGGGCAGTTTTAGGTCTAACAGGCGCTACACTGCAAGGCTTGTTTCGTAATCCTCTCGCAGATCCGGGCTTGATTGGGATCAGCGCAGGAGCCGGTCTCGGCGCAGCATTGTGGATTGTACTCGGTGGCACAGCACTTCTGGGATTATGGGGGATTCCGTTTGCAGCTTTTTTAATGGGAGGTGGGGTGACATGGTGCCTGTGGTTGCTGGCCAAAACCGAAGGTACAATCTCGACTATAACCTTACTGCTGGCAGGTATCGCTGTAAACAGTCTTGCTGGCGCGGGTATCGGTATTATGACGTTTCTAGCTGATGATCAACAACTGCGAAGCTTGACATTCTGGTTACTTGGAAGTTTGACCGGCGGTACCTGGGAGATGATTGGCATTGCCATCCCTTTTATGCTGGTAGGTGCTGGACTTTTGGCCCAATTGGCTCCAGCCCTAAATGCACTTAGTCTAGGTGAGTCTGAGGCCTACCATTTGGGAGTCTCAACCGAAATCATTAAAAAGCGTGTGATTCTTGGCAGCGCATTGGCTGTTGGTGCAGCGGTCTCGGTCTCTGGCGGTATTGGTTTCATAGGATTGGTGGTGCCACACCTGATAAGATTAATGGGAAGCCCAGATCATCGCTTGGTACTTCCGGGCTCTGCCTTGGGAGGGGCATTGCTGTTGATTGCTGCTGATCTGTTGGCGCGCACAATAGTTTCTCCTGCAGAAATGCCGGTTGGAACAATCACTGCGCTGATGGGGACGCCTTTATTCTTATGGTTGCTCTGGCGCTTCAAGCGGGAGCTGAGCCATGCTTGAGATAAAAAAAGTCAGCTATCAAGCGCAATCACTAAAGTGGCTGGTCCGTAATATAAGTCTTGCAGTACCAGCAGGACAATTCCTCTGCATTGTCGGACCAAATGGAGCAGGCAAGAGTACTCTGTTGCGGATGATCTCTAATGAACTCGTCCCCACAGAAGGTTTTATCCGGCTAAAACATCGCAACCTGAGAGACTATGATCCTACGGAGTTAGCAAAAGTCCGAGCTTATCTAGCTCAAAAACGTGATATGGCGTTTCCATTTAGGGCGCTTCAGATCGTGCTTCTGGGACGTCATCCTTATTTGCAAGGTCGTAAAGAATCGTCTCATGACGTCTTGTTCGCCCAACAACAACTCCAGAGATTGCAAAGTAGCCACCTCGCTGAGCGAGTTTATCTAACTCTGTCCGGTGGTGAGAGTACTCGTGTAGACATGGCAAGAGTGTTAAGCCAAGAACCTGAATTGCTTTTACTTGATGAACCGACAAACCACCTGGATCCTTACTATCAATTGGAACTGCTGGAATTATGTCGGTCTTTGGTAAATGAACAAAAGACAATCATCGCCGTAATGCACGATCTCAACTTAGTGGCTCAATATGCCGATCGGGTGGTGCTGCTCTCTGAAGGGAGACTTGTCTTGCAAGGTCAGCCAAACGAAGTTTTTCAACGAGAGCCATTGCGCGAGATCTACGGTGTAGACTTTGATATCTGGCAAAATTCTCAAGGAAGGTTGCATATCATGCCGGTTGCTTCCGCAGTTGCCTAGAGAACAAATAAGAATCAGTCTCAAATCAGACTATAGGCACCAAAAATTAGTGTAAACTAATAATATAAATAATTTTACAATAACATTAATTTGCAAAAGTCTCGGTTTTCGACAGTGGTCTTCCTGATATTTCTGGTTCCAAAAGTATTTGCGCAGGGTGACAACCTCACATTACAAAACCTGCCATTGGAATTAGAAAAAATCACTGTAACCGCTACCCGCTCTGAGCGACCCGTGAAAGAGGTTTCTGCTTCAGTTAGCGTCATCAATCTCGTGGAAATTGAAAGTGCTCAACCGCAGAGTCTTGATGATCTTTTGAGAAGCTTGCCAAACGTTGAGTCTACTGGCGGACCCCGAAGAGTAAGTGAGAAACCGATGATCAGGGGCCTTTCAGGACGTAGGGTGCTTGTGACAATTGATGATACTCGCCAAAACTTCCAATCTGGTCACAAAGGCTCAGTTTTTCTTGATCCTGAGTTACTCAAGCAAGTCGATATTGTGCGTGGGCCCGCTTCGGCACTGTATGGAAGTGACGCAATTGGTGGAGTGATAGCAGCAACGACAAAAGATCCAGTAGATTTTCTGCGACCTGACCAAAACCATGGATTTCGCCTAAAGCTCGGCTACCAGGATGCGAACCAAGAGCGATTGCTAAGTACTTCAGTTTATGGCTTTGCTACTGAAGATCTAGATTATTTGCTCTACGCTACAAGCCGGAAAGCTGACGACGTTAGGCAAGGAGGTGGTAATACCCTAGCGAATTCTGGTGATGGTATTCAGGGCGCATTAATCAAGCTGATGTGGACTCCTACCTGGGACCATACTTACCGAATCTCGTTCGAGAGTTATAAGCAAACGCAAGAGACTCCAGTAAACACCCAAGCTGATGACCCAAGTGAATTATCTATTGCTGACCGTACTACAGAACGAAACACCGTACGTTTAAGTCACCAATTTGAAGATATTGACAGTAACTTATTTAACTTAAATACCGTATATTATCATACTGAAATTGCTCTTTACGAGAAACGTCAAATCGATCAACGCAAGGATAAGATAAGCCTAGTGACAAATGGACTTAATATTCAAAACCAGTCAAGTTGGAAACTAGCCGAAGCTGCAAATTTACTGACTTATGGGTTTGAATGGTACCAGGATGAGCAAACTAGTTCTCGCAATGGGGAAAACCTTAGGACATATCCAAATGCGGCTGTTCAGGTAATTGGTATTTTTCTACAAGATGAATTGACCTGGCAGAAGAAGTGGGAACTGATTCCTGGTTTACGCTTCGATCGTTTCGTGACAAAAGCTAAAGAATCTGGTTCTAGCCGAAGTCAGGATCAACTCTCACCAAAATTTACTACCTCTTATCAATTTAAACCATGGCTTCGTAGCTATATCTCATATAGCAAAGGATTTCGCGTTCCTAGCATACAAGAACTTTATATATCAGGGATTCATTACGGAGGAAATCCCGAGGGAATATTTGTGCCTAACCCTAATCTTAAACCTGAAATTTCTACGAACCGTGAAATTGGTGTACAGATCGAGAAAGAAAATTCTGGTGGTTCGCTCACAGACTTTCACTTTAATGCTACCTACTTCCACAATCGACTTGAAGACTTTATAGATACTTCAATTTACCCAGTCAAACATAACGAAATAGTCTCTGATATAAATTGTACGAATCAGGGTGACTGTTTGTATTTTGAGAATCTGAACGTACAACAGGGATTAGTAACAGGTTTTGAAGCTGAGTTTGGGGTTCAGCGTCAGCATTTGAAAATTGATATATCCCACTCTCAAATACGCGGCCACAACAAAACTAGCGGTCAGCCATTAGTTAATATGCCTGCAGATAAATGGTTACTTAAATTGAAAGGCTCGATACCGAATAACAATTTTATAGGGACTTGGAGAACTTTGTTAGTCAGCAAACAAGAAAAAATACCTTTTGACAGCAGTGTGGAAAAAACATCTGGTTATGTTGTCCACGATCTATCGGGTAGCTGGAAAATACCAAGGTATTTGTTAGAAGGATTCGAGTTAAAATTTGGTATCGATAATATTGCCGATAATCGCTACCGCAAACATCTTTCTCAACTTGATGAAGCAGGACGCAATCTGAAAGCGAGCCTTACTTATCAATACTGACCAAGCTGTCATCCAAATGGGTATACTCTTAAGCTTTAAGCTTGGTGTTTTTTAATCTATACCGAGGGTTTTGAAATGCGCTTTACCAAAATTTCAATATATCGTTTCGTATTTATTCTATTCTTCAGTCAACTAATGGTATCTTGCTCTGATCGCAATAGCAGTGACGATAACACAGAATTAAGTCAGATTGCGAGTGATCCAACAAACGTTTGTACAGTTTCTCCCGACAATCATTCTTCCGCTCTTTGCTACCGAATTGGTGATAATTCCGATCAACAACTAAACGCTTCTGCATACAGCGGAAAAGTAAGTGGACACGTCGACTCTACAGGCTTGACGAAGATAAATCTTGAGCTAGATGGCAATGCTAAGATCTCTTTACAATCAATGGCAAATGGAACTGGTACCGTGAAGACTCATCATGTTGGAATGAGCAGTAGCACGTATCAAACAAATGGAGGAGAATATTACACGTAAACAGCTTCAAGTACAGAGGATGGGGGCAATATTACCTTCACAAACTACAGTAGCAAACCTGGTGGTCGAATGGGAGGATATTTCGATATTAAGCTTTGCAAATACGATATAGTTACTCATGTAGTTGATTGCGTAAACAATATGATCCAACTTATTGGTGCATTTGAAGTTAGGGTTGCTGATCCAGTCTGTTCTGTTGAACCAACAGGAAACACTTCTGCAATTTGCTACCAGATCGGTTCTAATGAAACTGTAAAAATTAGTAGCGATAACCAATCTTTGCTTCAGGCTTATTTTGAGACTTATGATAATACTACCCGTATTTCCCTTAAGCCCTCACCTTATGATGGAGAGTTGAACTTACGAACTTTAGGTACCACAACAGTCGAATCAGAATTAAGCTCCGCTGGTAATAGTTACTATGATAATGGGACTGGTTATGTTCGCTCCAGTACTAGCGATCTTGATGGTGGCAGCATCATTTTCACCAAATATGGAGTTGTGGGTGAGCGAGTCCAGGGTCATTTTGCAGCGAATCTATGTAAATATGGTTACAATCCACTATATAACTCAGGTCAGCATGGGGCATCAGATTGCAGTGAGAACGCTGCTATTTGGATTCGGGGGCGCTTTGACATTCCACGCAGCTCCGATAAGTACACTGTACCTCAGGGATTTGGAGGTTAATCAATCGGATAAACAGTATATTTTGGGTTGATTACCACACCCCTGCTATCTTCAGGCAAAAACCTATTTCTTTTAAAAAATCTTAATATGTTTAGATCCTATCAGGATCTAAAACTAAACAAAAAGTGAATATTCAAGATCAGTGGGCATATCTCAAACAGGATCAACCAAAATTGAGCACCAGGGATGCCGCCAAATTGCTTGGTATAAGCGAAGTCGAACTCTTAGTAACCAAATGTGGCTGTGGTGTCAGGCGCTTGGAAGCAAATTGGGGTGAGCTGATTCAAGAGTTGCCCAGACTTGGTAAAGTCAAAGCTCTGACTCGCAATGCTGAGGTTATCCACGAGAAAACTGGCGAGTACGAAAATGTTTCAATTTTTGGCAAGATGGGATTGGTACTCGGCCGTCACATCGATTTACGACTATTTTTAAAGCATTGGCAATTTGGTTTTGCAGTGGAAATGGAATCACAATACCGAGAAATGCCGAGTTTTCAGTTCTTCAACGGCAACGGCACAGCAGTTCATAAGGTTTATCTAACCACTGAAAGTGACAGCAACGCCTTCGAAAAATTGACAGAGCGTTTTCTGAGTAAAAATCAAATTCCTGTCCAATCAGTTCTATCACCAGAAAAATTAACACTCCCAATACCAGATAGTAAAATTAACCTTTGGCTATTCCAAAAGGAATGGGATGCGCTTCGGGATACGCACGACTTTATCAAATTACAGCGTAAATTTGGGGTAACGCGTCAACAAGCTTTACGACTTGCTGGGACAGAACGCGCCTACCAAGTTTCTTCTACGTCAGTGCGACAACTACTCGAAATTGTTCAAGAAAATGAAACTGAGATTATGCTATTTGTAGGTAGTTCGGGCGTGATTCAAATCCATACAGGCTTGATTAGTCGCTTGGTTGTTAAAGACCCGTACCTCAAAGTGATTAATTCTAATTTCAAGCTACATTTCCGTGAAGATCCAGTGGCTTATTGTTGGGTCGTACTAAAACCCACTGTCGATGGAGTTGTCACTTCGCTTGAAACTTTCAATGTCTCAGAACAGAACACTTCGATGTTTTTTGGCAAACGTAAACCTGGTGAGCCTGAGCTTGAGGCATGGCGCAAAGGCATAGCGCAACTCCCGAAAAAGTATGCTTGAACTTTCTAATGAAGAAAGATCTGTAACGTGTGGGAACTGAACATTGAACCTTTCTGGGAGCTTCTACGAATTGGAGGTCCCATTATCCTGATTTTAGTTGTTTTGTCCGTAGTGGCTTTCACCATTTCCATCGTAAAGCTTTTACAGTTTTCCAAAGCAAAGCTTTTCAGTTCTAGTAGCGCAGCAGTCATTGCAGATGCTCTTGAAGCAATGCGTCAAGACAACATAGAATATGCCCAGCAAAGACTTGTAAGTTCAAAAAGCCCGCTGTCGATGGTTCTTCAAACAGTCCTGGGATTACGACAACAAAATGCAGAGGAAGAACTGCTACGCGAAGAAGCTGAGCGAATTGCGAATTTTCACCTGGCGCAATTACGCCGTCAACTCCAAACTTTGGAAGTGATTGCTTTGATCAGCCCCTTATTAGGCTTGTTAGGAACTGTAATTGGAATGATTACAGCGTTTCAGCAACTACAACAAGGGGGTGCTGTAGTAGATCCGAAGGTTCTTTCAGGAGGGATTTGGGAAGCATTATTGACGACTGCTGCAGGTTTGATCGTTGCGATTCCAGCAACTCTGATGTTTAACTGGTTCAGAGGCTGCACTGATAGCTTTCAACAACTTGCCGAAGATGTCTTGACACAAACATTTACTTACTCTCTGTATCGTTCTGAAGGTGATTCCCTTCAGGTAGTGCGCTGACCGCAAAAGAAGTAGTTTTTCTAAACAGCTATAATGCAACTTCGTAAGACACATTCTCGCCGCCTAGTTTTTAGTCTGACACCGCTAATTGATGTCGTGTTCATTCTGCTGGTGTTCTTTCTGCTTTCATCGAGTTTTACGCAATGGAATACGTTAAATCTGTCGGTTTCCACGAATAGTGAGCAAACTTCAGCTCATAATCTAGAAACCAGCAAAGTGAGGTTGAAAGAGTCGGGCTCGTTGCTGCTTGATGGTAAAGACGTACTCCTTCCCACCCTGCTACAAGCCTTGCAAAATCGAATACATCGCAACCCGCAACATCTAGTGTTGGTCGAGACCGCACGATTGCTCCCGCTACAAGATTTTGTGATTCATCTGAAACAACTGCAGCAAATTGTGGGACCAAATCTTGTCTTAGTGAAACAGCCAATACGGTCGGGTTCTCCATGAAACAGCGCATTCGTTTGTCTTCCACCCCCGAAATATCAGAGCAGGAAAACATCTTACCGCTAATTAACATCGTCTTTTTGCTACTGATTTTTTTTTATGATCGCCGGGACTTTTCGGGCTTCCGAGCTCTTTTCAGTGAAGGTGCCGATTGTTACTGTTGCTCCCTTGAAGTCTGAAAAAATTACGGTGTTGATGAATGCTCAAGGTGAGTTTGCAATTGAACAGAAAGCCTTTACAGGATCAGAACTCACCCGGCACCTGAAGATACACTTCACTGAAAGTTCGACAGAACCTTGGGTGATTTTAAAGGCAGGCGTTAATGCAAATACTGAGCAGCTGCTGCGAGCTATGGAGTTCTTCAATGAGGCAGGCGCAACTTCATTACAGTTGCTTACTATAAAGGAACCTTGAGTGCGCAGTCCTTTCCTTCATTAATTGTACATACGAAAAAGGGCAAAGCAGTATGGTTTGCTGCAATGGGGTTCTCCTCGATTGTGCACGTCGCAATTTTTCAAGGTCTAGCACTGGATAATTCAAAGGCAGAACTGAAGCCAAGAGTTACGATCATTGCACTAAAAGAAATCATTTCGGAACACCCAGCTTCTCTTACATATCCCAAGCGACCTACCCCTCAAATACCTCTTCCAGAACTAACCTCTGTTACTACCATTGCACCAACGTCAGTGACATCTGCTACTACGCTAACTGAGGCATCAGCTTTGCTTCCCTCTACTTCGCTCTCAGTGGTTCCTGAAATGCCTGACGAAGCTCTTAAATCTCCAGAAAATCTTTTGCCTAAAGAAATAGACTCATATTTGCCAGAGATCAAAGTTGAATTTGAGTCTAGTGTCCAATTGCAATTAGAACCAGAGCTTAGTATGGAGGTAGAGCCTCGTTCGATTATTGGGGCCAAAGCGCAGGTTATAACAACACAAGCAGCTGAAACCAGAGAAAAAATTGAAGTTTTTGATAAAGCTGAAGCTGAAAAATCACGAATTTTCCAAAAGAGTAGAGCTCAAAAAGTATTTGAGATGGCCAGAGCTGGTGCTAAAAAAGAAATTGCAGTTGAGAGAATGAAAATTGCTCAAGAAAAAATGAGAATTGCTAAAGAAAGAGAAGTTCAATTAGCGGCTAAGCTTGAAAGAGAGCAGTTAGATGCACAAAAAGCAATGGAGATAGAGAGACTAAAAATTATTCACGAAAGAAAAGCTATGGAGGCAGCTGAAATTGAAGAGGTGCGATTAAAGGCTCTAAAAGGATCTGCAGCTGAAAGA
>AGAU01000039.1 GCA_000224765.2 SAR324 cluster bacterium JCVI-SC AAA005 | reverse complement strand
AGAATATTCTGCTTATGATGACAGAACAGGTATTGATGTAAATTTGGAGGCAGACAAAACAGTTGTTTTAACTCTTAAGGAAACCATCACATTTGGCCCGATTCAGCCTGTATCTGAAGATGAAGAAATTTTAGAAGTACATCGATTTGATAGCTTTAAAGGTACAGAAATATTTCTCTCAGTTACCCCAAGGATCACCTACAGAGGCGGAAAAATAATTACTCAGAGTACTAAACGTAAAGAACTTAACGATGACCCCAGTGAAGACCAGAAATGGAAGTGGGAAGATTACGAGTGACTTGTAAGAACTGGGTAGGAGAAATAGATGAACCCCAAAAAACTGATCTGCATCCACGCCAAATTGAGGCTAACATCAGAATTGGCCTGAATTATGCCAATAGTAAAGTGTTTGCAGGCGAATTTAATGATTAGATGTCACTGTTGAGGAGGGTGTGATGCAGAAAGATTTTGAAGACAATCAAAAGATGCTGCTGCTTATTCAGCAAGATGTTAAAGACATGAGAGAGCGTTTTCTTCTTAATGATTTGAATTCTGAAAACTTTCGCGATGGAAGTCCTCTGGAAGACGACATTATTTCCCTTAAAAATAGATATTAAAAGTCATTAATCTCCTGATTTTAATTTAAATTTTTTTGTTAATTAGTGCAAATTTTGAGTGAGTTAATACCAAAGGGGCTAGCTGCTCACTAAGAACTTAAAAATTTCTTCAGGTGAATCTGTATCGAATGAATCCGATACCTTATTGCTTTTAATTCCTGAAAAGAATTTAGCTTTCAGAGTCCCTATCTATTTCAAAAAAACACCGCAGATATTAACTTGATGGGAAGATTCTCACCAATGATGTTTTTCATCGTTGTCTTGATGATAGTTTTATTTTACTTATCAAATAACAGTGTCTGACTTTGCTAACAGTCAACAAGAAGTTCTGTCTTCCTTCTGCCTGCGTTGATCGAATGAAAATTAACCCCCAGCATTACAAAAAAAGATTCGGCTTAATTTGGTGCTTGATCGGTATCCAGATTATTTTGGCTTCTTGCTCAAATGCAGGTTCAGAGGTAAAGACGGCTAACCATAACCAAGAGGCATGTAAGATGGTTTACGAATATGAGTGGGAGTACATCTACGACAGAAAGGTGTACATTCCGATCGCTTGTTGTAAGTGCGTGGAGTAAAGCTGATCTTGATAAGCAGACTGATCTCTGTGAAAAAACTCCTCTAGATTTTCTCTAATTATCACATTTTAACCCTTTCTCAATTCTTTAACTACTACGAAAAAAATGAGTACTGCCCTTTTAGGGAAACAAATCGCTGAAAGCGAAGGAATTTTTCTATGTAAAACCAGGATTGAGTGAGGTTTTGGTTTAGATGAAGGCAGTTGGAATTTGTTGTAGCGGCTTGCATTTTTATCGCTCCAGGCCTGTTGAATTGGGTGTTCATTAGGGAACAATGGTTTGACATTGGCCAGCGGGAGTTGCTGTCTAAACTTGAGCTTGTGCCAGTAACGTCAGAGTTGGACAGATAGGGGCCTAAATTACATGCTAGGTTGTGATTATTGCTACTACTGTCACTATGGGGAAATAGTGCTCTGTTCAACTGAGAGAAGAATGGCCCTAGCGGATGCCGGAGCAAATACCAACGTCCTGAAGTCTCTGGAAAATATCTTTCTTGAATTCCCAGAGAATATTTCCTTTCAAGACGAAACTTTTTACACGTATAGCGGAGCTAATAAGTGCAGTACAGTTCAATGATGGAGGAGTCAAGTTGTGAGAAATGTTATTGACTTTGGGCTAAGCCCAGTGGAATTGTCAGCAATAATATTGCTGGAAAAAATGGTGATTTGTTTGGTAGGAGTCGGCCAAATTAAGTCGCTAAATTTAGCTACTTTGAAAATATCATAGATCTGACAAAGACTGAAGAGCTCATCAGAATATCTCCAAATCAAGAAGGTTTTTGTGTGAGTATTGAAACTAGCGGGTCATGTATTCCTAAGTGTCCGGCTATTAATGTGCTGAGGCCAAATGGAATTGTAATCTGCCTTGGATTGATGAAAATATTTTTCAGCGTATCTCCAGACCAATTTATTCATAAGAAGATTAGGTTTTAGAGCTCAAAATTCTTACCATTATGGAGACATATTGAGATGATAAATTTTGTGCAGGGGAGTAATTTCTCTTTTGAAAAACTTATTCAAGAGAAAATCTTTCTTCAAATAGCTGTTGAGGCCCATGAAATGTTCTAAAACGAGATTCCTAAGAAATTTATATTTTTGCAAACTAGCTACTACTTCATCAGCAAGATCGAAATCTTTCGTTTCACTCAACTAGCTGATGCCAAACAAAATATTGGCAAAATACAAAAATAATGAACCAAATTAGATATTATGTGTCAAAATAATTTCTTTATATAGATTTAATCTAGGGATTGTATGAAAATTTTGAAACTTTTGAATTTCAAAAAAATTGCAGTGAAATGAAATAAACAATACTTGACTTTTAAGTGACAAAATCAAATCTTGATGTATAAATTTAATTAAAATTTAAACTAAATTCATTCGAGTATAGATGTTTTTCGTAGTTTTCTTGAATAAATTTCCGGAAGTGCCGATCCATGTCTGTGAAGACCACCCTACAGCCTTGAAGAGCTTGGCAAAGCATCATCGCTACGGCAGAAGTGGTTGGGTCGCTGAAATGGATTTACATCTGCTAAATCACTACATCGAAGTAATTGACCTAGAGCTTCACGAGATTTTTGACATGGCTCGGTTCGACTATCTAGATCAGAATGTTCATGACCAAATATCAGTAGCTTGAGGATCGCTGCCTTTGAATGAGTCAAAAGGCTACTACTTATTCTTCCAAATGTAATCTTAATATATAAGTATTGAATGTAATCAATACTTTAGCTTCCCTCCCATCAAGAATAAATCTCTAAAAATGCTAAAATTTTAGTTTCGGTTGATCTGAGACTCTCTGCCTCGAAATTATCTACAAATTTTTGCAACTATCCATTTGCCTCAATTTTGCTTGGAACCTTGGCGAGTTCTGCGTGTGATTCACCAAATTATTGGGTGAAACTAATAACTGGGGGGCCAGTGCTAAATCGGCTACAAATTTTTTCATTGGAAAACCTGGTATATAAGGTTCTTCAGTTAACGATGGGTTGTTGCCTATCGACTACTCTTCTGTTAGCAAAAGAACCGACATCCGACCCAAATATCCTCTGCTCAGAGCCGGACAGGAAGGAGTTAATCCAACAATTTCAGCAAATAGATTTGGATATCAAATTCGTAGGCGACTTCTGCCGAAAATTTGGAATAACCTATTCTAAGATCACACAAAATTATGGAACAAAAATAAATATTTTATTACCTAACAAAAAATCACATTTAAAATCTTCCAATCGTGGATTGCAACAGCGCAAATTTTTAAACGAAGAAAATAAGCAAGAAAAAATAGCTTCCAAACAGATATTGATGGCTGTCCTTACTTCTGAAGAACTAACTACAACAGATGCATTATCTTCACAAGAAAGCTACTACCAAGAAAGTGATCACCCAGAAAATTTGAAAAATAACGTTATTCTGAATAATCCGCCAGTATATCAGCAAGATACCAATAATTTTATTGAAAACAATGATCATTCTAATAAGACGGGGGCTGTTAAGTGGGATTTTTCATCTGGACTCATTTGGCAACTGAATATTGGCCAGGCTAAAACTAGTTTTTTTGAAACAGATACAGGAACAAGGTTAAAGGGAAATCACCTAGAAATAAGATTGCAGAAATTTCTTACACCAATTTTGTTATCGGGGATCAGCCAATCCTATCGTAATCAAAGAGGAACGCTAAGAAAAATGAATTTGACCAGATCGATTGATCTTGAACAGTTCCAACTGCTTGGAAATTTTGGAATTGCTTGGGAAGCCGATAATGGTTTGGGCTTGCGGGGAAGTCTGATGGGTGGATGGTCGGAAAACCGTCTGAATTATAGACTGCAAGAAGATGGGAAAGCTTACTTTTCTGACTCAATTGAAAATGGACAATCTAATTGGGGATTTGAGTTTGGGCCAACATTTAAATTTATGGAACGATGGAGAGCAGGCTTACGGTGGCAAAAACATAATTCAATTACCACGGTACGCTTAGCTGAAGGCAACAAGGCGACTCTTCATCCACTACATACTTACCTGATCTGGGCTGAATACATTGTCGATAGATAAAATTACTTCTCTAGAAAAAAACATTCTTTCAATTTGAATTTATTGTTTTATTTACGAAAAATTTTGAGGCATGGGTTTTAGGAAGATTTTACAATAGCAATGCAAAAGTAGAGACCAGCGCAGTCAAATGATTCTTGGCAATAGACTTGAATGACCTAATTCTCTACAAATCCTGCCTTAAACTGCTTCTGATACTTTCACATTTTTGAACAAAGATACTGATATGAATATGTCAAAATACGTGTTTAATCTGCTCATTATCTCAATTATGTTGGGAGTATTGGTTGTTGCTTGTTCTTCAGATGAGACTAGTGAAAGTGCAAGTCCAGTCCCCGAACCTGAGCCAGTAGTCGAAATAGATAGTACGAGTCCCAATGTGGTGGCGAATGCGGTTGTTCCGAGTAATGGCAGCACAGGAGTATCAATTGGAGCCTCGCTGAAATTTGCTTTTGATGAGCCAGTTGAAGTTAGTTCTGTAACCACCGCCACTGACTCTACCTGTGGGGCAACGGTCCAACTTTCCTCAAATAATTTTCTATCCTGTATACCACTGAGATCCCAAATTGACGTGGGGAATGATAACCGATCATTTACGGCTTATCCCGTAGGCAACCTTGCATACAACACAAAATATGAACTAAAGCTCAAAAAGTGGATTCAAGATCCAGCTGGGAACTACTTAACAGATGACCTCATCCCAATGGTTTTTACGACAGTTCTTGATAACACAATTTCTCTTGTAGACATAGTAACCAATGAGTTTGAGGATAGATTGCGGATATCAGCTGGATATTCAACTTCTCGTGTCACAAGGAGCAATAATAAAATCTTACCAATTACAAGCACTCAAATTGATGCAATTGTCAAAGGTGTTCGAGGGGAGTTGACTAACACAGGATTAGCCAATTCGGAAGAACTAAGCAAAATCTTGGAAGCTATGATGACAGGCTCATTGAAGGGAATGGCTGGAAAAGTCACTACCCCTTCTGTCAGGAAATCTGCGTTGTCGGCGGTCTCATCTGGATTAGTTGCCATCATGCCAGGCAGAGAAAAATTCTACACTGACAACAAATCTGTGATTGTCAGTAATTTATTGAAGACTGGTGTAAGCCAACTTTCGCTGGCTAAAGCATCAACAGATGAAGCACCAACTGCGCTTGCTGGAATTTTGGAAGGACTGATTAGTTCCTTAGAATCTCTTGGATTCAGTGAGTCTGAAAGAGCTAATCAACTGGTTCCTGGCTTGTTAGGTACTACCTTCTTGACTGCTAATGCTGCCTATTCGAACGCCGAGCGTACTTTTTGGGAAGAAACCAACAAGCAATTGGGTCAGGCTTTCGTAACAGGAATGAGTCAATGGCAAGATTGGCAAAAGATGGAAACAAATTGGGATGAACACATCTCAGTGGGTCTTACTGCTATAATCAATGATTTGAATCAAATAGACGGAATAGTACCAAGCGAAGCTGAAGGGATGATTGGAAAAGCTGTTAATGGAGTCTGGTCAGGTTGGACATCTTTAGATCCAACAGAAAGTGCTACCACCAGTGCAATATCCCAGAGTATTGGTAAAACAGTTCTGAAAGAAGCAAGAACCATCACTTTTGGGGGGCAAAAATTGAACTTGGAAAAAGTTGTTATGTTGGCTAAGGACGAAACTCAGCAAGTTGTGGGTGGTTACAGCATTTCAGGTACAATCACCGCTCAACTAACAACAGGAATACAACAGGAGGCTCTAAATTATTCAGATGTTGATGGGAATTCTCTCGCAAATTTATTAGGTGGAGGAAACACAATTTCTGAGGTTACTGGATCTGTTTTGACCATCAACACGGAAATTGGTTCTACATCTGATCAAACTCCAAAAATTTTATTCCAGTCTCTAATTTCGGGAACTGTTAAGGAAAGTTGTACAGAAAAAAGTTTAGAGGCAAATGTTGGCACAAATTTCATAAATCTGGGGACTTTAGCAGATGGTACTTATAGCAACTGTACCCTAGTTATCACTGATTACGTAGGAAAATCAGAGTCATTGATTATCCCAGCATTCACTGTAGATACGACAAAACCAACGATTTCTAGTTTTTCAATCACAAACGGAACATCTGCTACAATTTCAGCTACTTTGAATGCTTCTGATTCAGGTGTGGTTGCTAGCTATAACCTGTCTGAAAGTAATGCAGAACCTCCATTCGCTGATGCAAATTGGCAGATTTACAGTTCGCAATTGATCAATTATTCGTTTGCAAATGCAGTAGCCGAAAAAAAGACATTGTATGCATGGGTTAGAGATAAAGCTGGGAATGTCAGTTCTGCAGCAATCGCTACTATTCAATTGCAGGACAACGCGGCACCTACCAATCTCAATATTTCAATTGCAAACGGTCTATCTCACGTGAATAGTGATACTGTCCAAGTCAGTATTGGTGGCATAGATAATTTTATGATTGGTAAGATGTTGCTCACTGAGTTTAGCCAATCTACACCATTATCAAGTGATAGCCGCTGGCAAAATTATTCAACATCAGCAACCTATACCTTTCTGGAAAATCCCGTTGGGACCAAAACAATTTACCTTTGGCTGGAAGATACTAGCAATAATATATCTACCAGCGCCCAAGACAGTGTGATAATTGATTTGAACAAACCTTATACTGCAAGCATTGAGATAGTAACAGCAGACAATAGCACAACAACTAATCAGACTGTTACTCTATTGTTAAAGTCTACAGATAACCGAACAAATGATTCTGGAATTGCTGGATATTTTTACAGTGAAAATTCTACCCAACCGTCAATTGGTTCTGCAGATTGGAGGTCGACAAACGTTAACAAAGTTTTTTCGACTTCTCTGAATTATAAACTGAGTAATGGAACTGGATCTAAGATAGTTTATGCTTGGTTTAAAGATCTTGCCGGGAACATTTCAACAGTGAAAAGTGATACCATAGAAAACAGAGCAGTTCCTAATGCAGGTGATCCAGTAATTTTAGCACAGAAATTGACTAAGTATTCAATCAAGCCGAGTCAAAATATTTATAGTACGATTTCTAATAACCAAAAATTGACTTTCTTAGAAGATGATAATGTTTCCAGGGTAGCTGAATTATTCGATGCAATAATAAGAAGAATTGATAATTATAGTAATACAAATACTACTTCTAGTATTGACAGTGATAATGTCACCTTAGATTTTACTGGTGAACAGTTTGTTAGCTACGATATAAATGATAATCTTAGCTATTCATTTGACAATGGAACGAGTAATAATGACAATTTTACAGTCGATGAATCAAGAGTTTTTGAGATTCATGTTAGTGGTGCAAATGTAGGTTCAACTATAACAATAACGAGGCTAGATAGTGGTAATGCAACAATTACTACTTCAGCTAAAACCGTGACATTAGCTGATAATTTTGAACCACATGTAGCTGTTCAGCATAGCAACCACTCTGGCCAAGACACTTCAAGATATAATTATGGTCAATTTGACAATGTAAGTGATCCGGATATTACTGCAAAGATGATTGTAGAATTTGATGCTAACCCAACAAATGTAGCCAGCACTTCAGCCAAAATGGCTGATCTTTACTATTTTCCAAAATATAACTTAACATCATCTATATATGATAAATTTGGATTCAGGGATTTGGCGGATAATTCCTCATTGGCAACCGTAGCATCAAGTGCGGAAGATTTAGATAATGTTTCATACAATGCTGTATCAGATCAACGCCTTAGAAACTCAGAAATTACCCCACTGTTGGCAGTGAACTCACCTGGAAGTAGTTTGAATGCCTCCGGCACAACCTCTACAGGGAGAAGTGACGAATTCTACACAACTGCAGATTACAATGCTTGGGCAACTACCCAGACAATCCCTGCAGGGCCAACCTGTTTATACTATGCGGCGCAATTGTCGAATGTGACTGGTAGCTTTACGGGTAGTTGGTATCCAAGCAACTCGGCTGGTATTGCTACCACAGGCGCATCTCCAATCAGTGACAACGATAGTAATCAAAATACAATTCCAACTACTTTAGCCGGCTACAGCATCTCATCAACCTATACAGTAAATCTGACTGGAGGCACAACAGCTACAGCTAATATTTTAAGCGGACCATTCGGTTGCGGCACCCTATCTCAAACAATCTACGGTTTCGAGAGATCAGTTAAGATTAATTTGACTGAACCCATCTCCCAAATCACAAATTTTTCAAATTTTGCAAGTACACTAGGTGCTTTGGGGCAAAATAATATACCGAATGGTGAATTGAGTCAGAACATTGTTGGTATCAATGCAGTCGATGGTAAAGACTACATGAACATCAAGCTAACCGACTGGAGGACAATTGATGCAAGCAAGCACTTCACCAGTGACAATCAGACTGTTATTGCCAACACAGAATCAGGGGGAATCAGCAAGGAAAGTCTGATGCAAATTGTTGGAATGTCTGATTCCGACAATGTCTCCGCAACCTCAGGAAATGGAAGAGGAGTCGTATTTGTAGACGCTTCTCCTCCTCTGGCGACAAGCATTACTACTTCAGATACTCAAAGTGAGATAAGGCTATCGATCACATTCGATCAGCCAGTACTAGCTGGAAAAGGTTTTGTTGTTCATGGTTTTGGTGACAATGGTAGTTCTTCTTCAAGAACAACTTATGTGTTTGAGCCAATAGCCTCAGGAGGATCAGGTAACGTTTACAGGTCAAGATCGACTAACAGTGTTTTTAATAATACTACGATCAGTAGTGCAACCTATACATCAGCTGCTACTGGAAATACTTTGACAGTATCGATCCCAGATAACGCAACAAATGATTACAGCAATTTCTTCAATGCACTTAGTCACCAAACTACTAATAGTTTAAATGCGACTGATAACGTAAGTGGGAATAATCTTGGGGATAATGAGCTTGATGGTGGGGATCCGACTTTCTTCCTGAATTATGATAACATTACTGATCACAACTATAATTCTTGGAGCTTGGTCGAATACTATGATTCTTATATTACAAACAAAGGTAGACCTGTGGAAAATCGCTCTAACCAATTTGGTCCACGATTAGTTGGAAGTGACGGTTTAGTCCCAAAGCTGATAGCCAAAAATGCAAGCGTTTCGCATGATAATGTGTTTCTCATGGAAGTAACAGGTCATGGGCTACAAATTGTTAGTGCGTTTGGAACAGGAGCAGATAATGGTACCCATCTTACTGGTAGTGGTTTATATTTTGATGCTGGACCAACAATAAATGGAGACGTGAACAATACGATCGATAACAACAGTGATAATGCAACTCAAAACGATTATCCCCTATATCGTTTTTGGAATAGTGCAGGTACAAATGCTCAAGACAATGCCTCCACTAACAATAATACGAGAACACGTGCTGTAATTACTTTTTCAAGTGGTACTGTTCTCAAGAAAAATGCTAATAGCAAGGCTTACATAAGGGGATATTTAGATAATGACAACACTAGTTTAACTGACCAAACGACAACTACTTTAATGAGACAATCAGTAGCTTTAGCCAATGGAGTAACCAATGGTGTAGGGGTTGATAATGGAACTTTTGATGTCGATAACGCTACGAAGTTGATTGTTGGGATACCGGACTACACTTTCACAACAGATAATACAACTGTCGACAAAACTTCAATCGGATCTAACGATATTCTTGTGATTGATGGTATTGAAGTTGGGGGTATTGAATATGTCCTCCATCTATCTCCACCAAGTGTAACTAATTCAGATACTGGAGTTGCTGAAACGATTGCATCAACTAATGGGGCTAGTTTGGCACTCAAGGTATATCGTAAGGTTTACCTTGATGTGAATATTGATGGAATTGCGGCAGACAATAAAACGAATGCCAATGATATATCTAATCCAAGAGAGTTGACCTTCAATTTCTTAGAGAATATAGTTTCTGCAACAGCTACTTACACTGTGGGTAGTCCAACAAATATGATCGGTGTAGATTTTACTGAATCTGCAGCGATTTTGAACAACAATCAAACAAAGGTGACTCTCTCAGGCCCAACTGGCACTAGCGATTCTGCTGGGCGCTACATGGGTGATGGAGCGAAGCTTTCGTTTACAGCCACTGACATCTCGGGGAATTCAAATACCTACTCCATAACCTTAAAGTTAGGTCATAATCAAGAGTCAGCGATTACAAACATCAATGACATTGGTGAAATCAACCCCATTCACAATTTGATAGAAAGTACTGCAAATTCCAGCAAAAAAGCATTGCAAGCTCCTTGAGTGCATCCTGTCCCTATTCTGCGGCTTTGTGCCGCAGAACAACTCTGCCTTTGACTTCTGAACGTAACATCAATTCGATTTCGTTCAATATCCCCTCCATCGAAACTTCCTTCAGACCAACTTTTAGGTTCGGCAACTTCCAGTAGGTTGCCAAGTATTGCCAAAGTTGTTTCCTCAGTCCATAAGGACAATTTTGAGAGTCAATCCCGATTAATTTGAGTCCTCGCAGGATGAAGGGAAAAACAGTTGTTGATAGTTCTGCACCGGCAACATTTCCACAAGTTGTGATGACCCCACCTGGCTTTGTGGTTTTCAAAGCTGTGGCTAGGGGTATCCCACCGACATTGTCGATCACTCCATTCCATTGTGGCTTAAGAAGTGGACGATTTCCTGAATCAACTGCTTCTTCACGATCTAGGATTTGTTTCACACCTAGTTCTCTCAGCAGTGCTTTCCCATGATCGTGTCCACTGACTGCAGCTACTTCATATCCTTCATTAAGCAATAATCGGACTGAGATTGAACCGACCCCTCCAGCTGCTCCAGTCACTAAAACAGGGCCGTTATCTGGTATACAGCCCGCTACTTTTAATTCCCAAAACGATTGAGCAGCTGTAAAACCAGCAGTCCCGTAAATCATTGTCTCCTGCAAGCTCAGGCCTTCTGGTAGAGGTAAAATCCACTTTGCGGGAACCCTAATGTATTCACCGAATCCTCCATCTATGCTCATTCCCAAATCATAACTGGTGACAACAACCGGATCTCCAGCCTTGAAATCAGGGTCAGTGGAAGCCGCAACAATACCGGACGCATCAATTCCTGGAGTGTGTGGGTAGTGACGTGTTACCCCACGATTGCCTGATGAAGAGAGTGAGTCCTTGTAGTTTAGTGAAGAGTAATGCACCTGAATCAACACCTCTCCTTCTGGCAAATCTTCTGTACTACGCTCTATAATGCGCTGCACAAATTTGCCATCTTCTTCAAAAATTCGTATGGCTTGGAAAGAGATGGGTGAAGGCATCAGGAAGCTCCTTTGAGAAATCTGGAGAGGAAAATTACAGCCTGAATTTTCGAAACTCGGGGGTCAGGATTGCAAAATATTAACGTGGGGAGATTTGTTGATAAGAAACGGTTGTCAACCTCCGATACGAGACATTCCCATGTTGGATCCGGTGAAAGCAACTGGTTCCTTGAAAGCAATCGAGTGGGCAACTCGCTCGTTCAATTCACTAGCAACTTCTTGCTGGTTTAACAAGTGGTGAATAGAAGTAGGTGTTGGATTGCTTAAGCAGCCAACTAGCTGGCCACCAGAGGTTAACCGTAATCTGGAGCAGGTAGAACAAAAAGGCGCGCTTTCATTGGGAATGAT
>AGAU01000040.1 GCA_000224765.2 SAR324 cluster bacterium JCVI-SC AAA005 | reverse complement strand
AAAAAAACCTAAAAAGGGATTTCTTAACAGGGCTCTCGAAGGGAAAGCAATCGTAGCAAATAAACCAGGTGGCATGCCACGTGTTCGATGTGATGCAGGAATTGTATACATTGATGGTGGCCCGTATGCTTTGGCAGTAATGACAAAATTTTCAAAGGCATCATCTTTTCATCAAGAACATTTAATTGTTAAATTAGCGTACATCACTCACAGTTATATGGAGGTACTTAGAGATTCAAATGAGTATGGACAGGGTATCAGAAGATGAGATTAAAGTTACTCTTTGCATCATTTATTGAAAAAAGCTACGTCGATTACATAGAAGAAAAATTTCAATCTCTAGAAATTATTTACAGACCCGATTTAATCAATAAGCCAAGATATCGTGGAGATCATATTGGATCGCCTATTTGCCGGAGTAGAACAGCTCAAAAGGAATGGCTTAAATACGTTGAAGAAGCTGATATCATCTTTGATTTTGACAAAACCCTTGACCCAAATTTGAATTTAATTGCCAAAAATGTTCAATGGATACAAGCTACAAGTTCTGGTATCGGGGGTTACCTAAAAAAAA
>AGAU01000041.1 GCA_000224765.2 SAR324 cluster bacterium JCVI-SC AAA005 | reverse complement strand
CCCCCCCACACTTTCTGTTCATATTCTAAGTCTAAAAACTGATAATACCAATCTTTAAAAAACTTATAAGCTTTATTATTGTTGTTGTTTTTCACATAAATTATTCCGAGGTTTATTGGCCATTTCTTCCAGTCTCTGAAAGTAAATGCTATGTCAAAGTCCACTGACATTAATTCATCAAAATTATCATTTATTAGGATATCAGAATCTAGAAAAATAGTTGATTTGTCAGTCTTCTCCAAAAATTTATACCACGCTTTATTTCTAGCAAGTATTGGGTAGCGGCTATCTAAATCGTACCTGATTAATTTTGATATAGTATTTTCACTAAATTTACTCTTAGTATCTGTCAAAACATATAAATCGGCTTCTGGATATATTCTTTTGACAGAAGAAAACATAAGATTCAAATTTTCTTCATGATTATCATCATTTACAGCTTTTGCGACATTTTGGGCTTCCTTTAAGACCTTGCTTTCAAGATCTACATGAAAAGCAACAAAATTTATCTTTTTTGTTGAAATCATTTCATGGTCTTGCAATTGACTGATCAATGATTTGTTCAATGTCCATTGGATTGATTCCGTTTTTCTTTTCTAACTCGATTAGTTGCTTTTTATCAACTTCCAATTCTGTTTCTATTGGTAGCTTTATTATTTTTCCTTGATTTAATGCCGATTCTTTTGCACCTGATTCCATCATCATTGACATTAGTGCGTCCTCACCTGTGAATTCTGATTTGACATGCCCTTTAATAGCTCCTGTGAAATCAGTGATTGCTGACCTTAATGCAGATCCATAATAATCTCTTATTATATTCTTAGTACCAGGGCTTGTATATTTTACACTTTCTTCTGAGTGATGATAATTTGTATTGGTGTATGTAATCTTTCCTGTTGGAAGATCTACATATGTGCTGGTCCAGCAATTATTTTCTGCTTCATTAATAATAGGATAAATTTCATCAGCAATAGCTCCATCCATGAGAGACTTATCTGAACAATATCTGACTTCACCATCACCGAACCAATTTCTCGTAGTCCATCGAGAAATTGTTCCTCTAGTTCCCTCAATTGATGTTATTCCTGGTCTTCCAGTTCTTCCCAACATGCCTTTTATGTTGGCTGCCTGATCTACAACAAGTTTGTTTTCTGGAAACCAAAAGAATCGAGAGGTGAAATTTTCTGTCGTATGATGTCGGTGGGCCATTGAATTGTGTGGCATCGTAACCATTGTGTGATCTATGCATTGAACACTTACTGGATATTCGTCGAAAAAATATGTCCAACGAGAATTGTTGTGATAACCCGTATGATCATGATAGCAAACAATTCTTTTACTTTCTCCGATAAAGTTTGTTTTTTTGATTTCTTTCGCAATTCGATCAAACGGGAATCGAAAAAAGTTTTCTGCGATTCTCATCACTACATTGTTTTCTTTCGCTTTTTCAACCATCAATTTACCTTGTTGGATAGTTGAACACATACTAGTCTCAACCAAATGATGGATTTTGTTTTCAGACAAATAAATTGATACTGCGTAGTGAATATCAATTGGGCAAATTACTAGAGCAGCATTTATAATTTGATCATTAATAAGTCTTTTCAATGATGTGTATGGTTTTACTCCTAACCTTTGTGCATACTCCTCACAACTTTCTTTATTTGGATCACAGACCGCAATAATTTCAATTTCATCTTTCAATGAATCAAAAAGCGGAGTGTAAACTTTCCGTGTCCTGTTTCCAGAACCTATTATTGCTACTTTCAGTTTTTCTGAATTGTTATTCATTCTAAAACTCCTTATTTATTTAATGTCAATTAAGGTAGAAATGATTATCAGTTACTCTTATGTATTGATCATTTTTAGAAAATTCCAACATTTTTCCTAGATCTTCCTTAGTTGAATATTTCTTTCTAATTCTTTTCGCCTGCCTATCTTTTTCAATTGTGGGAATACTTGCTAAAAGCATTTTGGTATAGCTATGTTTGGGGTTGTATAGTACTTCGTTTGTTTTGCCATACTCCACTAAATTTCCTTTAAACATTACTCCTACGTAATGGCTAATTTTTTCAACTACTGCTAAATCGTGAGATATAAATAGGTAACTTAGATTATATTTCAGTTGCAATTCCATCAATAAATCAATTATTTGAGCCTGTATTGTCACATCTAATGCAGACAAAGGTTCGTCAGCAACTATTAATTTTGGTTTTAGTGCTAATGCTCTGGCGATGCAGATCCTTTGTCTTTGTCCGCCTGACAATTCATGTGGGTATCGATTGAGAAAGGTTTCGTTCAGTTTTACTTCATTCAGAAGGTCTAAGGCATTTTTTAAATTTGTCTTCTGTCCAATTTCATTGTGAATAAATAATGGCTCAGTTACTAGATAATTAACTGGCATTCGGGGATTCAGTGACGCATATGGATCTTGAAAAATAAACTGAATTTCTCTTCGTGTAGCATTTAGTTCATTTTTTGTTTTATTTTTTAAATTTTCACCATTAAAAACAATTTCACCTTTTTCGTACTTGATTAAATGCGTTATACATCGTGCTAATGTAGTTTTGCCTGAACCACTTTCACCAACAATCGACAATGTTTCTCCACTTTTTAAATTTAGTGAGACATTATCAACGGCTTTGTTCGTAACAATACTTTTTTTAAAAAAACCATTTCTTTTAGTAAAAGTTTTTGTTACACCTTTTACTTCAAGCAGTAGTGTTTTATCTTTTAAATTTTTACCAAGTTTTTCATTTTGGAAGTTTTTTCCAAAGATTGGTACAGCCTTGATTAAATTTTTGGTGTATTCTTCTTCAGGCTTGGTGAAAATTTCAGCTACTGTATTTTTTTCTACCAAATGACCATTTTTCATTACCAATACTTGATCTGCGATTTCTGAAACTACAGACATATCATGAGTAATGAATATAACTGAAAGTTTTATCTCATCGATTAGTTTTAAAATAAGACTAAGTATTTCATTTTGTATGGTTACGTCTAATGCTGTTGTCGGTTCATCTGCTATAAGAACTCTTGGGCGGAATAAAATTGCCATTGCAATCATTACCCTTTGCCTCATTCCTCCTGATAAACTGTGAGGGTAATCGTTAATGATTTCTTTTGGCCTCGAAATCATGACCTGATCCAATACTTCAATAATCAATCTTTCGGATTCATCTTTACTAAGTTTCGAATGTACCTTGATCGCTTCCCCTAATTGATCACCAACCCTGTACATTGGATGTAGTGAAGTCATTGGTTCTTGGAAAATCATTGAGATTTTTCTACCTCTTACCTTTTGGATTTCTTTTTCCTTTAGCTTCAGCAGGTCAATGGAATTTTCGGAGTCAATCAATTGAATGCTACCAGACACAAATTCATTTTGGTTTCTTCCAACAAGCCCCAATATAGACTGAGCGGTAACAGATTTTCCTGACCCGGATTCCCCAACAATTGCGCAGACTTCACCTTCAGTGACATCGAAACTGATTTTTTTCACTGCTTCAACAGTTGACTCGTCAGTTTGAAAGGTGATTGATAGATCTTTAATATCTAGAACAGTTCTCGGCATTGCTATTAACTTGACCAGTGATGATTTGGGATTGAAACCTCGTAGATTTGAGAGAAACCAGAACAATCACTCGTGTAGACAACCTTACGATCATCTGGAGAAAACCTAGGGTGGGGATGTGTATTTTGTGGAGCATATACCTTGATTGGTCCTTTGCCGTAAGGAAATGGACCATTCCAGTGTTCTCCCACCGATGAAGAATTTGGCAAGCATATTGTTTCATGCTCAAAATTCTCATCAAAAGGATCAAAAATTTGTAGACCAATATCAGGAAAGTTTGTATCTGCAATAATTCTCTTTCCAGCATGGTTTGAGATAGCATGCCAAGCATTGAAATTAGTCAGTTGCCTTTCTTTTTTAGTGTCAATATTTACTGCTCTCATTCCATTTGGCCAATCAACGAAAGCAATCTCTTTTGTTTTTGGCAGCCAAGACTCGTGAGTAATCCACTCAAGAGGTTTCTTTTCATAAACTCTTTGATTTCCAGAACCATCTCTCCGAATAGTCCAAACTCTATCTGTCAAAGGTCCTGCATAAAATATTTGTTCATCATCATCTGGGCAAAACTGCATGTGTGAAATACTCTCGCCTTCCAAGATTGTGGTACTTTCCCCATTTTCTGTGTTAATGATAATAAATCTTGATTTCTCTGCCACCTTACAAGTGACACCCCACCATTTCCCTGAATTTGAAAGGCATGTTGTTCCCATTGCTGCTGCAACCATCCCTTTCTCCATCATTTGATCAGCTTGGAAATCTATTATCTTTTCTTCTCTTCCAGTATCTACCTCTACTCTCCATCCACTAAATGCAGCCGTATAATAGATATATTTTCCATCAAGTGACGGATTAATTGACCACTCATTTAGGTTCTCTAAATCACTAATTTGAAAAAGGTGTAATGAGTCCATGTCTGCAAACATGATCTGGGGCAAGTTGCTTCTATGTGAGATAAAAAATAATTTATCCTGATCAGAATTATATGAATTCACGTGGAAAAAAGGATGATGATGTATAGACTTATCACTTGTTAACTGGGTTATCTCGTTGCCTGTTTTTTCATCTTTCAAAGAGATTGATTCTTTTGGAAACTTTTTTGGTTTCATTTTATCTCCGAGTTTGTTTTGGGTTAAGGGCATCATTAATCCCATCCCCCAAGAAAATAAAAGCAATTTGAATAATCCCGATCGTAACTGCTGGAACAAGCATCAAGTGCGGGAAACTTCTCCACAGCGAAAGACTATCTGACAACATACTGCCCCAACTAGCGTTAGGTGGTTGAACACCTACGCCAAGAAAACTTAATGATGATTCAAGAAGAATTGCCGCTCCTATTCCTTGGGTGACAGTTACAACAATAGGCCCAATTGCATTTGGTACAAGGTGCTTTCTTATTAAATGACCAAAGCCTGAGCCCATCGAAACAGCAGCTTCAACAAAGACTTGTTGCCTTAAACTTAAAATTTGACCTCTAATGATTCTCGCATATCCTGGCCAACTAATTAGTGCAATTGCCCCAAAAACTATCACAAAATCTATTAAATACGTATTGAGAAAAAAAGGATTCTTAGTTGACTGGTAAAGTTGATCAAAGAAGTTAGAGATTGGTGGCTTTATGGAAGCATTAATCAGAATTGCTAATAACAATCCTGGAACAGACATTGTAACATCTGTCAACCACATCAAAATTGAGTCAATTTTTCCCCCAAAAAATCCTGCAATTGTTCCAATAAGAATCCCCAATATAAGACTAAGGATGGTCGTTGTAAAAGCTACAATCGCTGCAGTTCGTGCACCAAATATCATTCTACTGAAAATGTCTCGACCCATCGGATCTGTCCCCAATAAATGATCAAGACTTGGTTTTTCTAATGCTCGATCAATATTTTGAGAAAGAAAGTCATATGGCGCTATTACTGGACCAATCATTGCCACTGCTAAAAATAAGATAACGATGAAAAAGCCAATCTGGGCAAGGTAGTTTTTTGCTAGCCGTGCTAAAGCAATTTCTGTAAGGCTTTTCGTTTTTTTCATTAAATCAGTTATTTATTCTTGGATCTACTAAGAAATAGATTGCATCAACAATTAAATTACTCCCCATTACTACTAATGTTCCCACCAAAACAGTTGACATGATTAGAGGGTGATCAACATCTCTGATAGCATCAATTGTCATTTTTCCAAATCCTGGAATATTAAAAATCAATTCAACGAATAATGCACCATTTATAAGGGTTATCATTACAAGACCTAAAGATGTAATGACTGGTGTCAAAGCAGGGCGTAAAACATGTTTCAAGATGATCTTATTTTCACTAAGTCCCTTTGCTCTTGCAGTTCTAATATAATCTTCATTTTTTATCTCGAGCACAGATGTTCTGGTCTGCCTTAAAATAATCGGCAACGTCGAAATTGCAATTACAATTATAGGTAAAATTACTTGTGTATCAAATAACCCATTCCACCCATAAGGAACATTCATGATAGGAACAATTAAAACAAAAAATAATAATAACAGCGGTCCTGTTACAAATACAGGTATTGCGTTGATTGTAACAATAGTTCCGACTATTGTAAGGTCTATCCATTTATTGTGGAATAATGCTGCAATCACACCTAATGGAATTCCAACCAAAGCCATAAAAACTGTTGCCGCAAAACCTAGTTGGATTGAAATCCAGAGTCTCGGTTTTATCATATCTAAAACAGGCCGTTGAGCTCTGTATGAGGTTCCCCAATCACCTTTTGTAATATTTAATAAATAATTTTTAAATTGGACTATGAATGGATCGTTCAAACCATATTTTTCTCTTTCACTATCAATCATTTTTTGATCGAGGTATTGCGTATTCCCAAGTTCATCAAGGAACATTTGTTTTATTGGATCACCTCCTCCATAAAACATCATCGCATAACTTACTAGTAAGACTAACAGTAAGCCTGTTATCCACCTAAATAATCTAACTGAAAGAAAAATTATCATAAAAAAAAGGCCGTCAAAGACGGCCTTAATTAAGAGTTAGAGAGCTTGTGATATTATTAAAACGATATCTCTTATTTCGCGATGTATATTTTCCAAGGTGCGTGTCTCGCGATATCAGGACCACTGTAAACATTCTTCACATATCCTCTCCTATTGATACTTTCTAGAGGTTTACCAAGAATGATCATTGGCCAGTCATTGAGGAAGAGACGCTGGGCCTCATGCGCGAGAGCACACCGCTTTGGATTTGAAGGTTCTACCATCATCGCCTCATCTAGAAGCATATCTATTTTCTCATTTTTATAGGCTCTCATCATTTCTCCACTTGCAATGGGGCCTGTTGAATGAGTTCCCTTGAAGACATACACAGCTGGATCAGGAAATCTTGCTGCAACGTCATCCCTTGACACGTTGACTTTCCCTGAGTCACCCCCAAAGTTTTGAGGCTTATCTTTGAATTCTACATTCTGAATTCCTAGGACAGTCCTCCATTGCTCCATGGCGTACTCCATTCCCCTTTTAAGTGGGGGCCAGGTTGCTCTTGGCGTAACTCTCAGTTTTGGTAAATTCTCTGGTCCACCGTATGATGAGGCTTTTAGCGCGGCTTTTGCTGCTTCAGGATCGAAATCATAATACACAATACCATCATCATAGCATTGAAGGTTAGGATCCATAAATTGTCGTGGCATCACTGATTCAAACTGAGACTTTGGGAAAGCAGCTTTGTAAATCTCCTTTGGATCAATGGCAAGGACCAACGCTTTTCTAACCATTGGGTCATCTGTTGGAGCAGCACCAACATTAAACCAGAAAGAATTGAAGCCGATCCTTGGTGCTGGTTCAAAGACATCTGGCATGATCTTCTTCAAGATCGGTGAAGGTTGTTGCATAGAGAGATCAATTTGTTCATTTTGGAACATCGCCGCGAGCGTATCTCCATCATTAACAAATTGAAATGTAATCTTTTCCAAGTAAGGTCCCTCATCCATCCACCAATTATCATTGGGGGTAAATGTTGCTGTATTCTGATCAGGATTATATTGACTTAAAACATAAGGGCCTGAGAAGGCTGGATTATTTTCTGGCTTCCAATAATTAATTCCTGATTTAGCCTGGCTGCCCTTGACAATATTCATATGGGCTGTAGAAATTCGCCAATGAAAGATTGGGTCAGGATTATTTAGTTTGACTCGAACTGTTGAACCTTCGGCAATGATACCGGAGATTTTGTCTGTCTTTTTCTCTCGCGCGTCTGCAAATCCTTGTACATTTCCAATGTATCCAACGATCCGTCCATTTCTGGAATCAGGATTCGCCATTGCCTCCCATGTATCTTTTGCATCCTGAGCAGTTAACTTTGTCCCATCTGAAAATTTTGCTCTAGAATCAATATTGAAAGTCCATTCTGTAAAATCTGAATTGGATTCCCATTTATTAAAGACTCCCGGCTGGAGTTCCTTATTTTCATCAAAATACATTGGTGGTACCCACAAAAATGACTGCCAATTTTGGTGGTCTCCACCTCCACTAAGTCCGGTAAAAATAAATGAATTTTCACCTGCAGATGAAGTAGCTATTCTTAATACTTGTTCATCGGCCGCATCGCTTGGAAGGGCCTTGTGTCCACCTGCAAAGGCCTGCCCTGACACTATTGCCAAAGCTACCATAAAGATACTAAACTTTTTCATAATATACCTTTTTAGAGGTTTTGATGAAAGACTTTGAAAGTTTATTAATTGATTGGGTTTATAAACATCCTATGGTGGTCGTATAATTTGCTTAACATTCATAATTTTCTCTGTTAAAAACCTGCTCCTTGCACAGCGGATTTGATTTTTTGATAAGCTGAACCTTCAGGTTTCTTAGTCGGTCTTCGAACAGCATCACATTTCAATCGACCAGAGAGAAACATAGCCGTTTTCATCCTAGCGTGAGCTTCCCCCGATGGTTCACCACTTGCGTATACTGCCTCTTTTAGAGGCAGTATCCACTCTTGAATTCTCTGAGCACCCTTCAAATCACCTTTTTTAACACAATCGTAAAGTTCAGCTATCCTATCAGGAATAAATGAAGCGAACCCAACTAAAGCACCATCAACACCTTGGACCATAGAAGCGAGTAGGTATTCATCGTGACAAGTTAAAATCGTAACTCCCTCTCCATTTTCCCTTATAGATTTTATATCTCTTGCATATTGAGACATCTCCCTAGTACCTAATTTAATTGTCGTTACCCATTCCAATTTTGATAACTCACCTAATAACTTTGAACTATAATTTGCTTTTGTCCAAGCTGGATAAATGTGTGCGACTAAATTTAATCCACTTGTTTTTCCAAGGTCTGAAAAATATTCAATTACATGATCCGGTGAAAATCCAAATCTTAACCAATGATGAAAGGGCATAACTAGTAGGCCATCTGCTCCCGCATCTTTTAGCATTGCAGCTTGATCAATTCCTTCTTGAATTCCTTCTACTGCAATTCCTGAAATCACTGGTACTTTCCCATTTACTGCTTCAACGACAGCTTTTGTAACCTCCGCTCTTTCTTTTGGTGACAATGAGAATATTTCTCCGGTATGTCCATTTGTAACGAGCCCATTTACACCTTTGAAATTGACAAGCCAATTTGCAAATCTTTGAAGTTCATCATAATCAATCTCAAAGTTTTCTTTCATTGGACATTGCATTGCTGGCAGTATTCCTTGATATCCATTTCTCATAAGTTTTCCTTTCAATAGTTTTCACATGATCCAAGGATTGAGAGAGCTGGGCCTAGTTGGCCTGTAGTGTGGGATAGATGATTAAGATTTTCATCGATGAATGAATCTTTTGTTGAATTCAATTGTAACCCAGCAATACTTATTGCAGCAATTGGATTACTATACTGATCTAATATCGGTGCAGCTAAAACTCTAATTGCTGGTGCTGGTTCACTATAACACCATTTTTGTTTTCTGATGCTCTTAAGTTCCTTAATTATTCGCTCCAATTCAATGCCCTCTTTCGTGTAGGGATCAACTAACATTTGAGAGTTTAAAATTTCTCTTATCTTTTTCTCTTCGAGAAACGCAAGAATACTTTTACCAATTGCCGTATAGTAGGTTGGTATCCTAGTCCCAATCCTTATATCAACACCCAGTCGAAAAGCATTAGATTGCACTCGATCGATATAAACCACATCTACTTGGTCTAAAATACCAAAGCTAACTACTTGTTTGGTTATTGAAGCCAAATTTTGCAGTTGGGGGCGTACAATTTCACGTATTTCTGTACGACTAATAGCTGAAAAACCCAAATTGAGGATTTTAAAAGTGAGACTGTACCGTTTAGTTTCAGCTGTGAATCTTAGATATCCTAACTCGGTAAGTGTTTTTAAAATCCGGTGTGTAGTTCCAGGGCCATAACCTGTTTTTTTTTCTAATTCAGTAAGAGTTAAATTAGGGCTTGTACTAGAGAACTCTTCCAAAATTCTCATAGCTTTCTCAAGCACATAAATAAAATTTTTGTTTTTTTGCAATTTCGGATACCGAAATAAATTCCAGAATTGAGTGTTCGAGAATACTATTTTCAACTTTTACTAAGTCAAGTTTTTTGTCTTACAAAAGATTTGTTTTTTATCCCGAAATTGAACAGAGATTACTTGTGTAAATGAGTAAAGTGTTTTTGGGTTTAGTAGATCTTTTACGCTTTTGCACACCGAAAAGTTCTGCCTCCACTGAGATCCAATCGACAAATTATCGTTTCCAAAAATGATTCCTCTCGAATTTAGCACAATTTTTCAAACAGAAATCGTATTGATCTTTTTGTTTGCTGGTATTGTCAAAGGTCTAATTGGGTTGGGTATTCCAATGATCACACTTTCATTAATGAGTCTTTTTCAACCTGTACCAAGTGCGGTTGTCATTACTCTCCTACCAAGTTTCCTCACAAATGTATGGCAAGCTTTTAAAGGAGGAAAAATGCTGATTTTATTAAAGAAATTATGGGTTTTAATTCTAATGGTTCCCCCAGGTATTTGGGTTGGAACATATTTTCTCGATAAATTTGACCCTCCGTTGTTTTCTGTAATTCTTGGAGTGCTACTACTGATCTTTGCAAGTTTGAGCCTCGGGGGATTCACAGTTCAAGTTCCCAAAGGAAAAGAAAATCCCTGGGGATTTTTTGTTGGCATCTTTGGGGGAGTAATGTTGGGAATGACAGGTATTTTTTCTGTGCCAAGTATTTTTTATATCTATGGTCTTGGTTTGAACCGAGACGAATTGGTACAAGCCTTGGGTATTGTCCTTAATACCGTTACCGTTTTTTTGGCAATCGCACTGTATCAAATGGAAATTCTCTATGAGAAACAACTACTTCTATCCATCGGTGCATTTTTTGGTACTGCCTGTGGGATGCTGATTGGGCAACAAATTCGCCAATATGTCTCAGAGGGATTGTTCCGTAAAATTTTTCTCTGTTTTCTTATGGTCTTGGGTACGTATATTGTGACCAATGCCCTAAATGATTTGGAGGTTCTTACCTTCTCAATAAGTAAGTGAACTTTTACAATAAAGTAATTAGTGTCCGAATCCAGAGAGTACCCCAACCGCCCATTTATTGGTGTGGGAGTCGTTGTTTTGAAGGAAGAACATGTCTTGTTGATCCGACGTGGCCGGCCACCAAGAATGGGCGAGTGGAGCTTGCCTGGTGGCGCTCAGTCGATCGGAGAAACTGTTAAAGAAACAGCTTGTAGAGAAGTCTTGGAAGAAACTGGCGTTCAAATTCAGCAACCTCAATTTCTCGAAGTTGTTGATTCAATTATTCGAGACGAAGATCAACAAGTTCGCTTCCATTATACTCTAATCGATTACTGGGCAAATTGGGATTCAGGCATTCCAATTGGTTCTGATGATGCACAACATGCTGAGTGGATTTCTCTTAATCAATTAGAAGAACTGGGCTTATGGTCAAAAACTATTGAGGTCATCCAAAAAGCTAGAAGACTTAGAGGAATCAGTACTTTGTGCTAAAAGCTTTATGATTAATTTCCTTAAGAACATTGTTCTAAAGAAGTCATATTCACCACCTGGGAACAGGACTGGTTATAATTTAGCGCATCTACCTGATTAGAGATACATCAGCATGACCCTTTCGCCTCGCAATCATTCCGTATTTGTCTCCGAAATACTTGTTCTTTGTAGTTTTATACTCGACCAAACCATTAACCAAGTATATGTGGCATCTGCTCCATCTAAAATTGACTTCCTCGCTGGAGATGCGGTGCAAAGTAAACTACAGACATATCCAGCAGTAATCCCGATTGATCGCAGACAGTCAATAATGATTTGAGTGTTATATTGACACACTCCTTTTCACAGAGCTAATACATCTTCAGGGTTGTATTTGACAGAAGTAACTGAGTCATCAAATTTCATTTCCTGCATTTCGTTGGAGAACCTTTGATCTTTCTATGACTCATCAATACCGTTCATTTATGATGAATTTACGAATGTTCAAAACTAAGTATTCTAAAATAGGAAAAATATTTTTAATTATTACTTTCAATAACTTATAGAAATAATAACTAATAATTTTAGCTAAAATATTGAGCAATTTGATAAAGAGATTAGTAATTTCAACTAATTGGAATTTCAAAATTTGACGATTTTTCAAAATTCAGAGATCTGAGGCGTATCGGAAGCCGATGTAAATCGCATGTAAATCGCGTAGAAATCTTTTGGTTTATATGCAAAATGTTTTCGGTGCATTGACTGGGTTCCATACCACCAAGAGCCTCCTTTAATTCGAGCTTGTTCACCTTCTCCCAAAATCCATTCCCATACGTTGGCTCCCATTTCATAAAGCCCATTGACCCCTGTCTTACTATTGCCAGTTAAAGTATGCCCAGTTTTACGACTCAATTTGATCCCATGATCCACTGAGCGCGATGGACCACATTTTCCTAAACAATTTGCACCAATCCGATCATCTCTAGTCGGATAGTCATAGGTTTTTCCAAACTCAAAGCCCACAGGTGGCTCTTTTCTCTGCTCATGATAAGCTGCGCTAGCCCATTCTTCATCTGAAGGCAACCGCTTACCAGTCCACTCACAGTAACTCTGAGCTTTTGCATAGTTCAAATGGACGGCAGGTTCCTGATCATTAGCTTCAACTCCATGTGGTCGTTGCCAAGTCCAACCGGGGCGGCGCTCCTATCCAGCGCCATATTCAAATCCACCACCCTCTATCTCGGCCTTGGTAATAAACTTTGTTGCTACGGCACATTTTCTAAAATCTCCAATCGTCACTTCTGTACGATCCATCTTAAAACCAGCAAACTGCTGCATCTCTTTAGTCTGCCCTGATTCAATTGGACAAAAAAATGAGATAATGAAACAAAGTAGGCCCACGGTTGTGTTTGACCACGCCACATTCGTCACATTTCTTAGTTGAATAGAACAATGGGGAGTGTTTCTTCACTGAGCAATTTCAGGTGCTATAAAGGTAGGCTATTTAAAGTAAAATCCCGAATTAAAAATTGCTGGTGTCGACGATCTCTTTTTCATCAAAATTAGATTGATCAAGCATCGATCAACTCAGGTTGTGTTTCAACTTTGATTAGGGGTTTACGACTATCCTTTTCGTGATTTTTATTAGAAAAATCTTTGAATGAACAAATCGAAATAATCTCGCTCTAAAAAAATTCGAAGTGGTGACACATTCGCTTCTTTTTGCAATCTGCCATGACTTTGCTTATTCGATCCGAAGGCTAAGAATGTTACCTGCAGAATTCAAATACAAATTGGTATCCAGAACTTACAGTGTGGTTCTCTCAATCTATAAATCGATGCCTGGTGTGTTTCAAAAACCATTCATCAATTTAGCTTCTCAAGGTACTCGAATTTTTTGAAGCTAGTTGACTAGTTTGGTATTTTGCAAAAGTGCTTCGTGATTTAATTGAACTGACATTGGACCTACATGCAATTGAGGAACAATAAACCTGACACATTAAGAAGGAACATAAAATATTTTTTAATGATATTTTTGCTATTTCTAAAATAAAAGATTTGTTATAATTAGGCTCCTTAAATCTTTTTTTGCTTCATCAATTTAGAACCATCAAAATAGAGTCAACCCATTGCAATCTTTCCTAAAATTGACATGTGATTTCATTAAAATCCAAATAAATAATCTACTTGGCAATCTCAATGATAAGGGCTTCAATAACCACCGTGTCAAAATTACTGAAAGAGTATGATCCTGTTCAAAAATTTCAGAGTGGTTTGGCTGGTAGGGTTACTACTCGTACAAGGTAGCTGTAATACGCTTTATCTAGGCTACAACAATCTAAACTGGCTAACACGCTGGAGTCTAGACTCTTACCTTGACCTTACAAGCGATCAGGACAGATGGCTGAATGTCCGATTAGCCGAACACATTGTTTGGCACCGCAAAGAAGAACTGCCTCAGTACCTTAATTTTCTTCGAGATATCCAGGCTAAAGCTCGGGATGGATTAAATCCAGAAGAATTGCGCGAAGGGCTTGAGCAAGTTAATCTTAGTTGGAATCGACTAATGGATCAATTGCGCCCAGATGCCGCCCAGTTACTGGCTGACTTGAAACCAGATCAAGTAGATGAGTTAAGAGATGTGTTCCGAGAAGAGAATGAGGAAATAGCTGAACGACTTGAAAAAACTACTGAAGAAAGAGAAGAAAAGCTCCGTGACCAAAGGCAGGAGAGTCTTGAAGAATGGTTCGGTGATTGGTCGCCGGAACAATTTCGAGCTTTAGAGGGTATTTGGCAAAAAACTCGACATGTAGTTGATGCAACTCAATTTCGATTGGAACGCCGAGAAAGGTCACAAGCAGAGCTTTTCAATTTTCTGAATCTAGAACCAGATCAAGAACAGGCCGAGAAATGGCTGATAGCATGGCAGCATAATTTCCAAGCCAAAGATCAGCAAAATGACTGGCGTAGCCGCTATGAAGCTAGGATACTAGCAATTGATCAGATACTCACCGCACAGCAGCGGGAATATGGACTAGCCAAACTTGAGGAATATGCCGTTGAAATAGAAAAAATCATCGCTGAAAACTAAGCTTGAATCAACGTGAAAGTTCAGAGTTTTAATCGAAAAAAACCTCAGCTTTCCCAAGGATCGTTGTGGCTTGCGTGGTTTCAACAAACGGTTCAATCCTCGCTATGCGTCTGCCATCTTCCTCCCATTTTTCTACAACCCGACCTGAACAGCTAAAAGTCTCACCGATTTGCGTCATTTCAGTAAAACGGGCCTTGTAGCTGCGAATCTTCTTTTGTGGAATCCAGTCTTACCCAATAGGATGTAGTCTGGACGAGCGCAGTGAGGACATTGCCTTCGCAAATCTCCAGCCTTAGAGGCTAGTTTTTTTGTCAAGACCATTCGATTAATCTAACTCCAAGATAAATTAATTTGAAAAGTAATTTTTATTTTGTTTTCAAATACTAAAATAAAAAACACCTTGACTGTAAATCAAGTTTGTTTGACATAATCAGCTTATCATTTCGGTTAATAAGGTAATCGAAAAATCTTTCAAATCCAATATTGGAGACTCACATGTTCAAAAGATACATGATTCAAAAATCATTCATTGCGATTACAATGATTGCGATGAGCGTATTTTTCCTAGGTCTTACTGTTTCACCCAAAGTTAGTAAGGCCGAAACCATGAAAATAGCTTATCTTTCACCTTCATTTGATATTTCAGATGCATGGGAAAGAGTCTTCTGGGCAATACAGGGTCGCTTAGATGAGTTGGGAGTTGATTATGAAATTCAATCATTGGCAGTTTCTTCTCATGTCGATCATGCGGGGCAATTGGCTCAAGTAGAATCAGTGATTGCCAAAGGAGTCGACTACGTTTTCCTAGGGCCAACAGAATATGAGGCCTGTATCCCTGCACTCAGAAAGCTAAAAAAAGCAGGAATACCGACAATAGTTTTTAATTATCTAGATCCACATGAGGATGAGCAAGCACGTGCAATGACATATGTCGCATTCTCTCACCTATTGGGAGGCAAAATTTCTGGGTCGTGGGCGAGTATGCACCTAGGTGGTAAAGGTAAAATTGCAATTCTCCAAGGAGCACCAGGTGTTGCTAGTGATAGAAGAATGGAAGGATTCTTAAATGTTGTAGAACAATACCCTGATATTGAGGTGATAATTGGACCACATACAGATTTTGACCGAAGTAAAGCTTATGAAGCAGCTCAAAATTTGTTGGCAGCGCATGACGATCTTGATTTAATCTATGGAGTTTCCACGACGATTGGCTTAGGTGCTGGACAGGCCGTAAGGCAGATAGGAAAATCTGATGAAATTGCTACCATGGGGTTTGGCGGTACTGGAGATGAAATCATAGCTATGAAGGAAGGATGGTTGACAGCATCTGTTTTACGACCAATCGACGATAGCGCAGTCGGAGTTGCCGATGCGTTTGTTGCACACAGCAAAGGTGAAACTCCCCCACAAAGTTGGTCTGGACCATTCAAAATGATTGATAAGTGGTCAGATGCTGGAGACATTGTAGAATACGCTAATCGATATTCAAAACCGAAAATGGGTAGATAAATTAAAGTAAGAAAGCTGAAACTAGGAATAAAATTGATTCAAATTAACAGGAATAATCAGACCTAGTTTTAGCACCCAATATAACTCTTGCCAGGCCTTTTAGAGCGAGTACTAACCGACATACAAGTAATATCACAGAAGCATCCTCATGCAATCTTTTATAAAAGTTGAGAATTTAACAAAAAGCTATGGTGGCTTAAAAGCAATTGAAGAAATAACACTAGAAATTAGAAAAGGTGAGATTTTATCACTTGTTGGAGATAATGGAGCTGGCAAATCAACCTTTGTAAAGACTTTAGCTGGTGCTCAGCTACCCGATAGTGGGCATATTGAAATTGATGGAGAAGCTGTAAGATTAGAATCTCCAAAAAAAGCAGAATTTTATGGTATTGGGTGCCTTCATCAAGGGTTAGGATTAATTGATACGCTAAATGTGCCAGAAAACGTTTTTCTAGGTCGGGAATTACAAAAAAAAGTTTTAGGAATATTTCCACAACTTGATTACCAAAAGATGCGAACCGAAACTCGAGATTTACTAAATCAATTTAGTATTAAGTTGCCAAAGCTCAATGATGCAGTAGTAAATTTATCAGGAGGACAGCGTCAAACGATCGCAATCAGCAGATTATTACTTCAAAAAGTAAAACTAGTTATCATGGACGAGCCGATGGCAGCTCTGGGTGTTGAGGAGGGAAGTAAAGTTCTGAATTTAATTGAGAAGATGAGGTCAGAGAGTGTAAGTGTTTTGATAATTAGCCATAATCTTGAACATGTTTTTAAACTATCTGATCGAATAGCTGTTATGAAAAATGGAAAGTTGATAAAAGTATTGGAAGCACAAAATACTTCCCGTGAAGAAATTGTAAAATTAATTACTTTTGGATTATCTTAAAATTATAAAAACATGTCAGATTCATTGATCGGTAATGCGGACAGGAAGTGGCTTTTTCAAGGGTTAGGGCTAACCATAGTGGTCATTATATTGGCTATCTTATTTTCTTTAATAAATCCTAAGTTTGCAACGATTACCAATTTACTTAATGTTTTAACACAAGCTTCATATTATATCATATTAGCAGTAGGGATGACCTTTGTAATTGCTGCAGCTGGAATAGATCTGTCTGTTGGTTCATTACTGGCCCTCATCACTGTAGTAAGCTTTGAATTGATAAAAAATGGACTCGACCCAATACTTGGAGTCCTTTTGATGTTTTTAATGGGAGGGACACTAGGTGCTTTTACTGGTTACCTAATATCTTACATAAATATTCCTCCTTTTATAGCAACACTGGGCATTATGGTAAGTCTTAGAGGTCTTGCATTAGTTCACTCAGCAGGAAAAATGCATTATGGTTTGCCTGAATCTTTAACTTGGATAGGTCAAGGTGATATAATTGGAATACCTGTACCTGTTTTAATTTCACTTATTTTTACTTTATTTGGTGCTTGGTTGTTCAATAAAACAAAATTTGGTTTGCACGCTAGATCTGTAGGTGGGAACCGTGAGGCAGCCAGACTTGCAGGAGTAAATGTCAATTTAGTAGAAATTTTAGTTTATTCTTTCATGGGCTTATCAGTCGCTCTCGGAGGACTAATAATGATTACTAGAATAGACTCCACCCAGGCGACAATCGGCACTTCCATGGAAATTCACGTTATTGCTGCAGTAATCATTGGCGGGACGAGTTTGTTTGGGGGTAAAGGAACTGTTTACGGAACATTGATGGGTGCAATATTATTATCTATGATGACAAATGCTTTAGTAATTGCAGGTGTCGATTATTTTTGGCAACTTTTCATCATGGGAATAATCGTTTTGATTGCTGTAACAATCAATAACATCAGAGATAAAAGATTTCTGTTCAATTCCAAACCATAGTTAAGCTTTGCGCTAAATATCTCTGATAAAATAATTAATTTAATATACTTTATATAGAATATTATCCTAACTTATTTAGAAGCCAACAGCCTGACCCTCTTTACGTGGTTCGGATGCTCCGCAATATCCATCCTGCATACGATAAATTAACTGGGCTCCCCCAAAGAAAGGCTGTCTTGGCCTGACCTGAAGTTTATGACCAAGTAGTTGTAGTTTGCTTAACACCTCTGTTGGAAAATCCTCTTCAATTGCGACATTTAGTCTCTCTAGCACCTGCCACCGGGGTCCGTCCACTGCGGTCTGTGGATTCTGCCCATAAGTGAACATTCGCAACATCAGTTGTACGTGTCCTTGGGCCTGCATGGGACCAGCCATCATCCCAAAACTCATTTCTGGATTACCGTCCTTCATTAAAAACGCTGGAATGATTGTATGGAATGGGCGTTTGCCACCACGCACCTGATTTGGGTGGCCTTCCTTCAGGTTAAAACCAGCTGCCCTATTTTGGAGGCTAATGCCTGTACCAGGTACCACAATTCCAGAACCAAAGCCCATGTAGTTTGACTGAATGAAAGAAACCATCATTCCACTTTGATCTGCGGCAGTTAGGTACACTGTACCACATGGTTTGGGAACCCCATGGCCCATCTCCTGAGCTTTACTCAAATCTATGATTTGAGAGCGTTGCTTGAGATATTCCTCATTTAGCAACTTTTCAGCAGTCACTTCCATTGTTGAGGAATCAGCAAAATAGCGATAAGCATCCGCCAAAGCTAGTTTCATTGCTTCAATTTGGACATGAAGACTATCAACCGAATCAACAGGCCAATTTTTGATGGGCAGATGTTCCAGAATGCCCAGAGCAATTAAGGCAGCCAGACCCTGACCATTAGGAGGGATTTCGTGAAGTTCATGACCCATGAATTCCTTGGAGACAGTACCCACCCAGTCGCATCGATGTTGGCCTAAATCTGTAAAATTCATTGCACCGCCATGACGTGTTGAGTCTACAATGATTTGCTCGGCCAAAAACCCTCGATAGAAGGCCTCACCCTTAGTTTCTGCGATAAGTTGAAGTGTCTTGGCCTGATCTGGGTTTTGAAACCGTTCTCCCGTTCGAAGAGCTCTTCCCTGCGGTAGGAAAACCCTACAAAATTCCTCAAATCCACCGAGAATCCCGACGGATTCTTCCCACATTTCTGCCGAGACAGGCCCAACTTGGAACCCAGAATCAGCGTAGTGGATCGCAGGTTCGAATAACTTTTCAAAGGGTAAACGACCGAAACGTTTAGATAATGCCACCCACGCTGAGACACATCCAGGCACCGTGATGGCGTCCCAACCACGTTGAGGCATTTCCTCAAGACCTGCAAAGCGCTCTGGAGTCCAGGAAGCTGGTGCACGTCCTGAAGCATTCAACCCGTGGAGCTGTTGACCATCCCAGAGGATACAGAAGGCGTCAGAGCCAATGCCATTCATCACCGGCTCGACCACTGTCAGGGTTATGGCGGTCGCCAGCGCTGCATCTACAGCATTGCCTCCATCCTGTAACATACGTAAACCAGCCTGAGCTGCTAGCGGCTGCGAAGTTGCAACCATGTTTTCTGCAAAAATTGGCATTCTGCGAGACGCGTAGGGCATCGCCCAAGAAAAGTTCCCCATGTGGTTCCTGAAGGATCAAAACGCTATCTTGAATTTAACTGAGAAGATGTCTTTATTAATCACATATCCACAGTAGAAGATTCGGTTTGTTGTCGTCGATTTTGGGCATCCAATGAATGCCGAACCGAGCCAATGAGGTGTAGATTACTCTTCACAAGTTCAGCGTTCAGTTCCAGCAAATTCTTGATCTGCTCTTTCAATTCCTTGATATCTTCCGTAAGTCGGGCATTCAGTTGTCTCTCTGTCCACGCCACTTCAATCAATTGTTCCAAGCGAGCACCCGCTTCCTCAGGAAGTCTTGGCATTTTGGACTTATCCTGCTTTTTTCTTTTCTTAATAGTTGTCTGATAAAGTTCAAACAATTTTTCATAATCTTCTTTTTGCAGAAATCTTTGATTCCCTTCTCGGGTTGATTCAATTCCGTGAAGACTCATTAATTTATACAAAGTATTTCTGGCACATCCAATCTTTTCTAGTGCTTTGATGACTGGCATTCTTGTTTCCATAGATGCTCCACGGAGATAGTTATAATTATTATTTATCTTTTATAGCATATTTCATAATAGTCATATATTAATTAATTTAACACTAAATTTTAAACCAGTAAATCTGCATACAGATAACAGATCAGCTGTCTCTGAAAGGTGGAAGTGGATGGATACGAAGAATTGACCACATGAGGAACCGTGGTCGGATTACTATGAAGGTCTTTTAGTTGGCGAGATAATTACCGATAATATTTTCGACACCTTTCTTCATCAAACCTCTGGAGACAACCATTGTAAAATCCATTCTCTTTTCTCTAAGTTCGATTGCTAAATTTATCAGCCCTGTTCTAGAGAATCTTAGAATCGAAACAAAAAAATGCGTGATGCCGCTTCTTCAAACTGAAGAATAAATTCTGTAGCTGGAATATCAAAATCTAGTGCATAGTCTTCGAACCAAGCCATGTAGTAATATTCCAAAAACTTCCAAAGTTGGAGTGAATCACGCTTATCCTCTCAGTTCATTCGGGCTACTTTGATCGTATTCAGAGTCTCTGAGCGGGTCTACCCGAGCTTTTTAAAGCCGGGATACATCACGCTCTACATACAGGCTTTTTCTTCATTAACATAATATGGGGCTTTCCTCTCAAATCTCTGTATCAACTCATCAATTTTCTCCTTCCCAGTATTGGAGAAAACTTTCAAGAATTCAACAAATCGATTTCTGCACGATGATGATCATCGATAACTTCAAGCTGAGTTGATAAGCGGTATTTGAGCGTTGAGCTAAGCAACTATCATCTCGATGAAAATGCTGCTGGAAGAAAATAATGCAACACAGGGAAGCCCAGTTAAGTCGAATAACCAAACCAGAGTTCCATTATCAGGATCGCTTTTCTAGAAAGTTAGCTGACATGACTTGGAGAGTGTTCCTATGCCAGATGTCTGCTTAGGGCTTTAATACTGAAATAAGTCCATGATTACTGTCAAACGTAATTTATGGTTGCTTTTCATATCTGCTTCCATTAAAACCAAAAACGGTTGGACCATATAAAAAATCCTTTTTTTTGGCCCAACCAATTTACTACAGCCGGGTTTTTGGAGATGGGAGAGTTATTCCATCAGGATTCAAGGTCCGGATGATTGCTAATCCTTTACTGGTAGAACAAGCATGTCCCGTATTTTGATCTCACTATTCGTTGGCTTAAGCCTTTTGACCACTCCCGTCTGGGGAGCTTGGCCAGAAAAACCAATTAAGGTGATTGTTCCTTTCAAGGCAGGGGGAACCTCTGACCAAACAGCCCGAGTTTTCCAAGCTGCCATGCAGGAGAACAACCTCCTTTCCCAACCCGTCACGATTGTCAATGTGGGAGGCCACTATTCAATTGGCTCTCGACAAGTGATGGAAGCCAATCCTGATGGCCACACATTTCTTTTGATTCACATTGCATTGATGGGTGGAGAGGGAAGCGGTGCTCTCAATTTTGGGTGGAGAGATTTTGAACCTGTAGCCGCAACTGGAGAATTCTGTCTTTTTCCTATGGTTAGGAAAGATTCCGATATCAACTCAGTGCAAGATCTTCTAGGGGCAGCAAAATCGAACCCAGACACCCTTATTTTTGGAGCAAATCTAGGGGCTATCAACCACCTAGCAGGAGTCATGCTTCAAGAATTAGCTCCAGGTGCCAAGTTCCGCTTTGTACAGATCGGTGGGGGAACAGCCAACTACACCGCTTTGACTGGAGCTCAAACCAACGCAACTGTTCTATCTGGAGCTGAGGTTGTCAAATTCACCAGAATGCCAGATGGTTCAGAAAATCCGGAAGCCCAGATCAAACCACTCGCTTACACAGGGTCTGAAAGATTCGAACAACTCTCGCAACTCCCGACCATGAAGGAGTTGGGTTATGATATGGAGTTCTGTATCAAATCTTGGTGGTTTGCTCCTAAGGGGACTACACAGGCAGCCATCGAAGGTTTTGCAAATGCTCTTCAAGCTTCTACATCAACTGATCGCTATCAGAAGTTCCTAGATAGTAAAGGCTTTGCCAATCTATTTTTAGGTGGCAACGATCTTCAGCAGGATCTGCAGAATACCTGGACCGCAATTGAGCCTGTAGCCAAGCTAGCTTCAAAAAAATAAGTGGAGCTCACCACTCTCATTATGTTTGAGGTGGTGCGTTTCATGACGATTTAGAGATATCAATATGAATCTCCTTAAGCGGTTCGAGGTTTGGGTTTCTTTGCTGGTGATCCTGATCTGCTTGGTTTTTCTTTGGGAATCATGGGATCTACCACCAGGATCTTTCGAGCCTTTGGGTTCAGGACCTGTCCCACAAGCGACTGCTTTCATTGTGATTCTCTGTGCAGGACTGGTGATCTTGAATGCTCTGAGAAAACCAGTTCAGCTTTCAGAAAATGAAGGAACCAAAGAACAACCTTCCATACGTGCAGGTCTTATTATTTCGCTAGCAACTGTAATTTACAGTCTGGTGCTTCATTTTAGACTGATGCCTTTCGCTTGGATGACAACCCTCTTTCTAGTCATCACGATTTGGGGTCTTGAAAGATTTGAGAAGAAAAAATTCTTTCCTGCTCTAATCACGGCAATCGTGATTAGCTTTGCTAGTGAATACCTCTTCACAGAGGTTTTCTTCGTCGACCTCCCAACCTGACGATTCGCAATGGATCTTGAACTTTTGTTTGCTGCAGCCGGTCAGATTTTGACTCCTTGGCCTTTTTTCTTGCTCTTCATTGGAACCTCACTGGGAATATTAGTTGGGGCAATCCCTGGAATGACTGGGGCGATGTTGATTGCGCTGACACTCCCGTTGACTTTCTACATGGACCCATTCAACGCTATCGTTCTACTAGTAGCAATGTATGTGGGAGCAATCAGTGGAGGATTAATTACGGCGACACTCCTTAGAATGCCAGGCACCCCGGCTGCGGTGATGACTACATTTGATGGCTATCCGATGGCTAGGAACGGCAGACCAGGTCGTGCTTTGGGACTAGGCATTACCGCCTCATTCGTTGGTGGATTAATCGCTTGGATCACCCTAGCTACCATCACTAAACCGTTATCTGTTTTCGCAACAAAATTTGGTCCCTTCGAATATTTCACTTTGATAATGATGGCAATGGTCCTGATTGCCTCAGTCAGTGAAGGTTCTTTGGCTAAGGGATTGATATCGGGACTTCTGGGAATGCTGATTTCGATGCCTGGAGTGGATCCCGCTACAGGAATGCCACGCCTTACCTTTGATTGGTACATGTTAAATGGAGGGCTAAAACTACTACCCGTTTTAATCGGGGTCTTCGCCGTGAGCCAGATCATTAAGGATGCCCTCGACATCGGCCAAGTTCCTGAACGGATAGCGATGAGCAGCAAGGGAATGCTGATGAGTGTCAGGGATTTCATACATCAGGGTGTCAACCTGATTCGCTCATCCTTGATTGGAACATGGGTAGGAATCCTCCCTGGGATTGGGGCTTCTATTGGTTCTGTAATTGCCTATACAGCAGCCAAGAATATGTCGAAAACTCCAGAAAAATTTGGGACAGGTTCGGAAGAAGGAATTGTTGCTTCTGAGGCAGCAAACAATGCAACGGTAGGTGGGGCCTTGATCCCTCTGATCGCCATGGGCATTCCGGGTAGTGTTATTGATGCAATCCTAATTGGCGCCTTGATGATTCATTCGATTCAACCTGGGCCAACTCTATTTCTAACAAACGCTGATATTGTCTGGGGAATGATTGCAGCCTGCCTATTGGCAAATGTGCTGATGTGGCTGCTAATGACAAGTTCTGTAAAGTACATTGCTGGATTGATGTATTTGCCGAGAAGCTTTGTATTACCCGTTGTCATGGTATTCTGTGTCATCGGTTCTTTTGCCCTTAACAACACCATGTTTGATGTCTGGGTGATGCTAATCTTCGGAGTGATGGGCTTCCTAATGGAATGCGCTAAGATTCCTTTGGGTCCGTTTGTGATCGGTTTTGTTCTCGCACCGCTCGCTGAAGAAAAACTCCGTAGTGGCTTGATGATGACTGCAGGTGATTTCAGCCCAATCTTTACTCGTCCACTCCCCCTTCTCTTTACCATACTTGCTGTCATCCTTCTTCTTTGGCCGATTGTCGGTGATTGGATGCGAAAGCGCCGTTTATCACGTAAATGATTCTTCGTGAAGGATATAAAAGAAAATGATAGCTACCCAATCTCAGTCCCCATCTTTTCCTGCAATCAAGTTTCCTCACTTAGCCAGGGTTATATTGCCACCGCTTCATCGAGTTAGGATCAAACATCCTGAAGCTCCTGCCCTACAGAATCTTGAGAAAACGGTAGCTAATGCTCTGAGTAGCTTTCGGCACCTCCAGCAAATCCCAAAAGGATCTAAAGTTGCCATTGCCGTAGGGAGTCGAGGAATTGCCAAGATTGATAAGATCACCCGAACTGTGGTGAGTGGGTTAAAGGAAATGGACCTTAAGCCATTCATTATTCCAGCTATGGGTAGTCATGGAGGAGGTACAGGCCAAGGGCAGCAGGAAGTACTGAAAAAGTTGGGAATTGATGACGTGAGCATGGGGTGTGAAATCCGTTCTTCCATGAAAACAGTAGACTTTGGGCTGATTGCTGAGGGAATCCATTGTCACATGGATGCACACGCTGCTGGAGCGGCAGGGATAGTACTTATTAATAGGGTCAAAGCCCACACGAGCTTTCCCAGGGAAATTGAAAGTGGGTTGATCAAGCTGATTGCAGTTGGTCTAGGGAAGGCCGAAGGGGCACGATCTGTTCACAGGTTTGGGCCTAAAGGATTACAGGAAATCTTACCGAAGCTTGCTGAGAAAGCGATCCAGTCTGTACCAATCAAGGCAGGAATCGCCTTGATAGAGAATGCCAACAGGGAGATTTGCCACCTAGAACCTGTGCAGCCAGAGGCTCTTTTTGAAACAGAGAAAAGACTTTTGCGCAAGGCCAAAAGCTTAATGCCCAGTTTACCTTTTGATCAGCTAGATGCCTTAATTGTTGAGGAATTCGGCAAGGATATTTCCGGAGCAGGGCTGGATCCACACATTTCTGGCAGAACAGATATTCGAGGTGTAGAGAATCCCGCATCACCCTTTATCCATAAAATTGCTGCTCTGCGGATGACAGACGCAACCAATAAAAATGGGATGGGTACAGGTGTGGTGGACTTCCTGCCGCAGCCCACAGCCAACCAACTTGATCTCCATTCGATGTACATGAATGCAGTTTCATCCACAGTCCTGGAAAAAGCTTTTTTACCAATTGTACTTGCCAATGATCAGGAAGTTATTAGGGCTCTAGTCACTACTTGTTGGCAGCCAGAACTAAACTTGGTTCGATTGGCCCAGATTCGCTCCACACTCCACCTCAACGAATTGCTGCTGACCACACCTCTTTTTCATGAAGCCCAGACAAAAGGCGTACTTGCTTCCTATGACGAGACGACAGAATCGTTGAAATTCGACTCATCCGGCAAACTATTGACAAAAGTTCAGTGCTAACAATACATCACTCTTCACTATCTAGGCAGTTATGAGCAGACCAAACCTTTTGATAATCACAACCGATCAGCATCGTGGTGATTGTTATGGATTTGAGGGACGTAAAGTTAAGACTCCTCATATCGACCAATTAGCCGCAGAGGGCACACGATTTCAACATTGCATCACACCAAGTGCGATGTGTCAGCCAGCCCGTGCAAGTATGCTAACAGGCTTATACCCGCTCACTCATGGAGTGGTAGACAATGGTATCGATCTTCCTTCAGGGGCTGGAGATTCGGGCTTTGCTGGTCAGCTTGGTCGAAACGGCTACCACACAGCTTTTATTGGCAAAGCTCATTTCTCTTCCTACAACACTTTTTCTCCAACAGGTACTCCTGAGTGCCACCAAAGCTCTCCAAATTTTTCGGATGAGTGGAACGGTCCCTATATGGGATTTGAAGAAGCCCAGTTATTGGTGCTTGGTCATGAACTGAAAGAGATGGCAAGTGCCCCAAAAGGTCTGCACTACGAACGCTGGCTACGGAGAGATGGCCAAGGCCAGCAAAAACTTGCTCTCTACGGCACTAAGCTCCCACCTGATGTTGGTGCCATACAGACCTGGAACTCGGCAATGCCTGTCGCATGGCATCATTCCAGTTGGATAGGAGACCGAGTCATCAATTATCTGGGCAAACGTAAAGAGGAAAAGCCTTTCTGTATCTGGGCTTCTTTCTCAGACCCACACATGCCCTTTGACTGCCCAGAACCATGGTCACGACTACACCATCCTGAAGAAGTGGATTTGCCCCCCTTCCGAACAAGAGAATTGCACAAACGTCCCTGGTGGCACAAAGCCTATGTGGAAGATCGCTCCGTCGATCCAGAATTGGATGTAGCCATCTATGATCACGAACAATCTCTCCATCGTTTGCCGAAGCGCAATGGTAGAGCTAGAAATTACAACGACACAGAGTTTCAGCTCAGACATACCATCGCCAACTACTACGGGATGATTTCATTGATTGATCACAATGTTGGCAGGATTCTCAACGCATTGGATGAGAATGGATTAGCTGAGAACACCATAGTACTGTTTACCTCAGACCATGGTGATTGGCTGGGTGATCATGGGATGATGCTGAAGGGCCCGATGTTCTATGAGGGACTACTCAGAGTAGCGATGATCCTAAGGGGGCCAGGAATTCCTGCAGGGCAGATTTCACAAGAACCTGTTTCAAATACTGATATCGCTGCTTCTGCATTGGATTGGGCTGGAGTCAGTCCTCAGCAAGCTCATCACGGCCAAAGTCTAAAAGCATTAATTGATCAGCCATCAGCAACTCGAGATTTTGCCTATGGGGAATGGGATCTCAATCCCCAAAATTGGGGTTTAGATCTCAAATTGCGGGTTGTTCGCACAACCCGCCACAAGATGACTATGGAGATGAACTCAGGAGCCGGAGAACTCTACGACCTACAAAATGATCCTTATGAAACCACCAATTTATTTGACCAAGAGAGGAAGTTGAGAAAAGAATTTGAGGATATGATTCGCTCCAGGCCAAATGATCAAATCCCTGAAGCATTAGTACCTTCTGGACTGCATTGATGAATGGAATGAAGATTCCAAAATCCCTTCCGACTCGGCGCTACAACCAGATTACTCGACAACTAATTGAAGCCATTCAGATTGGTGAGTATCTTGTTGGTGAGAAGCTGCCCCCAGAGAGGGAACTGGCTGAAAATATGAACGTCAGTCGTACAACTCTGCGCGAAGCTTTCATTGCTTTGGAGATGATGCGGTACGTAGATATCCGCATTGGTTCTGGAATTTATGTGTTGCCAGAAGCTGCCCGTGAGGTGGAAAACAGTCCAAAGTTACAGCATTATCCAGGTCCCTCAGATCAACTGGAAATGAGGAGATTAATCGAGGGACATCTGGCCTACAAGGCTGCGCTGAATGCGGAGGAAACGGACATCATAAAATTGCAGGAGTTACTTGATTTAATGGATCAACACAAGAAGAATGCTGCCAAGTTTGAGAAATTTGATCAGCAGTTCCATCTAGCCATTGCCATATCATCCAGAAATGTCTTGGGACCCAATTTGGTTAATTGGCTCTGGAACTTAAGAGAAGCAGAAATGTTTTTCAGTTGGTTTTCAAAAACACGATCTGAGAATTACCGTCAAAGAACGGTTTGCGATCATGAAAAGATTTTGAAAGGCATTTCGATGCGTATGCCGGATGTAGCAATGACAGCCATGCAGCATCATATAGATGTCATTCGTGAAAGGTTCTTCGAGCAAAACATATGATCTACCAAATATCAGAGCAACTGAAGTTTTGACTACATAGGGCCAATGCATTCTGGGCCCAGATCAATGGCCCTCATTGAGGCATCAAAACTTTTGATGATTATTTGTTGTTTGATCTCTGAATGATCTCGGTCGTTCCAAAGGTTGTCAAACTCCCCGGGATCCTGGTCTAAGTCGTAGAGTTCTCCAAGACCGGTTCCATGATACACCACAAGCTTGTAGCGTTCATCCCTTAGCATGGTAGCTCGCGAATGAAAGGGTTGATTGAGGGCGTCAAAGAATTCACTACGAATATGGGACTTGTGAAAATCTGGTTTGGCCGAACCAGAAATGATCGGCCAAAGAGATTTCCCCTGCATGTACACGGGTTTTGTAATTCCGCATACCTCTAACAAGGTTGGGGTAATGTCCATTAGCTCTACCAGCGCATCACTTTGCAAATTGCTCTTTACTTGCCCTGGCCAAGAAAAAATCAATGGGACACGTACAAGCCCGTCAAAAAAACGGCACCCCTTTTCAATCAGACCATGGTCTCCAAGAGATTCCCCATGATCTGTAGCGTAGATGATCAGGGTATTTTCCAGTTGATCTGTTGCTTCGAGGTAATCCACTAAACGACCGAATTGGTCATCGATCAATTTAATCATCGCATAGTACGCAGCCTTGAGGGTCCAAGCGTCCTTGGCTCCAGGTGATGGCCCTACTCCCCGAACGCTATCAGCGGTTGGCGTTCTTGGTAAGATTGGATCACAAATATCCAAGTCCTCGGGGGGTCGAACTTTTGATTGGAAGTCGATTGACTCCAGGATCTTCTGCTGGACAAGATCTGACTCACGAAATAGAGGGTCAGGCATCTTTTTGGGATTAAAGAGATCACGATACTGCTGAGGCGGGTTGAAGGGAGGATGAGGATCATAAACATTGATGTTTAAAAACCAAGGTCCTTGACGCTTCTCCTGAATGAAATCAATGGCTCGGTCGGTTCCCCAGGTTGTCTGGTGATACTCTACTGGAATTCCCTGAATATCCTTCACCAACTTTTTTAGCATACCCCCTTTTTGGTGGACCCAATCGGCATAGTCATGTTCTCCTTGCCAATCATCACGAGGTGCATGACTCCACTTGAAGAAACGGTATCCGTCATCGACTCTTGGCTCCACCCGTTGGAAACAACTTGCTAGGTGAAGTTTACCCACTAGGCCGCAATCATACCCATGATCACTGAGAACTTTTGATATTAGTGGGTATTGATCTGCGTAGGTAAAATTTCCATTACGCGGGGCTCGTATCGCATTTGGATAACAACCCGTTAGGAAGCTCGCACGACTGGGAGTACAAATGGGGGACTGGCAATAGTTCTTAGTGAAAGCTGTACCCCGATGAACCAAGCGATCAATGTTTGGTGTGATCACGTGAGGATTGTTCAAGGCACCAATCGTATCGTAGCGTTGCTGATCTGTGCAGTACCACAGTATGTTTGGTAAATCTTTCTTCATTTCATGATCTTGCTAAAATTTTGGAAAAACCGAATTATAGACAGATAATATGAAAATACAACGAGTTGTGACGAAACATCTGGCTTTTGAATTGGATGACCGCTTTTGGAATTCTCAGCAACGCTGGGCAAAGAAAGACATTGTCCTAGTTTTTATCGAAACGGATAACGGTCTGGTTGGAATTGGTGAAGGCTGGACCCCCGGGGCATCTCCAAAGGCTTTGATACAAACCATTGAAGATGATGTTGGCCCAAGATTGATTGGACAAGACCCTCGTTATCAAACGAAGATCTTTGCAGAAGTTTGGAAAACAACTGCCTTGAATGCACGAAGAGGAATTCTCTCGATTGCTCTCAGTGCGGTAGATCTCGCTCTGTGGGATTTAGTTGGAAAAGCCTTGCAGGCACCAGTTTACCAGCTCCTGGGAGCCTTCACAGATCAGGTCCCTTGCTATGCCAGTGCTGGTTTATACGGGAAAGACAAAGATGAAAAGGTTCTTGCTGAAGAAATGCAAGGCTACCTGGCGCAGGGATTTACTGATATAAAGATGAAGGTTGGGGGAGTTCCTTTGGAAGACGATGTACAGCGCGTTAAGTCAGTGAGAGACGCTATTGGAACAAAAGCTCGTCTAATGGTTGATGCCAACTACAGTCTGAATGTTCCAAAAGCCCTTAAGATGGCGCATGCTTTTGAGCCACATGAAATCTACTGGCTGGAAGCCCCTGTTTCACCAGATGATGTGGGTGGCCAAGCAAAGGTCAACGCCTTGAGCCCAATTCCTGTCTGTGGGAACGAGACTGAGACGGGCATTGACCGATTTCGTGAGTTGATCACTCAACGAGCAGTCGAGTTTGTACAATTTGACATTGCAGCCTGTGGAGGTATCTCCGAGGGACGGAGGATCGCAGATCTTGCTGCAGCGTTTCATCTTCCCTGCACCCTTCACGCTTCCTCTACAGGGATTCTTCTCGCCGCAAGCCTGCACTTGGCAGCAAGCCTCCCAAACCTTGACTCAGTGGAATACCACATGTTTCATCAGTGGCTTTTCGATAAATGCCCACCAGAAGCCTTTAAGCCAGACAAAGGTGGACTCGTTCGTCCGCCAGACGGACCAGGATTTGGCCTGGAGATTCACTATGATGATCTATGAACTTCAACATCACACTCACTTTACAACAACACGCTCTATTTTTGTTTTTTCAATCAGATCCCAGTCATATTCCACACCCAAACCTGGAGATTGGGGAACCTCAACCATCCCATCGGAATTGATACAGTCCAACTCATCTGAGTACCCATTGGAATAAATTGGCAGTTGCCAAGGGTTTGGGGCAGCAGGATGGACCAGATTGACTTCATAGTAGTTACTGCGTGAGAGAGCAGCCATCAGTTGGCGCATTGCAGGACCACAAGAATGAACTTCAACATCAATTCCCATTGCTTCAGAAGCAATCGCTGCCTTGTAACAACCTGTGATGCCTCCATCATAATCAGGATCAACCCGACCAAAATCTGTCGCACCTGATATCATCAAATCTGTGTGTGTCTCTAAAGTGCGAACATGCTCGCCAATCATGATGGGAGTCTTTACCTTTTCCTTTAGAAGCTTGTGACCAGAAAAGCTCAGACCTCCATCTGCATAGGGATCTTCATACCAAAGTAGGCCATAATCATCACAAACCCGACCGACACGAATTGCATCAGTTAGAGTTTTCAGATGGCATGAGGCGTCATACATAACTTCCATTTTTCCATCAACTCGCTCTGCTACTGCCCGAATCATAACCGACTCTCTTTTCGGATCTCCTTCTTTCCAACCGTGCATCTTAAAGCCTAGATAGCCCAGTTCCAAACAGCTTTCTGCAAAATCAGCATAGGCTTCTGGGTGACTCAGACCATCTTGTTGCTCATCTCCATGGATTGTGCTCGCATAAGCAGGCAATTGCCATCGATGACCTCCCAGCATTTGGGCAATCGAGAGACCACAACATTTGCCAGCCAGGTCCCAAAGTGCAATGTCCAAAGCCCCAATACCAGCTTCTCCAACATGTTTGGTGAGTCTCCGCATTGTTTGATAATGTCTCTCCCGTTCAAAAGCTGGTTTGTTTAGGAGGGCGTGAGCCAAGGCAACTCCTGCAGACATCAACACTGTGGCACGCGACCTTGGAGGGACATACTCTCCGACTACCCCCGCATCCGTAAAAATTCGAACACCAAACCGTTTTTGGGGAGTACGAGCCCCAGGCTCGTACCAAACTCCAAATCCTGAAGGATCGGCAGCAATATTGGGAATGCTGACCTCAAAGAGTATAAATTCGATTTCTAGAATTCTGGGACTTTTCATGAGATGTATTTGCTGAATAAAAAATTATCTGTAGTGAATGACTTGACTACCTCTTGGTAGCAGACTAGGAATGCGAACTCTTTCTGTGAGCCGAAAATTTCAATATGCATATCGCCCTCCCTTTTTACTGATTAAATCTATCGTCCAAAATTCTTAATTGAGAGAATTATGAATCAAGAAGATTTACAGAAACTTAAAGACACCAACAGTTGTCCCACAGGAGACTTTGAAGGAGCTAATCTATCTGGAATGGATTTGCGGCGAGCAAACCTCAGTGGAGCAGCTTTGAAAAAAGCTAATCTGAGCAATGCGGACATGACAGAAGCCAATCTCAGTGTTGCAGACTTGACTGGCGCAAAATTAGAAAATGCAAAACTCCGTCAAGCAAACCTTGAGGGATCTTTGCTTGTGGGCGCAGACTTGAGACGTGCCAATATGGGCAGCACAAACTTGATGTTTGCTGATCTTAGTAAAGCAGATTTATATAAGGCCAACTTGACCAATGCTTCCATTGCTGAGGCAAAATTTTGTAGTACGACTTTACCTGATGGAAAAATTAGCAACCGGGATTGTTGAATATTTTATAAATACACACCCATCTATTTTTCTGGGCAAATCATGACACCCGTCAAGGTTGGTATCATTGGATGTGGCAATATCTTTGATGCTTATCTAACAGCCTCCAAAAATTTTCCGATCTTAAACATTGCTTGTTGCGCAGACCTGAGGAATGAGCGAGCGCAGGCAAAAGCAGATCAATGGGGTTTGCAACAACAATCTATTGATTCGCTACTTCTAGATAAATCAGTGGAGATCATCCTGAACTTGACGACTCCAGAATCTCATATATCGGTTGCCAAACAAATTCTGGAGAGTGGCAAGCACGTTTATACAGAAAAGCCCCTTGGTTTGAATGTCACCGAAGGAATTGAATTGCTTACTTTGGCTAAAGATCGAGGATTACGAGTCGGTTCTGCTCCAGATACTTTTCTGGGTGGTTCACATCAAAAAACCAGACAACTGCTAGATTCTTGGAAGATTGGTGATCCCTTGGCTTGCACAGCCTTCATGATGGTTCCTGGTCATGAATTGTGGCATCCTGATCCGGACTTTTACTATCTTCCTGGGGGAGGCCCTATGCTAGACATGGGGCCTTACTACCTAACAGCTTTCGTGAATCTCTTGGGACCTGTGGCTCGTGTCACAAGCTTTGGGAAGGCATTTCGAACTTCCAGAACAATTGCCACCGGACCAAGAGCTAGCCAGACAGTGCCCGTCAAAACTAATACCCACCTCAGTGGAGTTGCTGAATTTATGAACGGGACCTTGCTTACAATCACGATGAGTTTTGATGTATGGCAGCATACTCACCTGCCGATGGAGCTCTATGGAACAAATGGCTCTATGTTGATTCCAGACCCAAATCGGTTTGATGGTGAGGTCAAATGGAGTGAAGGAAAAGAAACCTGGAACACGGCAACCATTGAGTTCCCCTATGCCGATGATAACTATCGAAGTATTGGTTTGGCTGACCTTGCCCAGGCGGTTAGGGTGGGAAGGCCACATCGAGCTAATGGCCAGTTGGGTTTGCACGTGCTTGAAATCATGACAGGCTTTCTAAAGGCTGCTGAAACTGGCACAAGCATAGGCATGCAGACTACCTGTGAAAGGCCTGAATTAATGAAGACTGATTTACCCTTTGGGCAACTGGACTAAGAGGACAGATGGTACAGAAAAAAGCGTTGATCGCTTGGGGAGGATGGGAGGGACACACACCCCAAGAGAGCACAGAAATCACAAAAGTGATTCTTGAAAAAAACCATTTTATTGTCGATGTAGTTGAAGGGACGGAAGCATTTAGGAATCCAGATTTGGCTGACTACGACCTTATTGTCCCTGTCATTACAATGTCAACCATAGAAAAAGAGGAAGTGGAAAATCTTTGTAAGACTGTTGAAAAAGGGACTGGTTTGGCGGGTTTCCATGGCTGCATGTGTGACTCCTTCCGCAGCAGTGTGGACTATCAATTCATGACCGGAGGTCAATGGGTTGCTCACCCTGGCAATATTATTGATTTTACAGTAGAAATTATCCCAATCAAAGATCCAATCACAGAAGGTATTCAAAATTTTCCCTTCAAATCTGAGCAGTACTTCATGCATGTGGACCCATCGAATGAAGTACTGGCCACAACCACTTTCACGGGTGAGCACTGTTCCTGGGTTAAAGGCGTAAAAATGCCAGTGGTATGGAAAAGAGTTCACGGAGTTGGACGAGTCTTTTACAGTGCCTTAGGCCATGTTGCCGAAGAATTTAAGGTTCTGGAAATGGCGACAATGTTTGAACGGGGAATGCTCTGGGCAGCACGATAGTTATTCATTGATAGAGGAGGTGCCAACCAACTATACACCAAGAGTTTTGGTTTTCTGCATTAGGAAATCGAAACTCATCTTGATTGATTCAAAAGGGTCTCTGGTGCTTGAGTCCTGCTCTACAATAAACCACTCACAGCCTGCTGCATCCGCTTCTTGAATGATGGAATCCCAGTCTAAACTTCCTATCCCTACTTCGCCAAAGAGAATCTCTCTTTCCAAAGTGACTATATAGTCTTTGAGATGAAGCAAAGGAAGACGTCCCTTCATTTTGCGACACCATGCGACCGGATCTTCTCCGCCTTTTTGAACCCAAAAAGTATCAAGCTCTGCTTGAAGGAACTTCGCGTCCGTGTTTGTTAAAATCAATTCCAGAATAGATTGGTTTTCATAGCGAACAAACTCCAACTCGTGGTTATGGTAGGACAACTGCTTCCCCTCATCACGCAATAGTTTACCTGAACCTTCTAACCTTTTAGACAACTCCAAGCAGGCTTCCATTGAGTCAATTGCATAGGAGCCCGGATGAGGAAAGGCTGTGTGCTTACAACCAAGAGCATTCAATCGCTCCACAACCGCTATGGGTTCTTCCAAAATTTTGTTAGGGGGTTCATGGGTAGCACAAATTGTTAAACCTTCATCCTCTGCCAATTCTCGGATTACTTTTGGGTCTTGAACACCAACTCCCGAAACCTGAATCGCTGGATATCCAATTTCTTTCACTTTTTTTAGTGTGGATCTGAGAGAAGTTACATCTCGGCAATAATCTCGCAGAGTATACAGGGTCAGAGCAATTTGTTCTGGGCGCATGACCTGAGGACCTCAAGTAGTTAATTGATTCATGGAAGATGAAATTCAGACTGACTCAAATATGGTAGTTCAAAGATTTTCAAAGAGTCTCAGAGACATATCTGTGTACAAAGATAAATTCTGGGTAGATGGGGAATGAAAGATTCTTCATGAGGCAACACCGTATACCCAAACATGTAGACTTTCTCAACTCTAAGGTCCAATCCAAGTGACTGGATTAAACGCCACTTCCCATAGATATCCATCTAAATCCTTAAAATATCCCTATATCCCCCCCCAAGAGGCTGTTTGTGGTTCTTTCACAGGTGAAGCTCCTAAAATCACGGCATCAGCAAAAATCTCATCCACCTCTTTCTCTGTTGTTACAATGTGAGATAGGGTAAATCCCCCAAAACCAGTTTCATAGACATCAACTCCTGCATCATTTGCGAGAGCATTCCTGTTGTAAAGAGCTAGCCAAGTCACATTTAAAGCGAAAAAAGCGATATCAGGTGTAGATTTTTTTTGGGAAATCCCAAACCTTGCTCATAAAAGTTGGTAGCGACTTCGAGGTTTTGGACTCCTATAGTAATCATGCTGATACGAGGAGACATAACATTTACTCTATCTGTCTAATACAAGCTATTCTCACAAGAAATATTCCGAGGGAGGTACATTGTCCTGCCAGTGTGGAGCAGTAATGTGTCCAGAAACGAAGTAGGACATCTTGGAGTAGTTAGGGCTTAAAGGAACAACATCTTGTGGAGCATAGCGAATTGTAAGCCCACACCTTCGTCGTGATGATTGATTTTTTGGCGAACCATGAACCAGCAGCGAGGAGTGAAGCGAATACTCCCCAGCTTTGAGGTTGTTTGAAAATGGTTTGTCAAACATAGAGATATCTTTAATTTGCTGATTCAATACAGATTCTTCTGAGCTTTCTTTCCATGGAATATGCCCCACTTTGTGGCTTCCTGGCAGGAACTGCATTGCTCCGTTGTCTTCATCGGTGTCATCCAAGGCTAGCCATACTGTCACAGTTTTGGCAGGAGTAAGTCCCCAGTATGATGCGTCTTGATGAAAAGAAACGGCCTTCCCGTCTCCAGGCAACTTGCAGAAATAATGAGTAGCCCAAGCTACCACGTCATTTCCGAGCAAATCACGAACAGCCCGAAGTAATGGCTCAGCATACATCGTTTCCCAGATTCCACGTAACTTTGTGTGGTAGCAATTCAAAGAATATTGTACTGAATCTCGTTTAACGACTCCACCAAAGTGATTATCTCCTTTTTCAGAGGCATCAGATATTTGCTGCAAGAGTTTATCAAAGTAATGTTGCTGTTTCTTGATTATTTCTTCACTGAATCCCTGAAGCGGACTGATGAAACCACGTCGATTGAAATGCTCAATTTGAGCAATGCTTAAGAATCTTGGGGATTCTGTTTCTGTTGGATAAAAGGTGTAATCCTTTTCCATCCTTCTTCTCCTCTACAATGTTATGCTCATACTATTGGAATTTTCTTTACATTTATGTTTTGTTCGACTTGTCAAAACCCCTGCCTTTCTGAGATGTTTAAATCAAAAATTGAAGCATTGAAATATTAGTCAATTGGTTTTGCTACAATGATTAGGCTCAAAGAAATCGCATCTGAGTGTGGTGTCAATGTATCCACAGTTTCTCGCGCACTCAAAGATGATCCATGTGTCAAAGCGGACACCAAAACAAAGATTCATGCCGTGGCCAGTCGCATGGGTTACACGCCCAATTGGGCTGCACAATCACTCAAAGGAGGTAAAACTAATACAATTTGGTTTTTGATTGCCGATCTCTTCAACCCCTTAACTGCTCAACTGGCCACACATTGCAGCCATGAACTAGCACAGGCTGGATTTGATTTATCCGTTATCCTTTATCACAACAACCAAGATCGGTACGCGCATCTCCTGCGCAGACTACATTTTGGAATTACAGATGGAACTCTGATTGTTGGTTCACATAATTTCAACTACTTCAAAAAACGGGGTGAACTGATCAATGATCTGCAAGAAAGATCATTCCCAGCAATTTTCCTAGATCGATTTGAAAGAGAGACGGACTTGCCCATCGTTACCACACATCACTTTGCAGCGATCTCAGTACTTCTCAAGAATCTTCTTGGTGAATCCCCCGATTTGGTGATTAATTTGTTTGATCCCGATAAAAATATGGTTGAATTCAAGCGCCGTCAGGCTCTTTCGGTATTAATGATAAAAAAACCTCAACCCCATCAGTCTTTGACTGATAATCAAACCGATCAGATTTTGCCAGGAAAAAAAATTGTAGTTCTTGCCAGTAGTGAAATTCGAGTTAAAGCTTTCCTAGAGAAAAGATCTCCAGAATTGGAAAATCGAGAACTAATTATCGGTGTTTTCGATCATTGGCTTGGGCCTACCACACCCTTTTTGAAAGTTTTTGTGTGCCAACAGGATTTCAAACAGATGGCATATCAAGCCTGCTCTCTTCTAATTTCCAGAATCAAAAACCCCACCTTCGAAATTCCAATAAAAACCCAAATCCCACACAAAGCTATTCTGCAAGTTTCTTGATAAACAGGTAATTATTTCTTGACAAATTTCTTGTGAATTCATAATGTTCGTCATTAACGTAATACAAACGTTTGCAAAATGAAAGGAATGGTTTGATTCTCGAAATCCAAAGGAAGCTTTACCGCACGAAAGTACAGCAGTTTATGGATCGTCTGGAACATAGGATTCTTTCAGATCATATATTCCTGGAGGGTCGGTTCGCCAGGAGTAAGGATCCTGTCCCCTTTCAACAACGCCTAGACCTTGAGTATAAGGCCATCACTGAAGGAGCGGAATGGGGCCAAACGTGGGACAGTGCTTGGTTTCACTTGGTGGGGAAGATCCCTGAGCATTGGGCAAATGATGAGGTAGTTGCCCATCTGGATTTCAATGGAGAAGCCCTTGTCTTTTCACAAGAAGGAGTCCCCCTGCAAGGGCTTACTAATGGAAGTGTCCTCGGAAGAATCACGCGACATAATTTTAGACTTACTGCACCAGTTTTGAAAAATCCCCAAATAGAACTTTGGGTAGAGGCTGCAGCCAATTCAATCATGGGCATCCATCGACCGCGTGATCCTGAGCGTGGTAGTCAAACCATCGAAGCCACTGGTAATCAAGTAGCCTCAACGGCTGCTACTTTGCGATCCGGAGATACGATCAGTCGGCATGGCAGTTACAGGGGAATAGTCAATCGCATGAGGCTCGCCCGATTTAAACGTGATCTCTACGATTTTTGGCTAGATATGGAGGTGTTGAATGGACTTTTGGACTCTGTGCCTGACAACAGTACACGGTTTGCTCGAATTTTAGAAGGGCTTGTCAAGGTTACCAATAACTTTAAGGATGCTGAAGCGAATGCTGGACAGTGCAGGGAAATGCTTCAGCCCCTACTGCAAAAATCTGCCAATGCGAGTGCACCCACAATCAATGCTGTTGGCCATGCCCACATTGATACCGGATGGCTTTGGCCTGTTCGGGAAACTATACGAAAATCTGCTCGAACCTTTGCTAGCCAATTAGATTTGATGGAAAGATACCCCGAATATGTTTTTGGGGCTTCCCAGCCACAGCATTATCAATTTGTAAAAGATCACTACCCTGAACTATATGAGAAAATCCAAGAAGCCGTCGCTGGAGGTCGCTGGGAGCTTCAAGGAGGAATGTGGATCGAACCAGACTGTAACTTGATCAGTGGTGAGTCCATGGTTCGCCAGATTCTTCATGGTAAGAACTTCTTCATGGATGAGTTTGGGGTAGATGTGAACAACTGTTGGATACCTGACGTTTTTGGCTACTCAGCAGCAATGCCCCAAATTCTCAAGTTGGGTGGATTAGATCACTTTCTCACACAAAAGATGAGCTGGAGCCAATTCAATCGCTTCCCCTACTCTACTTTCAGGTGGCGTGGAATTGATGGGACAGAAGTTCTCACTCATTTTCCACCTGAAGACACCTACAACAGTCAGCTTCAACCCTATGATCTACAAAAAACTGAGCGAAATTTTGTCGAGAAAGGTATACTGGATGAAATTATGTGCCTTTTCGGAGTAGGGGATGGTGGAGGTGGTCCAACTTCAGAAATGATTGAACGCGGTCTGCGACAGAAAAACCTGGAGGGAGTGCCTAAGGTCAGTTTTGGAAGAGCAGATCGATTCTTTGAACGAATTTCTGAAAAAGCACATGAACTTCCTGTTTGGAGTGGAGAACTCTATTTGGAATTGCATCGTGGTACCCTGACGACGCAAGCGAGAACCAAGCGTAATAACCGAATGCTTGAGCAGAGTCTCAGAGCTACGGAATATCTCCTTTCATTAGGGTCACTAAAAGACTATCCACAGGAGGAGTTAGACCGTCTTTGGAAAACTCTGCTGATTAATCAGTTCCACGACATCCTTCCTGGTTCCAGTATCCATTGGGTCTATGAGGTAACAGAGCGAGAGCATCTTGATGCTCTCGCTACCTGTGAACGGTTGAGAAATGAATCTGTGAAACAGTTATTCGATCAAGACAGGGACGCAATCACCCTGATCAATACATTAAACATAGCCTATGAGCGCCCGATCGAATTACCCAAGGATTGGAATGGGGGACTGAAGGATGAGAATGGTAATGAATTTCCCGTTCAGCAGGACACAAATGGCAAGCTTACAGCACTGCTGATGCTGGCACCCCAGGACATTAAGACCCTTAGATTAAGTAATGCTGTTCCGCAAGCAAAGAAAGTAGATTCACTTATTCTTGAAAATCAGTTTGTAAGTTACGAATTCAATGAACACGCTCAGTTAATGGTCGCAAAGGATCTAGAGACAGGGGATTCCATATTGGCTGATGGAGAAGTTGGTAATTTATTGACTCTGTATGAAGACCGACCTCACAACTGGGATGCCTGGGAAATCGATGTTTCCTATGAAGATATGGCTGTCGAAACTGCTAAGGGTCAGACTTGGCGATCTCTTGGAGCCGGGCCCGTTCATCAATCCCTGCTATTTCAATTAAAAATTGGTAATTCCAAGATTGATCAAAAGATCAGGTTGCGAGCCAACTCCAAGGCATTAGAATTTGAAACAAAAGTTGACTGGCAGGAGTGTCATCGAATGCTCAGGACTGCTTTCCCAATCAGCGTGCAGACGGACTCTGCTACATGTGATATACAATATGGTCATCTGAAGCGCCCTACTCACCGCAATACGTCATGGGACATGGCCCGTTTTGAGGTAGCTGCCCAAAAATATGTTGATTTGTCTGACCAACAAAGAGGAGTTGCCCTACTTAATGATTGTAAATACGGTCACAAACTCCATGACAACATCATCGACCTTCATCTCCTCCGTTCACCAACACAACCTGATCCTGACGCAGATTTGGGGGCACACCAGTTTTGTTATGTACTCTATCCACACAACAATTCGTTCCAAGAATCTGACGTGATTGAGCAAGCCCAACAACTCAATCAGGCTCCTTTGTCTATACATGGCAAACCGATCTCTCCCCTACAAGCCCCTGTGATGGTCGAAAGTGCTGATGTAGGAATAGAAGTTCTCAAGAAAGCGGAAAAAGACAATTGCCTCGTTCTTCGTGTTGTTGAGCGAAGAGGCAGAAAAAGTGAGGCAACCCTTCGCTTGACTGACTCAAAACTAAAGATTAAAACTACAAACCTGATGGAGTGGAACGACTCAAATGACGCTATTGGAGGAGAATTGAAGTTGACCCTCAAACCATTCGAGATAAAGACATTCAAGCTCTACAGTGCCTCCTAACCTCTTTTAAAGGGATGCCTATGGAATAAACTCTCAGATCATCTTTCAAACAGACGTAATTCAACTTCCTATGAGAGGTAGACATGTTTAAGAAACTAGCATTAGTTGCATTAAGCATAGCTGCGATTGCAGTAAGTGGCGTGCAAGCTGGTGGTCATAGTAAGGCCAGAAACAAAACAGTAGTTTTTGACATTGACGGCGGTAAGGTAGCACAGCCGTACAACTTCAATAATTTAGTACCTGGCACAACAAGAAGTAATGGGATTCACCAAGCAGTCTTTGAACCATTGTTCATACTTAATTATGAAACTGGTGGAATCGACCCTTGGCTCGGGGAAAGCTTTACTTCAAACAGCTCACTTGATGTTTGGACATTAAAACTTAAGAAAGGCATCAAATGGTCTGATGGAGAAGATTTAGACGCAGATGATGTGGTTTACACGATTCAAATGTTACTTGATGACAGTACGCAATCTTTGCGTGACGCTGCATCGATGCAACAATGGGTAAAGTCTGTTAACAAACAGGATAAACATACTGTTGTGTTTAATCTCACAGAGCCAAATGCCCGTTTTCAATTAGATTACTTCTCCGTAAAAATTTACGGTGGAGTCATCATCATTCCTGAACATGTTTGGAAAGGGCAAGACCCGTTCACTTTCAAGTTTTATGATAAAGAGAAAGGATGGCCTTTGGGTTCAGGTGCTTACACTCTTAAAAGTGCGTCTGAAACAGAGTTCATTTACGATCGAAATGACAACTGGTGGGGTGTGAGTCAAGGCTTACCGCTTCCGGCTCCAGAACGATTAATTTGGGCTGTCACTGCAACAGAAGAGAATCGTTCCATGCTCGCTGCAAAGGGTGAATTAGACAGCGTTATGGATGTTACCCTTGGTGCTTTTGAGGCAATGCAGGCGCGAAATGATAATATGCAAGCTTGGTTTAGTGAATTACCATTCAGCTGGTTAGACCCATGTGCACGTCAGCTTTCAATTAATACTCAAGCAGAGCCTTGGGATGATCCTGCAATGCGATGGGCACTAAATTATATCATTGATCGGGAGGAAATTGTTCGCGTTGCATATGAGGGAACAACCATTCCATCAATGACCCTGTTCGTACATTATGGCGGATTATTCCCCTACATTGATGCAGTAGTTGCAGCTGGAATGGGCATGCGCCTTAATGCGAGTCCACACATTGCCCAAAAGATAATTGAATCTAAAGGCTGGACAAAAGGTTCGGATGGCTTCTACCAGAAAGGTGGCAAGACTTTAGAATTCGTTATTAAAACCCATGAGGGCTTTATCGAAAAGCGTCGAATTACTGATGTCGTCGTAGAGCAGTTCCTTGATGCTGGCATCAAGGCAGAGCATCGTCCGATTGCAGGAGCAACATGGGATAATGACAGATATACTGGTAATTTTATGGGTTCAATGGACTGGCACTCTTGCGGTTCTATTAATGAGCCTTACGCTTCATTAAACCGCTTTACAGCTAAATATCTAAAGCCTGTGGGTACTACTTCTCCGGGTGGGAATAATTATGTACGCTGGGATACTGCAAAGAGTAAGGAGTTTACTCAGATCGTAGATAAAATGGGGGCAATGCCGTTAAACGCACCTGGAATGGTCGACATGGTTGTAGATGCCTACCGCCTATGGTACGAAGAGTTGCCATTCATACCGATCACACAGGCGCGCAAACTTATTCCTTTTGACACCACATACTGGACTGGTTGGCCAACTGCTGAAAATAATTATAATCACCCTGCTACGTGGTGGCAGAGCACGCACCAGATTATTCATAATCTGAAGCCGGCTAAATAATTATAAACTTAAGCCAGGTCTCACGACCTGGCTTTTCATTCCAGGAATGGATCTATGGGTGGTCTTACACTTCAATATGCCTTGAGAAGGTTTGGAATTTTTTTAATGACAGTATGGCTTGCATCCAGTGTCATTTTTATTATTCCAAGATTAGCTCCTGGAGATCCAATTCAGTCAATGATTTCCAGAATGAGTGAAAGTGCAGGATATGTTGAAAACTCAGAAAAAATTGTTGAGGGATTTAAAGAAAGATTTGGTCTTAACGATCCAATGTATGTTCAATATGGACGCTACATAGGTGGATTAGTCTCATTAGACTTAGGAGTTTCGCTTGCTATGTTTCCAACTCCAGTTAAAGAAATTGTTGGACGAGCGCTTCCATGGTCAATTGGATTAATGTCCATTTCCTTAGTATTGTATTTCTTTATTGGAAATCTTTTTGGTGCTCTGTTATCTTGGAAAAAAACACCTTTCTTCGCAAAAATTGCAATCTCTGCATCGATGATTTTTACATCGATTCCAGGAATATTATGTGCTCTAATTTTAATTTATCTTTTTGCATTTAATTTTGATATTTTTCCTTTTACTGGATCTTATGAACGTGGCTTAGAGCCTGCTTGGACAATTGAATTTTTTAGTAGTGTAATTTACTACGGAACACTCCCTGCGCTGTCTGTAGTTTTGGTTACATTTGGTTTTTGGACGATTGGGATGAGGGGTATGATGGTAACTGTAGAGGGAGAAGACTACATGACTTTTGGCCAGGCAAAAGGGCTAAAACCATTTTATCTACTATATAGATATCAGGTCAGAAATGCAATTTTACCGCAAATTACAGCGCTTGCATTTACCATCGGAACAATAGTAGCAGGTCAAATACTAGTTGAAGCAGCTTTCGCTTATCGAGGTATGGGAAGTGTAATTGTAAATGCAATTAAAGATGTTGACTATACGGTGATTCAAGGGACTTCTTTCATTCTAATTCTCATTACCGCCACTTCTGTTTTAATTTTAGATTTAATTTATCCTTTGATCGATCCTCGCATTACATTTCAGAAAAATTAAAATGCTAAAAAGAAAAAGTATCAGCAATCCATGGTTGAATACACCACTTGTGTGTGGGGCATTAGTAATTGGTCTTTTATTATCATCTACTCTGATCGGAAACATTTTTTGGGACACTGAGTTGGCTGCAACGCGCAGTGCACCACTCAACTTGCCTCCTTATGGCTTTGAAAATATGAGGAAACAGGAGGGTGTAATTGAACACCCTTTGGGAACTACAAATTCTGGTAGAGATATGCTCGCTGTCATGTTAGTGGGGACTCCAGCTACAATGAGTATTGGGCTTATAGCTGCTGGTATTGGAATGCTGATCGGTATTATTTTAGGATTTACCTCAGGATTCTATGGTGGGTTGTGGGATGACTTTGTGCGTTTGATGGCGGACACTACCACCACAATACCTGCACTAGCAGTTCTAATTGTTGTTCAATCACTTTTTAGAGTTGAAGTGAATACAATGGCTGCGATGATCGCTTTATTCGCTTGGCCAGGACCCACCAGATATATTAGAGCACAAGTGCTAACGATGAGAGAAAGTGGGTACGTCAAAATGGCAAAGTTGTCTGGAGCGCCAGAGAGAGACATTATGTTCAAGGAAATGTTGCCCAATCTCATTCCTTACCTTGCAGCAAGCTTTATTGGGAACACTTCTGGAGCGATTTTAACAGCAATTGGTTTGGAAGTTTTAGGGCTGGGGCCAACACGTATGCCAACACTTGGTGTTACAATATTTTTCTCTTTAGAAGCCGCTGCAATTCTCAGGGATATGTGGTGGTGGTGGGGTCTTCCAACATTAACACTGATTCTGATTTTTATGGGACTGCTGATGATTAATGTTGGTCTTGATGAAGTTTCAAACCCCCGCTTACGTAAGGCTTCGAAATAATGAGTAATGAAAACACTTCAACACTCAGCGTGAGTGATCTTAAAGTTTATTATGACTCTATTAATGGAGATATCAAAGCAGTTGATGGTATTAGTTTTGATGTAAAGGAGGGTGAATGCTTAGGTATCGTTGGTGAATCTGGCTGCGGTAAGACCACAGCTGCATATGGGATTTTGAGATTGGTTCAACACCCAGGAAAAATCGTTGGTGGCCAGATATCCTTACATGGCAAACCCATCGAAAATTTAAATGAAGAGTCTTTTAGAAAGATTCGCGCTACTGAATTAGCCTTAATTCCTCAGGGTGCAATGAATTCTTTGAATCCAACTATGAAAGTTGGCAAACAAATTACGGACTTAATCGATACACATAAGCCAGGAATAAGTTCTTCAGAAAAAATTAGCAGAATAGAAGAACTTTTGGGGAAAGTTGGTCTTCCTAATAGAACTATTAACATGTACCCTCATGAACTTTCTGGAGGAATGAAGCAAAGAGTTTGTATAGCAATTGGTATAGCATTAAATCCAACTTTGGTTATTGCTGATGAGATAACTAGCGCATTGGATGTAGTAGTCCAGAGGCTGGTCGCACAAACACTCAAACAAATTCAAAAAGAAATGGGAGTCTCAATGATTATGATTGGGCATGACATGGGGTTAATGGCTCAAATGGTTGATAGAATTGCAGTAATGTATGCTGGAAAAATACTTGAAATTTCCTCAACTGAAGAATTTTTTCGTAATCCTCAACATGAGTATTCTAAAATACTTATTAATGCAACACCTTCTATTCATAGAAGATAGTTATTTAATATCAGCCATACGTTAAGATTTCCAACATCCAATTAACAGATCTATTAAATATCTGAAAATATACTTCTGTATTTTAGGGAGAGAATGTCGCTACTCACCATTGAGCACGCAACAAAAATTTATAAAGTTTCATCTGGTTTTCTTGGTGAAGAGAAAAAGGTAAGAGCACTGAATGATTTCTCCATTGTCATTCCAGAAAAACCTGCATCAATTACTACAATTGCTGGCGAGAGTGGTAGTGGGAAGACTACAATTGCTAACTTAATACTGGGTTTTACTTCTATCACAAGTGGTCGAATCAAATTTCTGGGTAAAGATTTATCTGAAATGTCTTCCGAAGAACTATTCAATTATCGAAAAAATGTTCAGGCAGTTTTTCAGGACCCTTTTGGGGTTTATAATCCTTTCTATAAAATAAGACATATTTTTGACCTGGTAATCAAACATTTTAAACTAGTTGCGACTAAAAGTGATGCAACCAAATTGATTGAAGAGTCTTTGGGTGTTGTAGGGCTCAAGGGAGATGAAGTTTTAGATAAATTTCCACACCAGTTAAGTGGTGGTCAAAGACAGCGCATGATGATGGCAAGAGCTTACATGATCAAGCCTAGGATAATTGTTGCTGATGAACCAGTCTCTATGGTAGATGCGTCACTTAGGGCAGGTATTATTGATGTAATGCTTAGAATGAGAGATGAAGATGGTATTAATTTTCTCTACATCACTCATGATTTAGCTACGGCATATCAAATTGGCAACCAAATTTACATACTTTATAGGGGAGATGTTGTACAATCTGGCGACACTGTAGATGTTATTAATAATCCTAAACACCCCTACGTACAACTGCTTGTTGACTCAGTACCCCCACCTTTCTATGACGAAAATTGGAGTAAGCCAGTTCAAATGCCAGATGAAGATGGTAATTTAGTATAAACTATTACCTCTAAATTTTGTCATCCAGATTTATTGCCAAATGCTAAATACATTTTAATTTGGTTTATGAAGTAATATATTTGATGTTTCAATTATGAGGTAAAATGGAATCCGAATTGATTCTTAACTTAGATCAAAAGAAATCTCTATACAATGATGGCTATGTAATACTTAGAAACGTAATTTCAACTAAGGTACTTTCTAATTCAATTGAGGCTCTCAAGTCACATGATCATGAGTTTGACAAGCGTCTTGGTTACGATTCAAGGATGACTGATTTGATAAACAAATCTCATCTAAATTCAATTCTTGATGATGTTATTGGCCCTTTCGATGCTCCCACCTCATGTCACGTTGCAGTCAAGGAACAAACTCCCCCTAGCAATAAAATTAATAACATAGGTTACAGAGACGAAGATACTCCTTATTTTGGCTCGTTTCTTCATATGGATGGTTTGTGTTCGATAAATGTACCTCAAGATATTCAATCTGGAAGTGATAAACAAATATATGAGAAATATATTCGCTCTGGGCCAAAAGGGGACCTTGGCCATAGTGCTGAGGTAATCGGGCATAATTTAGTTCCCCTTTTTCAGGATCCAGAGAAGACACTTAGTCTCGGTAGTTTTACAGCTCTGGTTTTTGTTTGCCTATCTCCCCAAACTGAGAATGGATGGGGTCAAACTGCTGTATTAACAGGAGCTCACCACAAGACAGAAGAATTCTTCCGATGGCAGAGAGGAAAAACTGGTCAGATTGGCCCGGAGGGCCCTGATTGGCCAAGGCTTGATTATTCCGCAGCTAACAGATGTGGAATAAAGTATTTACCTGATGCTGTCAGAGATCAGTTTTTGGACAGTTCATCAGAAAAAACTCCCGATGGGAGGCCGTGGCCAAAGCCAACCCCAATATTGATGGAACCAGGTGATGCTTGCATCAGCACTTTTCATTTACCCCATACTGGGACAAGAAATGAAAATGGTCTTGAATCTAGAAAAACAGTAATATTTCGAATCAGAAACAAAACAAGACAGCCAAATATTGTCTCAGATGGGTACACAGATCATCCCGATAGAGGTCTGTTGGGAGAGTGGCTCGATTTAGGATCAGAGGGAAATCCTTGGGAGCGATCTAAAGATGGCATTTGTGACATGTGGGCGGACTGGTCAGGAATGCAGAAACTGGTTGCTTCAGTTAATTATTAACCTTCTTTTCGAGGACAAAAATTGAAAAAAATAGCGTTGCTGGGTGCAGCACACATACACACCCCTGATTTCGTACGAAGATTATTGGCAAGGGATGATTTCAATGTAGTAGGTGTTTGGGATCATGACACCGATAGAGCAAATTCAAATGCAGAAAAGTTTGAATGTCGTATTTGTTCTTCAGTTGATGAGCTTCTTGCATTAGATGCATTAGATGCTGTAATTGTCTGTTCTGAAACAAATCGACACGAACAGATTTTGGATAAGGTAGCAGAAGCAGGCAAACACTGTTTTGTTGAAAAACCTTTAGGTATGGGCAAAGCCGACTCTGAAAGAATGGAAAAAAAGTTAGCCGATGCTGGTGTGTTGTTTCAAACCGGTTATTTCAATCGAAGCAGACCAGCCTATAGAAAAATAAAGGAACTAATTGATTCAAATACTTTTGGCAAAATCAGTAGAATTCGTTTAAACAACTATCATGCGAAAAATCTTAAAGAAGGCTTCGAAGGATGGCTATGGATGACAGATTTAAACCAGGCTGGGGTCGGTGCTTTTGGTGATTTAGGAACTCATGTTCTTGATATACTACTTTGGTTTATGAATGATTTAGAAGCAGTTACCGCTTCTTTCTCCAGCCCTTTATCGCGATACCCCGACTGTGATGAGAGTGGCGAAGCCCTGCTCAAATTTAAGAGTGGTGTTGTAGCAAGTATTGCAGCTGGGTGGGTTGACCTCGATATGCCACTGACCGCTGAAGTGAGTGGAACCAAAGCTTACGCCTATGTTATGAAGGATGATTTGTACTTGGTAAGCGATGATATCAAAGATGCGCATGGTAAATCTCCTTTCGAAGATGTGCCGGAAAGGCTTCCACATGCTTTCGAATTATTTCTAGATTCTGTCCATAGTGGGGAGAAAACTAATTTGGTATCTCCCAAAGAAGCTGCGTACAGAAGTACGGTTATGGAAGCCATTTATGAAGCTGCCTCGACTCGTAAATGGGTCAATGTTGAACCATATCATCAATGATTTGAGAAAATATGAAAAATTTAAGAGTGGGTGTTATCGGCGTTGGTGGTATTGCTCGCACCCACATGCCTGGCTGGAAGCAAAGTCAACATACAGAAGTGGTAGCTGCGTCAGATATTAATGCCAATGCTCTTAAAAAGTGGGGCACAGATCATGACATATCAAAACTTTACCAAGACCCTCTTGAGCTAATCAATGATGCTGAAATTGACATAGTTGACGTCTGCACACCAAACTCGTATCACTGTGATTTATCAGTTGCTGCTCTGAAAGCGGGTAAACATGTCATTTGCGAAAAACCTCTTGCTCCTACCGCTTCTGAAATAGAAAGAATGATTGAAGCGAGGGATCAAAGTGGGAAAAAATTGATGTGTGCTCAACATTTTCGATTTGGGGACGGGTCTAAACTCATTAAAGATCAGGCCAAATCTATTGGACCAATCTACCACGCTAGATCATGGATGCTTCGAAGAAACGCTCTACCAGTCCGTGACGGATTTTTAATGAAAAAGCATTCTGGAGGAGGTGCATGTATAGATATTGGGGTCCACGTTCTTGATCTGACTCTTTGGTTCATGGGCAACCCAGAACCAAAATCTGTTACTGGCGTAGCAAGGACTGAACTAGCAAAAGATCACAATGCCTTTAGCAAAATGGGGGCTTACAATCATGATCTGATGGATGTTGAGGAATTAGCAGCAGCATTTATCCGTTTTGAAAATGGGGCTGTGTTGATGCTCGAGGTATCGTGGATGCTTCATCATGAAGCTGGTGAGTTTGAAGATATGCAAGTTTGGCTTTATGGGAAAAAAGGTGGGCTTCATTGGCCTAGCCTTGAAAAACTCACCTCAGACCCAAACTCCAAATCCCACTCAAACAGTACATTGAAGCCTCTACCTAGAAGCGTAGAGGCACATGCACAGGAATGTATCGAATTTTCGGAGGCGATTATCAACGATCAGCCTGTTCCTGTACCAGCTGAACACTCTCTCCAAGTAATGAAAATTCTTAATTCGGTTTACGAGAGCCAGCAGACAGGTAAGGAGGTGATACTGTAAACAAATTAGCTTTTACTTGAGACTGGTCTCAACAGATCATGATCATCTTTGATTCAATCAATTTCACGAAAAGTTATGAAACATTCTGAATTTTTTTGGGAAAAGGGCTATCTGTATCTACCAGGAATTTTTTCAGAGCAAGAAGTCCAAAGCTTAACTGAGGATCTGGTTTGGATGATGGATAGCTGGGCAGAAAACACACCCGGCTGGAGTGGTCCCTGGCGCAAGGCCTATATGGATGCTGAGACAGATAACCGAAGCAAATTGATTGCGATGCATGATCTGCAATACTACTCCAGTAACTGGCTCCAGGCTGTACAAAAGACCAATTTGGTATCAGTAATTGCGGAGTTGATAGGGCCAGACGTGGAATTGCATCACAGCACAATGCATATCAAACCTCCTCAAGCAGGCCATCCCTTCCCAATGCACCAAGATTGGGCGTTTTACAAACACGAGGATTCTCGCTATATAGATGCTTTAGTTCACTTGGATGATACATGCCATGAAAATGGCGAAATACGCTTTCTGGAGGGTTCACACAAAAAAGGTCCATTGGAACACATTATAAAATTTTCTGATGGGAAACCTTGTACCCCACATCTTTCGACAGGGGATTATTCTTTAAAGGACACAGTACCAGTACCAGCAAAAAAAGGTGATGTTGTGCTATTCAACATTAACACAGTGCACGGCTCTTATATCAATGTTACTGAGTCTGCGCGAAAGCTGGTCCGAGTCGGATATCGCAACCCCGAAAATAGGCAAATGGAAGGGCAAAGTGTAGGCCGCCCAGGACTGCTTTTAAACGGTAGGAGACTCCGGGAATCTGGAGAAGAATTATTTTCTACGAACGGTCCAAAGCCTGTAGAAGTTGAAGAAACGTTTGCAGTCGGCTGAAAGGTTTTGATTACAATGGCTACTGAACGTCGCTTCAACGCTGGGACCTGCTATGAGACACCGCGTTCATTTCCAAAATATTTTGATGACAAGAATTTTCGCGTTTTAAGTTGGGAAGGGATGGCGATGCTGGCAAGAAAATGGGTATTTGGTAGTACCCGAGCTAATCCCTAAGCAACAGTGTGAAGATTTGATTGAGGTCATATGTGAGTTCCTAGGGGTCAAAAGAGAACAGCCTGAATCTTGGTACTCTATATCACCAAGGTCACAAGAAAATTTGACCATAAAAAGTCTTCAAGGTATGACAGAATTGTATCATCATCAGGCAATGTGGAACAACCGACAATATCCAAGACTATATGATGCATTTGTAGACTTGTGGGGAATTGAGGAACTCTGGGTAACGATTGATCGAGTAAATATGAATCTTCCCAATCGAGATGGTTGGCAAAATGATGGCTTTTTACACTGGGACATTGACCTGGCCAACAAAAACAATGTTCGAAATATTCAAGGTGTACTAAGTTTGAACGACAATGATGAGAATATGGGAGGGCTTCAAATTGTCCCTGATCTTTTCAAACAGTTAGACAGTTGGCTTAAATACCAACCTAAGAATCGACCAAGAATTATTAAAGAGAAGTTGGACTTTGATGTTATTAACCTTGAAAGCAAAGCTGGAGACCTAGTGATTTGGGACAGTAGGATGGCCCATGGGACAAGCCCTAACCGATCGAATAAACCTAGATATGCGCAGTACATATCTATGTGCCCTGCTGAACCAGAAGAAGAAGAACTGCTGAAAATTAGGCTCGAATCTTTTGAAAAACAGTTAGGGCCAAGAAAATGTGGTATGCCAGGCTCAGTTCTTGAAGAAAATTTTGGCCCCAAGGCAAAATTAACAGAACTCGGTCAACGCCTTCTGGGTTCTGTCTCCTGGTAAAACATCTCTCAGGTATTTTCAGGAGTTTTAAATCAACCTCCCAAATTTGGTTATTAAATGATTTCTGGACTAGATCATGTAAATATTGAGACATGTGAACTAGAACAAACAATTCTCTTTTATGAGGATGTCTTGGGCTTCGAGAATGGTGAACGACCGCCTTTCAATTTCCCAGGAGCATGGCTTTATGCTGGTGGGCATCCAGTAATCCACGTTGTCGAAGTAAAATCTAAACCAGGTCCTACAGGTGCGATTGATCATGTTGCTTGGATCGCAAAAGGATTTGATGAAATGAAAAAGAAGTTAGATCAAAAAAGCGTGGACTATAAGCTCATGGATGTACCAAGTTCACCTGTTCGGCAAATCTTTATTCATGATCCTAATGGGGTTCGCTTAGAATTGAACTTCCAAAGAGAATAATTCCTCTAAAATTTTTCTTAATCCGACCTCAATTTCGTGTCTGCAACACGTCTCTCATTTCTGGGACTTTTCCTCTTTGCTCTTGCTGTCATTACCTACTGGATCACTAAAGGTATTGATCAATCCATTATTGATGGAGCTGTTCAAACTTGCACCAGCTACATTAAACCGGATGATGGTGTGGAGAAAACAGTTATCGATGCCAAGGGTGACAGTACCCTAGCGACCTTCCAAATTCGATTCAAAGACTCTGAAAAATCTCTCATCTGCACTGTTGACTGGTTCAGCTATATTTCGCAAGGAGACTACGTGGTTTTATGGGTGAAACCTGAATCTTAGTAGTCTTCATGAAGACTTCCTTCAACTCAATTCAAACACAACTCTAACCCAGCCCGTCTAAATTTCAGCCTGCTGAACTTATAGCCTTTGCTTTTATCTCCCTTTCTAAGCTTCTTTATCACCAGAACAAACGACCTAAACTTGTTCAAATAACAAAATTATTAACCATATTACTTCTTGCAATCTGTTATTGGAGATTTCTGGCCAACTACCAGCAAATCATTTCTCCCAAAACAGGCTTTATTTAACTGTCCTGAAGTTTGTTGTTTCAAATTTAAATAGCAAAAGGCCAAACACCACAATCGTTGCGCTAACGCAACTACAAAAAAGATAGATTTCAAAAAGGCCCACGTGCTGTGCAATTAAACCTGTAATTAATGGACCTGCTAAAAAAGCAACTGACTGAAACAGCATGACAAAAGACATGTTTCTAGCCATGACACCTTGTTGTTCGGCAGAAAGTCCAAAAATAATGGGTTGAATTGTTCCTGAAGCCAACCCAACACAGACACAGCCAGTCAAAGCCCAGATGGGATGCTGTATGAGGTAAATTGAGAGAAGTGAAACCGAGGTAAGGAAACCTGTACCAATGAGCAAAGGGATTTTCCCAAAACGCCTTACGAGAACATCTCCCCAAAAGCGAATTCCTGTTTCAGCTAAAACGAAGCCAAAAGTACCAAATGTAGCGAGGTCATCTTCAAAATTAAATTTGTCCCGTAACATCACACCAGACCAAGATATAAAAGAGCTTATTGAAAGAATCAGAGAAAAATTTATAAAAGCCATTAATATCAGTATATTTGATGGCTTTAGTGCAGACCCCTGCCGCTCCTGATTTGATTCGTATGGAACGTAAATCAATAAAGTGAATGCTAAAACAATCATCATTGCCAATCCGACTAGAGGGAAATGGCTATCTATTGGGAAATTCAGGTTATTGGAAAGCAACCCAGTTCCCATCCCTCCGATTACACCAATCCCACTAATTCCCTGAAAAAAAGACATCCAGGATTTACCTTGCTGAGCTTGAACTATTCCAGCCTGAGACATGACTACCACCATACTTCCACTAAAGCCAAAACCTAGAAGCATCCACAAGCTCATCAACTTAATATAAGGTGGCTTTTCGACAAAAAGAATCAGGGCAACTACAATGCAAAACATCGTGGCTGTGAGGACCTTCCTAACACCAAAATATGGCATCAAGCGCCCTACAGTTAGATTGCTAAAAATAGCACCAAAACTAAAACAGAAAAGCACCCATGAAAACTGCTCATAGTTCATACCCATCCAGGCCTGCAGAACATGCAGGCGGCTCATGACAGAACCAATCACTACGAAGGAACCGCCGTTAATCAGCAGGAGTATACGTTTGTTATAGTCCATAATTTCTAATTTAATCCCAATACAACTTACATTATTATTTAAATACGGTTACCAATTTGAAACTTATGAAATATTTTATAGAGTTCTCTAAAAATACTATTTCAGATAGTCTTATTTCAGCAAAATCCTAAAGACTACACTGGAATCTTTAGCTGAGAATGAAACTATATTGAACTGTTGAGTAAGCAATGCAACACCTTACCGCTCGCAGTCACTCTTTTCTTTTCCCAAAAAAATTAGAGGAGTCACTGCCACATTGGAATTCCACAGTCGCTTGGGCTCCTTTTGATCACGCCTGTACTTATCGACTGAGTCATCCCAACGGAGCAATCAGGTATCTTAAAATGGTTCGAGGTGACGCTTATCCTTCGATTGCAGATGAATTGCAGTGTGTCTCTTGGGTCAAAGAATTTTTACCTGTGCCAAAGATCATTAATTTTGATCTGAATGGTAATCCACCTTGGTTGCTAAGTGAGGCGATCGCAGGATTTAACGGAACACAACCAGAACTAAAATTTAATCCAAAGCGTTTGGTATATCTCCTGGCAAAGGCGTTACGTTATTTTCACGATCGAACCCCTGTCTCCGCATGTCCTTTTGATTTTCGACTCCGGTCTACGTTGGAGCATGTCTCAAAGAGAGCTCGACTCGGATTAATTCAACCTCAAAAGCATTTTCATCCTGAATTTCAGCATCTCAACCTTGACTAAGCCTTAAGTTTCTTGAACGAGCAGCAACCACCCTTAACCAAGGAGGTCGTTTGCCATGGGGATTACTGCGTCCCAAATATTATTTTTCAAAAAAATTCTCTACGAGGATTTGTGGACTTAGGCGAGCTGAGTGTGGCAGATGTTTGGTGGGACTTGGCAGTAGCAACCTGGAGTCTTGAATGGAATCTAGGAAAGGGGTGGGAGGAGCTATTTCTCAATGAATACGGGATTCCCTTTAATTCAAAAAAGACTTTTTACTATCGGTTGCTATATGATCTAGTTTCATAAATCTTTCGTTGTGTCTTTATGTAGTGGGAATCTTAAAACACGCATGTTTTATTAGATGAGAGCTAATTAACACTAAGGAATTCTCAATTTTTAATAGGATTATTTGATTCACAAGAATCTCGCTCACTGATGTCATCCTATCTATTCATCTATTCTGTGAGGTCTCATACCTTTTGTCCAATCATAACATCTTGGTTTATACAAAGTCTCATCAGTATATTTATCCATTTGATCGATATTTATATCAAAACAAATACGTATACGATAGCTACTTAAACCTTGGTCAGTATTATAAAAACGATTAGGATCCTCAATTTTGGCAGGGTCATGCCAAGCAAATGTTGGAGATCTTAATAAGGTCAAATTAAAAAAACCATCATTACCAGAACAGCTGAAACAGTGTGGTGAAATTATACCCATACCATTAGTAAATTTGTTCTGTTTAGAATGTGGAATCCACGACCATTTCATAAATGGAAATTCTAGTTGATTTTGTGGCCTTTCTAAGTATCCTCTTGCAATTCGATCATACCTAAACTGGGTATTTGGTGCTGGTATGATCAATTTAATTAGTTTGAACTGTTCAAAGTTGTACAAGTCAACTAAAAGATCTACATAAGGCTTTTCCCTATAGAAAACAAGCCTCACACTACTTCGGCTGCACCCATATTGAGTATCGAGACGAACAATAGATCTTAAGGGACCTATTTCCTCCATTACAATTTTCTTGATTTTGAAAACGCCCTCGGGAGGAGTATCAAAATACTTTTTTCCATGACTCCAAGTATCAGATTCATCTGCAAGCACATGCAGTTGAATCCAATCATAATTTAACACCTCAGAAATTAATAAGTTGAGGTTGAAAAAATTACCTTCTGTTCCAATTTTAGATGTTAAAATCGAATTAGAAATTTCTTTGTTCTTGCAGGAAATGTCTGTTTTTACTTCTTTTGGTTCATGTTCGTGGTCTAAATAAAATTCCTTAGGTTGACCAGATTTGATTGATGTTTCGAAAATTAGAGCTCTCGCTGGTCCTTTTACGGCTGACTGTTGAACCAATTGATAGTCAATAGAAGAACCAAGCTCATCTAAAAGCGTGCCTTTGAAGCTTTGTTCAAATCCTCTAGGGTGCAACCAAGGTTCATGATAAACCAATGAATTATAATCATAGTTGCCAAACCGAAAAACTTTTAATCGTTGCAATGGATGCTCTTCTGAATCCATTAGATTTTGTATACATAGTGTGGAGGTAATATCTTCTCCCTCTACAATCACACCTGAGAGTTCGTTAACTGTATCCAAGCAGGCTTCTTGAATTGAAGTCCCTCCAAGAATATCGTGGAACTGATTGAACAAAATCCGTTTCCAATTCTTTTCGAAGCAATTATTGATAGAATCAATATTTTTCTGCTCACCCAAAGCATTGTAAGCTTTTTGAGCTTGCTCAATTGCCAACTCAGCATCTTGCAGCTTTTTCTTGATTTCCCCAACTACAGAGTAACAACCAATCGCATGCATTTGCAGCTCACCGCTTACACGTGGTAACAACGTTTTCCAAGGCTTCACAGCATCAAAAAATTGCCTCGGGCTTGAAAACTTTAGTTTTACATCTTTACTGAATTCTTGATTTTCCAAAATCCATTCAATGAGTTCGCGTGTAGGACCTCCGCCATGATTTCCAATTCCGTAAAAGCACATAACATGTGGAACATCAATTTTTGCAACCTCTAAAGCGCTCAATATATTTTGTTTTAGAACTTCTGGGGATTCAGCGTTATAGCTCCTCGGAATTCTCCATGTCATTACCTCTCCTCCTCCATTACCTTCCCATATAAATATCGGTTCTGGTAGTGCCATCTCATGTTGCATTGGTCGCATCATTACATAACTATCATAGCCAGCTTCGACCAATATATCGGGGATTGACGCAGAATGACCAAAACTATCAACATTAAATCCAACATTTACTTCTACTGAAAAGGTTCTCCTGAAAAATGATTTCCCCAACTCTATATGTTTCTTAAAAGATGATTCACTAATAAGATTACAATCAGGTTGAACATACCAACCACCGGGTATATGCCATCTGCTGTTGGCTATATATTTATTTATTATCTCTAAGTCTTGAGGACAATATTTTTCAAGAATTTCGTAAACCCACACATCTCCCAAACTAAAAATCAACTCATCATAATTTTGCAACATTTCCAATGCAGTACGACATGTAGATAGTACCTCAATCATTCCAGCCTGGCGGGACCAATACCAAACTGGATCAATATGAGCACTTCCAATCATATGTATAGTTGTTTCTTGCATTTTTGATCCAAAAAAGTTGTTAGAAATTCAATTCTATTTGATTCTATTTTTTCCGAAGTCAATTGATTTTATCTTTTAAATTCGTTATTAGCATATTCGAAGAATTTACTTTTTTCTAAAATTGATTCTACAAATTATTACTTCAAATTAATGAAGAATTTCACTCTCAAAATTCTTGATGGAGATACCAATGAGAAAATTAGAAGGCATTATAGCACCCGCTACCACATCATTTGATAGTTCTGGGAGTATAGACCTGGAAAGCTGTAGAAAACAGTTTCAATGGCTGAAACATTCCGGATGTCATGGCCTAGCTGTGGGGGGAAGCACTGGTGAAGGGCATACACTCAATCGAAAAGAGTTTGGACAATTGGTTGATAGCGCCATTAAGGAAGTGGGATCTGATTTACCAGTAATTGCCGGAATTATTGTAAACAGCACCCAAGAAGCGATCGAGCGAGGGAAACTCGCAAAATCAATCGGAGCAGATGCTTTACAGGTTACACCAGTCCATTATCTATTCCGTCCAGATGATGAATCTATGATCTGTCATTTTCGAGAGTTGGCAGAGCAAACTGAAATCCCCATCATCATTTACAATGTTGTTCCTTGGACTTATTTAACTCCAAGCTTACTTTGTAGAATTCTACGTGAAGTGCCAAATGTGATTGGGGTAAAGCAAAGTGCTGGAGACATGAAACTGTTAGCTGATCTCCTTGAACAAAGCCAGTCAGAAGACCTTATATTTACTGCTGTTGATGCGCTCCTTTATCCATCTTTTCAATTGGGCGCTAAAGGTGCGATTGCAGCTCTGTTAGCAGCTTGCCCACGCCATTGCGTGAAATTGTGGGATGCTTCCAGAAGTGGAAATCACGAGCAAGCTCTGGAATTGCACAGACAATTGCTACAAGTTTGGAATTCTACTCAACACGATTTACTGCCAGCTTGTGTTAAGTACATTCAAAAACTACAAGGGTGTCCCAGTTCATATCCCCGAAAACCTATGCCGTATCCAAATGATTTGATGCAAAATGTGATTAAGACTTCCCTGATTAATGCTAGAATTGAATTAAGTTCCTAACAGATTTCTTTAATTTACAGCAGTTTTACGTTCAAGCTTAATGCCCATTGCTCGGCAACAAACTTTGTAAAAAGAAATATTTTTTATTTAACCTTAGCTAATCTCTATAGACTTAATTAAATTTTTTCCAATTTTTCATATATATTTGCTGACTTTTATGAATGATTTTTTGAACCAAACTCTTATCAGAGAAGCAGCTTCTGTCATCAAATCAAAAAGAGTAAAAGGTAACCTCTTTGCAGATGTAGGGTGTGCACTACTTTCGAGAAATAATCAATTATATTACGGAGTCTGTGTCGATTGCGGATCAAACACCTTTTGTGCAGAAACTGCTGCAATTGCCGCGATGATTACAAACGGGGAATATGAAATTAAGAGGATCGCAGCAGTCTGGAAAAATGAAGCAGGATCAGTATCTGTTATCCCTCCGTCTGGGAATTGCCGTCAACTGATGCGGGAAACCGATGAGAGCAATCTAGAAGCTGAGATAGTACTAGATGCAGATAAAAAAATTATTTTGAAAGATTTGTTACCTTATTATGATTGGTGAAAAAAACAACACTGAGTCGTTTATTGAAGCTGAACTGACCTTTGAATTTTCCCACCAAGTATTAGAAAGAGAAGTTGAAACTGAATCAGTGGTTGATTTCAAACCGTTTTGCGTCCCAACTCTTTGAACACTTCCTCAATTGACTTTTCTCTGGGGCCTGCGATCACTGAGATTTGATCGCCTGCTTTTAAAACACCAGGACTGAGTACCGAGAGGTACCAACCACTCAGACCCCCGGAAAACATTTTCTTTCCTGCCAAGCGATCACCCATGAGCAAATTGAACTTAAAGCAAGGTTCCCGCGGCGCCTTTATTTCTAGTTGCACCTCTTTAATCTGCCAGACATCCCCGACGTAGACATGTGCTTCGGTCAGTCCCTCGATAGTCAAATTTTCTCCAAAGGCTCCATGTTGATTCAGCTGAAAGAGCTTATTCTCAGTAGTTTTCAGGGCATCCTTCCAAAAAGGATAGTGTTCCGCAGGATAGCAATAAACTGCCTTATCTTTACCCCCGTGTACTGAATGGTCTGCCTGCTCATCCCCTTCCAAGCCCATCGGCTGACATTCGATCGAAAGCGGGTCTTGCAGACTGGAAACCGGACTCTTTACGATCGCAGACTTTGTAGTTTCCTGGGACCCCTTGTGAGAATTTGGGAGTACTAAGGCCGCAACCCTTCCAGTGGAAATCGAGAGTATTCTGGCAGACATTTCTCCCTTTATTCTTCGCTGAAACCCAAGCTTGATTTAAAGTGGCGTCGGCACATGGAAACATAACTTTCATTGCCACCAATGTGGATCTGCTCACCAGCTTTAATCGGCTTGCCCTCTTCATTTAACCGAACGGTCATAATAGCTTTTTTACCACAGTAGCAAACTGTCTTGATTTCTCTGAGTTCATCGGCCCACGCCAGCAAGCACTTGCTTCCCTCAAACAATTCGCCAAGAAAATCGGTTCGTAGTCCGTAACACAGTACTGGAATTTTCAATCGATCCACCACTTCTCCCAAATCCTTTACCTGATTTCTTATGAGGAACTGTGCTTCATCCACCAGCACGCAGTGGAGTCGATTGGCTTTATGGTGGTTAGCTATTTCTTGAAAAAGATTATCATTTTTTTCGAATTCGTGGGATTCCGCCTCGAGTCCAATCCGTGATCGAATAATTTTTTTCCCTTCTCGGTCATCAATTTTCGGTTTGAGCAAAAGGGTGTTCATCCCCCTTTCTAAATAATTGTGGCTAGATTGCAGTAAAGTTGTGGTTTTGCCGGCGTTCATAGCTGAGTAGTAAAAATAAAGCTTTGCCAAGGGACCTGTGTTGTTTTCCTGTTTGTCTGTGTACCTATTTATGAGTATTTCTGTAAAAGTAAAGTATAAGAATACTCGTCGTCTTCTCGCTTTGACAAGTGAGGATTCAAGATCAAGATAGGGTAATTACCCAACTGAGCGAAGGAATGAGCTTGGAGTAGTTTTTCTGCAAAAAGCTTGGTGCCAAGAACACCGATTAATTGTTTGCAATCTTCAATAATTAAGGATAAACGGATCCGCTTTATCTCTATATGAAGGTAGTAGATTAACAACCTGAATGATTCATCTCTTTGTTTGGCATTTTAGTCTTACAAAGTCTTGCACCAAGCATTCGCGCTTCTCTCATATCCGCACCTGCAAGGCTCGCACTTTCTAGATCTGTATAGCTGAGATTCGCCCCACGAATGTCGGCCAGACTAAAATCTGTCCCAAACAGATTCGCTTCACGCATGTCAGCTCTTCTAATATTTGCTTGCTTAAAGTTCGCCTTCCAAAAATCAGTTGCCCGTGAATCTGACCCTCTTAGATTTGCTCCCGTAAGATCCACTTCACGGAAATCGGAAGATGAGAAATCCGCAGCACTCAAATCGGAAGCACTTAAATCCGCCCCACGAAGGTTAGATCTTCGGAGATTTGAGCCAACCAACTCTGCTTCACTGAGATTTGCCAAACTCAAATTCACCTCGTCTAAGGAAGCTCCCCGCAGGTTTGCACCTGAAAGATTTGATGACCTAAGGTTAGCACGGCTTAAATTTGCAGATCGCAAATCTGCACCACTCAAATCGCAACGAATGCATTCATTGGTTCGATGTAACTTGTCCAGATCATTCTGTTCGAATGCAAATACAGGCATAACCAAGAAGCAAAGACCTATTCCCGTTACTAGTATCTTGTTAGATGATTTTTTCTTCATTTTGGGCACGTAGAATTTATAAGATAACTAACTAGTCGTAATTTTAGATTAAAATCTTAATTATTAAGTTATTCTGATTTGACCCTCATCATAATATCCAATTGCTGGAACCTCAAGGAAGGTTTCAAGGAGAGACCGTTTCAATGAAAAATGAGGACCATGCAAAATCAACTAAATAAAAAAGTTTCTATGGCCCTTCATATGGTTTTCACAATAGTACAGGAATCAGTCTTCAGAATGGCTAAAGTCATAGCCGAGAAAGAATCTACTTTTTTGATAAAGTCAAGTTTTGCAATTCAAACGAATAATGAAGGCTCCAGCGAAATAGCCATTTCCAATTCCCCCATCCTCATCAAATTTGTGGGACCTCCATGACTCGTTCTAGAACAACTAAAGAGACAAAGATAAATCCCATAAATACCATCCACAGAAAGACATTTCTTCCATCATTATTTGGGCTCATAGCTATTCCTCAAATTATAAATAATCAACAAAATCAATTTCTAATCTTCCAGCAGAAAAAGATTACCTATGATATTGCTGAAAAATTCATACCAATTTGATTTGAATTCAGAGAGCGTAGTGAGTCGAAGGGATGTAGCAGGAGAAGCAATCTTGGGCGTAAATAATGGGGGTTATGTCTTATCAATAGGCTTAAGATTTTAGTGATTCAGTTAAGTACGTTGACGAGTAGAGAAGGTGCATGAAAGGTTTTTAAAATTGAATGAGATGTATCTAAAGTTCTTCATCTCAGGGCAGGCTTTGTGGGGATATTAGTAATTGGAAAGCTAACCAACTTCCAAACAAGGGTACAGCCAAACAGAGTAATCACTGTCAAGAAAATAGCATAATTGATTGAAAACATCTCTGCGCTGACACCCAATAGCCACGGTCCGACCATTTGTCCAGAGAGCAGGAAAATTGACAAAAAAGTGGTTGCCAGAGCGATTACTTCAGGAAATATCTTATAGCAAATTGTGAATGCTAACGGAATAACCGCACCCGTCAGCAAACCAACCAAGAAATAGGCGCTCGTGGTTAGCAATATGTCTCTAGAATAAATGCCAACAACTAACAAAACGGCACCCACAAAAGATCCCAAGGAAAGCAATCTTACAGGGTCCTGATTTTTCACGATGATGGAAACGAAAAACCTCCCCAAAATTATTCCAAACCAGAATAGGGAAATAGCAAGATTCGCCATTTCCTTAGAAGCCCCGAGTGAGTCCTCCAAATAGTAAGGTAACCAAACCGTGACGGATAGCTGATGGAACGAATAGAATAAGAGGGTAGCACCAAGAATCCAAATCTTGGGATCTTGGATAATTTCTAGGAAATTTAACGAGACTTTATTTTGCGGTGACCGTATCAGGTCCATTTTTCCAATTGGCAAAATGAACCGACATCCTAGCAACCCAGACACAACGAAAAGAATGCCAATTATTGAATAGATTTGCTGCCAATGAAAATCTAGTTTTATAAGTATTCCAGAATAGAATGGGCCAGTAAACGCTCCAATACTAAAAAACATATGCAGGCGATTTAAGTAGACCCCACTCTTTTTCTGGTGTAGTTGACCTACAAAAGCATTCAAAAAAATATCTGTAATTCTAATGAAGAAACCCGTTAAGAAGAAAGCTGTTTGCAATACTAGAAACGAAGATGAATACCCTACAACCAAAAAGCCTAGTCCTAGGAATCCAAATGCAATCGGAATGATTAATGATTTTTTAACTTTCTCAGCAAAACGACTCCCCAGAAACAAAGCTAAAATTCCCCCAAAGCATTGAATTGTCATTAGAAATCCAATGTCACTGAGGGAAACTTCAAAATATCGCAAGAGCTCAGGAACTAGAGTCCCAATCATAACGATTGAAACACCGTAGAGGCTCATCAGCCAATAGCAATAAATAGTTGCTTTGTTTCTTACGTGTTGAGTCACTTATATGACTCTAAGTGAGTTTCAAACTTCACATTTAATTTTTAATCTAAATGAAGGCTTTATTGAACCAGTTATTTTAGAGGCTTGACTGAAAATATTCGAATGAAAGTCTGAGGATAGATCAAGTAAGGATCAGAAGTTTTATCAGGAAAAAATAGAATTAACTTTATAATTTTCCTTAAGTTAAGCACCAATTCTTTCGTCAGTACGATACATGGTCTAGTCCTTTAGAATTGCCATGCTCTTTGGATTCCATGAAGCCCAAATCAAGTTTTCCCCAATAGACTTTCCAAGGTCCGGATCTACAAAGGCTCGCAAATTTTCATCAGCAGTTCCCTCAACATGAAAATCGACAAGCATCCTACTACCAAGGAAGGTTCTATTTACCAGTTTCCCTTTTACTTGATTCACTTGATCAGGACACTTTTGATGAAATTCTAATCTCTCTAATCTGACTGATGCTGTGATTTGCGAGCTATTTATTGGCATAATTCCAGTTGAGTAACCGAGGAATGTGTGTCCAAACCAATCCATTTTAACTACACCATTTTCTTGACTGATCAACTTGCCATTCAGGAAATTTGTCTCACCTATAAAATCTGCTACGAAGCGGGTAGCAGGGTGAAAATACAATTCTTCTGGTGAACCATCCTGTTCTACTCTTCCAATGTTCATCACAATAATTCGGTCAGACATGGTTAGAGCTTCATCCTGATCATGCGTAACAAAGCAGAAAGTCTTGTCAGTCTGTCGCTGTATGGACTTCAATTCACACTGAACCTGGCCACGTAATTTAGCATCCAATGCTGCCAATGGTTCATCAAGTAGCAGCAAGACCGGATCGGGAGCAAGAGCTCGAGCCAACGCTACTCTTTGTCGCTGACCACCAGACAATTGGCCTGGATAACGATGCCCGTAATCTTTAAGCTCCAAAAATGACATGATCTCATCCACCTGCTGTCTAATCGCTACCTTGTCAATGCCTTTCAACTCCAATGAGAAAGAGATATTTTGTCGGACAGTCATATGAGGAAACAAGGCATAATCCTGAAAGACCATGTTCACATGGCGTCTTTCAGGAGGCTGATGAGTCACATCTTCGCCATCTAGAATCACCCGACCTGTATCCGGCCGCTCAAAGCCACCTAAAATACGAAGAGTGGTTGATTTCCCACAACCCGAAGGCCCCAGAAAAGTCACGAACTCTCCCGGCTTAATCTCTAGCGACAAATGTTCTAAGGCAACTGCACTACCAAATTTCTTTGAAACTCCATCTAATTTAACAAGTGACTGAAATGTCATACTGATCCCTTATTCGCATTGCGAGTAAACCTCTCAGCCCAAATACCAATGGCTGCAGTCAAAACTAAGGCAACTGTAGAGATCGCATTAATTTCAGGAGACATCCCTGAACGCAGCATCGCAAAAATCAATACTGGGAGTGTTGGTTCGTATCCTCCTAGAAAGAAAGACCGCACAAAATCATCGAAGCTCAGTAAAAGGCAAAATATACTTGCCCCCAGAATGGCTGGAACCAAATAAGGTAGAGTGATTCTCAGAAATGCGATGAGGGGATCCGCACCGAGATCACGTGCTGCTTCGATCTGACTTTTTGGCAGTGTTGATAGCCGCGCCATCACAACGAGTGTCACAAACGGCACATTATGAACCGCATGTGACCAGATAATCGCTCCCATTCCAGGTTCAATTTCTAACCAGCGTGCATATATTCGAAAGGCAATCGCCGAGATGATTCCTGGCACAAGTGCTGGAAGAACCATCAACCCAAAGGTAAACGCCCTACCCCAGAATTTTCTACTCTCCAAAAGTACAGCGATCCAAGTACCTACCGCTACAGAAATCAAAGTGGAGAGAAGGGCAATAATCACAGAGTAACCGAAGGTGTAAAGCACCTCTACATCAGAAAAAATTCCAGTGTACCAGTCAAAAGTCCAGGAACGAATTGGGAAACCAATGAATTTGCTATCCTTGAATCCCATTAAGATCATCAAGATCAATGGCACAAAGACATAGAGTACAAATGCCCAATAAATACATGCCAATACGATGCGGTTACCTCGCCTCATGAGGACTCCCCCTTTCGTAAAGATTTCATTAGTCTTTGGAAGACCCCTGTAATGAGCAAAGCTACTATAAACATGATGACAGCAAAGGCGGCACCTGTTGGCCATTCATCCCCTGCTACATGAAAGAAACCCGCAATGGTTTCAGCAAAAACTGTTGTCGATGGTCCTCCCAAAAGTACTGGGGTCGCATAAAAACCAGTCGAAATCAGAAATACAAGCGTAGAACCTGAGGAGATTCCCTCGATGGTGAGCGGTAGAGTAATTTTTCGGAACCTGGACCATGCCCCAGCCCCTAGGTCAGCCGCCGCTTCGTTGTAGCTTTTTGGAAGTTTTTCAAGTGCTGAATATAAAGGCAACAACATGTAAAGCGCTGTCAGGTAGACCATCCCAAGCCCCATCGAAAAACTCGTGTACATGAAGGGAATGGGTCGATCAATCAACCCCAGCCACTTGAGAGCAAGATTTAATGCACCCGTGTTTCCGAGCAATATCATGATTGCATAGGTGCGAACAATCTCTCCTACCCAAAAGGGAATCAATAAAATTAATAACAGCAGCATTTGATTTTTACGGCTTACATGACGAGCCAGAAAATATGCAACTGGGTAGGTGATGAGCAGCGTGCACAAAGTGAAAACAGCAGCAAAAATTAAAGTCCGGAAAAGAGGCATCCAAAAAATGGGGTCACCAAAAAACTTAAAATAGCTCTCCAGGGAAAACTCCTGAGCTACATCTGGAGCTACTGGATAAGCATCAAGGAGAGAGACACGCAACATCTGAAGCATTGGGCCTAGATGCTGCGTAAGCAGCCAAAGAATGGGAAAAGCAGCAAGTATGAAGAACTGTCTGCGAGGAGAAAGTGTGATAACCGTCATCAGAGTCTGATAGAGACCCCAGTTAGCTAACCGACCCCAAAATGATCTTTCACCTTCCGTTTTCACATGACCTTCGCGGTCATTGCTTACGGATCCTTCGGTAGACATCTTCCAGATACCTTTTGCTGGGAAAACCGATGTGGCCCGACTGATGTAGATAGACGGACTATAGCTAAATTAGACTATGCAGCTTTCACAGCTTCAACTGCTGGATCAACAAGTCCATACTTCATCTTGTTTGCTTCAGCTCGGAAGAATTGAAGATTAGCAAGTTGTTCTTCGGGGAAGGAAGTCGATCTTTTTTCAAGATCAGTCAGATATTTTGATGCGTCCTTGTAGGTGGAGATAAATCCAGAAGCCTTCGTCATGGATGCACCAATTTCTGGAGATGCCAGGATCGCATTCAGGAAGGTATAAGCATTGTCCAAGTTTGGCGCATTGTTGGCAATGTTGTACGTGTATACAAAACCGTAGGATCCCTCTCTCGGAATGGTCATCCCCAGTGGGAAGCCATCGTTGATTAAGGCTGCTGCAGGACCATTCCAACTGTGGCCTAGTACAATATCTTGATTGACAAACATTTGTTGCACCTCTGCGCCACTGTCATAATATTTGCGCACCAGAGGTTTCTTCTGAATCAAAAACTGCTTCGCTTCTTCCACGATTGCGGCCGCTTTGTCTGGGTCATTCAGATAAGCCACCATGTTGCCATCATATCCAAGCATCAGCATCACGATTGACATCATGTCTTGGATAATATAAGCAGTCTGCCCGGAATATTTATCTGAGAACAGCGTATCCCAGGTTAAAGCTTCTTCCATAGAAACTAGCTCAGAGTTATAGGCTAAAACTTCCATTCCAGATAGAATCGGTGCTCCCCATTTCTCACCATTGATGGTTGCCCAGTCACTTTCCGAAAAAGTCGGATTGATTTTGCCCCAGTTCTTTAATCTGTCTGTGTCAAGTGGAGCCAACAATTTGCTATCAATAAATTGTAGGAACCGATGTCCAGCAACTGTCATAATGTCAACAGTTGGGTTGGGTTGCTCGGCAGCCAGCAAATTGAATTGCTTGCCCTGATCATCAACCAGACGGATGTTAATTTTGATACCAGTTTCGGCTTCAAATTGTTTTTTGAAACTTTTAGGAACAAAATCGTTATAAGTCCAGATGTTGACTTCTCCTCCAGAAGCTGAAGCACGTCGAATATAGGCGGGGGTGGCGAATGCTGCTCCAGCTAGAGCAGTCATCCCAATAAATTTTCGACGGTTTATTTTGTAATCTCCCATTTCATAAGCTCCTTGTTAGCTATTTTCTGTATTTTAATTAACTACGCACATCACAACTCCTCATCAACCTGAGAAGCAATTGTAGATTTTCTGATATCTAATATAATTAGTATCAGATATCTTGAAAATCCACATTCATCCAACAAAGGTGGACAATACCAGATTTAACCCCTGAGGAAAGTCAATAAAAACTTTGGAAGAGTGCGTTTACAATCGGACTGACAAAATGTTGGCAAAGGTTGGTAGTGGAGTACGCGAGTGTTTAATTCGATCTTTTGAAAATTATCAGCGAACCCTTTTATCGAGCATCCCAGTCAAAGACGCTTTTTGAAGATCCTGAAGAGCGTATTTTTCAAGCTCAAGAACAGCCAATAGTTTGTTTTCTTTGGCAAAATCACGATTATACATCGCCGAAAAAATTTCGATTCCTGCTTCATGTAATTTAGCTGGCCGTCCTACGAGTCGACCCAGCAAGGAAGTCAACTGCAAACCATAGGGCACATCTTCGGTCACGTATCTACTATCTTCTGTGGTAGGCCCAGTTCCCCCATTACCTTGTGCATGCATCTGTTGATTCATCTCGGAAATCGGAGCAACTGGAACATGAAAACTGAGATGGAAATGCTCAAAAATCGTTTTTACCTTCAAACCTAGGGTTTCAGCTATTGCCAAGCGCTCCAGATCTAACATCTCAAGCAATCGTCCAATCTTAGGAGTAACATTTTGACCTTGGCTCCAAACTTCACCTCTTTCCATTCTGGTGATGTTACCCAACGCAATTCCAAGATGATTCTGAGGGTTGAGGTTGGAAAGTGAGATGGCCAACAGCCCCGCACGGGGTTCAAAACGATCATCGAAAAGTTGCTGGCAGGCACTCATTGCACTTTTTGACATATCCTCCGGTATTGTGCAGAGATCTATCCGGCTGCGAACTGTATTCACTCTTACGACCGGCCCTTCCTCCCGTCTTCCAGTAACTGCTGTTGTGCCCCAAGCAGTGATTGGGATGGATACTCCCCTTGCTTTGAGCAGCTGCATTAGATAGAGAGCTCCCATTGAAGCATGCGAGGATACAATCACTTGCTGCCCTTGGGAAATGTGAGGTGCTAGAACATCCATTACCTCCTTATGTCCCCAAGCTGGCAGCGCTAACATTAAGATTTGATTTTCAGCTACCAGTTCCTTCGCAGAATTAGCAATGCAGGGCTCAAAAAACAGTTCAATCGCCCCATTTGATGAAACTCCTGATTCTAAGCCCTCTGTACCTTTTCCGGAAGGTGACCAAAGCATTGGATTATGACCATGCTGGGCCAGGAGGGCAGCGGTTCCCAATGCAATGGAACCCGCGCCAGCGATTCCAACCCTCCATCTAGTGTTCATTCATCCTCAGCCAGTTGAATGGGATCACCTAACACATGCATCAAACGATTGGCCCAACCAAAGAGAGACGTAGAAAGGATCAAATCTAGGATTTCTTCATTTTTCAACCCAACTTTCCGAAGAGCCATTAAATCTTCAGCATTTGCTTGGGGAGGGGATTCTGAAAGTTTGCGGGCAAGATTAAAAATAGCGGCATCACGTGGCGATAGTTCAGCATTCATTCCCCTCGCAAGGAGCTTATCAGTGACCTCAGTACTGCTTGACAACTTGTCATGTCGGTCAGCATGGACAGCAGCACAGTAAACACAACGATTGACCATTGAAGCAGCAATTGCTCCTAGTTCCCGCTCAGATCGGGACATTCCCCCTTTATCATACATGATGGCATTGAAGAGCGGTGAGCGTACTTTCAAAATTTCCACGTCATGTGCCAGAGTCAGAACATATTCTGACACCTTTGTACTCGAAGGTGTCACCTTCAACGCCTCTAGTTGAGCAGGGGTGGCATCAGCCAACTTCACAGGTTTTACTCGAGGCCTCCATTTTGGTACTTTTCTCGTAAACTTATGCAACACTTTGCTCATATCCCTCCATTCATCAAGCGCAGGCCTACGACAACTCGCACCTGATAGGCTACGAAGGCAATCAACTCGCAGAGTCTGACGATATCAGCATCTGAAACACCTACGGCCTGCAATTTTAAAATGTCCTCAGCTACAATATCCTTTGTGGCATGAGCTGCTTTATCTACGAATGGGATCAGAGTTGAATCTAGTTTCTCCTCAATTATTCTGGATTGTGCTATATTGTAATTATCCCCAAATGCCGCTGCATAGTGTTCTGCTAATTGGGTTTCCCCAGCATTGGCTGCGATTCTGTAAGCCAGGGCAGCTCGAACATCATGAGGAAACATTCCATATTCCATTGGGCGCAGTACAGAAGCTTCTGCAAGCTGAGTCAGTTCAAAAATATTTGATCGAGTTGAAATGGCTTCACCGATGCCATCCTCCGGTGAAACACCTGATACTACCAAAGTATTTGTTTCAAAAATACTCATGCTACTCTTCCCCAGAGAGATTTCTGTTTGAGCTCAGTTGGCTTCCATTCGGTTCCATTCAACTCTGGTTTGGCGTAATCGAGCATGCACTGCCAATGCAGTTCTACATCCTCAGCATAAAGTTTTGCTGCAACTTCTCGAGCAAGCCAGGCAGCTCCTTCACTAATCCCAGGAATATCTCCACTTACTTTCCCCAAGCTCACCGCGGCTCCATAATTGAAGCAATAAACATTACGCAACCAAGGAGCAACTCCCAATTTTTTCTCTTGGAAAGTAAAGTCTGAATTAAGGTAAGGAAATCGACCAAGGTCTTCATTTTCTTCACCAGCAGGGGGGACATACATGTCTTGCCACAGCATGATATCTCCAGCAATTTTACCAAATTCTGTCCTAGCCATCGGATCAATGGAAAAGCCGGTGGCCAAAATCAGAAATTCTGCTGAATATGACGTTCCATCAGCAAAGAAAATTTCTATCGAATTGCCTTGCTGCTCAATTCGAATCGTCTCCTTGCCAAAATGGAAGTAAGCATTCTCATGCCGACTAACTCTAAGTGTAGATCCATGGGGTGGGGGAGTCTGAGTAGTAAAGGAATATTGCATGAATCGCCAGCGCCACTCATCTGGTAAAGTCGCATATCCAGCCGTAAATCCATAACTGCCAATACCCATCATTTTATTAATCGTAGGCATTTCATTTCGACGAATTAAATGTCGTACTTCTGCAGCACCGTGCTCAAGAGCTTCTGCAGAATTATCAACAGCTGAAGCACCAACCCCAACCACAGCCACACGCTTATTTCTAAGAGATGCAAAATCAATTTTGTCAGCACTATGCGCCCAAAACTTTTGTGGTAAATTATCAACAAATCTTGGGATATTGGGACCGCCTGTACCATCACGACCTGTTGCAAATATTACTTTTCGGCAGACGAGCGTACCATCTTCAGCTCCTGAAAAACTTAAACGCAGAAGATTTCCCTCGGGTTCAAGATGATCAACTGAGATACCGTTCTCGATAGGTATTTCCAGAATTTTACGATACCATATTAGATAGTGCATCCACATAGAACGAGGAATTTTGTCCAATTTCACCCAGGCATCCTCTCCATGCTGAGCTCGATACCATGCCTGGAAAGTCAGGGCACCATGACCAAATGCTGGGCCCGTCAAATTCTTTGGTGAGCGCAGAGTTTCCATCCGAGCATAGGTCACCCAAGGACCTTCCTTTCCTTTTGGAGCTCGGTCTAAAATTCGGATATTTTTTATCCCACCTGATGATAGAGCAAGCCAAGCAACCATTCCACACATGCCTCCACCGATTATGACGATGTCAGTAACCCCGTCACGTGGGGGCACCCAGTTCTTGCTTGGATAGAGAAGGCAATCTAGATCCTCCTTCAGACGATCTCCGAGGCATTTAAGGCCAATATCATTAAATTTATTGTGTTCATTATTCATGAAGAAGTTGACTTAAATGAGTTCTTTTGTTTTTGAAAAATTGAGGAATTTTGTTTTCATTAGTTCTTCTAAACTCTTCGGGAGTATCGCATTACTAGTTGTTTCCAGAGGTTTTATCCGATCCTTTATTAATATTATTGCAGATCGGAATGAAGCGAGCATTTTTTGCATCTACATGATAGCAAGACTGATAATTCATCGCGGAAAGTGCAAGATCGTCAACCGCACTTGTTATCCGATCAACTTTTTCATCGGTCACAATTGCTGAAAAATTAAGTCGAATCCAGCCAGGCTTTTCAAGCTCATTTCCATTTTTTAAAGACTGTTCAATTATATCAGATTGCTCTTGATTTATTCCCAACAATCGGTGTGCATATGCACCTGCACAAGCACAACCCCCACGAGCTTGTACCCCTGCAACATCACTCAAGAGTCTTGTAAAAAATTGGTGGTGAACATACCCGCCATTTCCATCTCTTACGCGAAACGAAAAAATAGGTAATTTGGGAGATTGATTTCCTCCCATAAATTCTAACCTTGGATTTCTTTCCCAAATTGAAGATGCCCGCTTGCGGAGATATTTGTTTCTGCACTCTATCCAATCTTGACCTAAAGCTTCCTTGACAAGCATTGCGAGTGCTACCCTTATATCGCCAAGAATGTTAGGTGTGCCACCCTCTTCTCTTCTCTGAATAGTATCAGAATAAGTATGGCCCCATGGAGATACAAAGTTAACTGTACCACCTCCTGGCAAAGATGGTGTCAATGAGCGTACTACTGCATCTCTGACAATCATTACTCCGCTTGCTCCAGGCCCACCGAGAAATTTGTGCGGGGAAAATACAATAGCATCCTTTGAATCATTACAATCAGATTTCATGCTCATTGACATGTAGGGTGCACCCACAACCATAATCCCAAATCGCGATGGCACTGTATGCCTTAAGAATACTTGTCACACCATTCACATCGGTCATGAATCCGGTTACATTCGATGCAGCTGAAAAAGCACCTACGATGATTTCTGCTGAAGCAACATTTTTCAAAACTTGAATTAAATGCTTTTTGCTCGGACCTCCTTGAGATCCTTCTTGGATCTCGATAACTTCTGCACCACTTTCTCTCCAGGGGAGCAAGTTTGAATGGTGCTCATAAGGCCCAACTAGAACTAACGCTCTCTTCCCACGATCAATAATCCCTGACAAATCTAACAAACTAACTAGCCTATTGATAGCTGATGTGGATCCAGCACCTGTAAAAACTACACTCGTACCTTGACCAGCACCGGTCATTCTAGCAACTTCTTCTCTAGACGCATTACGCAACTCTGTCATAAAAGAGCCACAGTAGGAGGCTTCAGTATGGCTATTGGCGTAATATGGTAGAACTCTCTGGCGAATGAAATCTTCTACTTGGTCCAAAGCGCGCCCAGATGCAACATAATCAGCATAAATCAATCGAATTGGCCCAAATGGACCTTTTATTTCTATATCATCTCCTATCAGCCCAGATCGAACAAATTCAACTGTATTCGATTGATTAATCAAAGACTTAAATTCCTTTATCAGACTCATTAAAGCTCATGATTTTTGATGATTAATTAACCTACATTTGTAGAAGCAGCATAGAAATTAGGTCACAATTTTTTATTTCATTATCTTTGCCAAGTGAATCAGTAATTCAAACAAATAATAAATTCAATAAAATTAGGTATTTATGATCTTTAATTTACTGGAGAATTTGGGCTTATCAAGGGCGCTTTTTCTATTATTTTGATAATTTAGCATTTGATATTAATCACTTAATTTACATCAAGATATATTTAAGAAATCTAAGCCACATCCTCAAGGAGCTGGTAAAATCATATTATGATAGAGTTTCTGGTAAACTAACAAAGGTAGTATGCAAGAGGCTAGCGTATGAAAACACCCAAGCTATAATTCTTGCGAAGTAACCTGAAGGTTAATCGATTTTGGCCGAAGCCGAGAGACAGATACGATTTCCATTTTGATCCAGAGACAGTAAACAACCAAGATCAGCTTATGAAATGACACGCAACTTAATGATGCTGAATACAGTTTCTGAAATGCGAGCATCTGAGATACAAATCATGTCTTTGACTCCCACTTTTGCTAACTTCTTTCGAATCGCCAAATAACCTGCCTGGGGCATTCCCGATGGACTTCGTGGTCCAGCATTATGTAATACCAGAATATCATCCGGCTCCACTTCCAAATCGGGTGAATCGATACGATTTGCAAGGTTTTCTAAGGAAGAGAAATTGACAGCTCTACCATCATTTTCTAATCAGGAGGGTGCGGCTGCAGCCCAGTTCATAATTGCATCCTAAGCCCCCAACGTCCCATTGAGTGCAATCAAGCCACTTTTTGCATCTATTGGATTCTAAGTATTGCGAATTACGCTTGAATTCACTGATTTATTTTTTTCAATTTTAGTCGCTGCTCTAAGCTTTACCAAGTTACATCAAGCGTTTATAGGTTCAATTGGGAAGCCAGCGAGTGCACAACTCCATCTAATCCGACAGCTGCATGCAAATCTTCCAAGTAGCCAGTTCCCATTTGATTATCATTTTACCAGAACGTATCGATTATTTAAAAAACCGATAGTATAAGCAGTAATCAATAGACGTTATTTCTTCCATGTTCCTTTAATGACATCTGAAATCATGTTGAAAAAATGAAAGTTGAAAAAGTGAATGTTGGGCTTGTCGGTCTAGGCATGGTCTGCGAAAGTCATCTCAAGGCTTATTCTACCCATCCCAATGCAGAGGTCATGGCTGTCTGTGACCTAGACGCAGCTCGTAGCAAAGAGATTGCGATTAAGTATGGTATTCCTAGAACCTACACCTCTTACAAGCAGATGCTACAGGATCAAGAGATCAACACCGTAGACATCACCACTCCAACTATTTTGCATTCCCAAATGGCACTCGCAGCGGCCCTGGCAGGGAAGAATATTCTCTGCGAAAAGCCATTCTGTTTGACGTTGACTGCGGGCCAGGAAGTTTGTGAGGCTGCTCGATCCAATGGTGTGGCACTAATGGTCGGAGAGTCCTACATCTTCATGACTTCGCTCAAACAGGCACGGGCTTTAATTGAAGCTGGAGAGATCGGTAAGCCTCAGCAGATGCGCCAAAGATTTGGATCTTGGATCGATCGTCCAGGAGTACTGGAGACCGACCGTCCAGTGACTGATGATCATCGTGGATGGCGGATCGATTCCAAAAAGGCTGGAGGTGCGGGGTTCCCTTGGATGTTTGATCATTGTGTTCACTTCTTTGCGACAGCTGAATACCTAATGGGTGCAAGAATTGAGGAAGTCTATGCTTTAAAATCAGATATCCGCTGGATGAAGGCTGCTTATCATGTCGATGAAGGAGAAACCCACGTTTACCGTCCGGAGGATTCTGGAGACATCCCGATCATCACCTGGACATACGACGATCCAGCCTGTCAAGGGGTCTGGATGCGAGCAGAGACACTCAATGGGAAGTTCGACCCGATGTATGGCTTCAGTTTGAGCATGATTGGAGACCAAGGAATGATAGAAGTACTGGGTGAAGGTGGCCGAGGACTGCAGTGGATGGGGGAGAGCACACATCTCGTCCTTCATCGCAAAGATAAAAAAACTAGGACTTTTCGGTTTGATGAGGGTGAGGACGATATCTGGCAGTCCGAGGTTTCGTACTACAGTAAAGCTCATCAAAACCAGATCAATGAATTAATTGATGCACTTATCAGTGGCCGTAAACCCGGCTACACAGGAGAAGACGGGATGCGAGATGTGAAAACCACAATGGCTGCAATTTGTTCTGCAAAGGAAGGACTCCCTGTTCGCGTTGCAGAGGTGACGGACATTCGCTTTGCTCGAATTCCTGAAACTACTGCTTAATTCGCAACCCTTGAAGTTATTTGAGGATGAAGCGGAAGAAGGATGTTTGACTGAAACGCTCTCCCGGACGTAAAGCGATTGATGGGAAGCTTGGCTGATTTGGAGCATCTGGCCAGACTTGTGGTTCCATCGCAATACCTGCATGTCTAAAATAAGGCTTCCCACAATGGCCAATAACAGGGGAAGTATCCAGCCGCGCTGCGTCATACACTTGTAACCCTGGCGCATCTGTTTCGACAATCATCGCAAGTTCGTCTGTTGCTAATCTGGCTACCTCTCGCAGACCACTGCCATTTAAACAAAAGTTTGTATCCAGGCTGATTTCAGTAGGTACATCTCTTGGCTGCCTCAAATCATAAGGAGTACCTTCTACGGACTGTATCTGTCCTGTTGGAATCAGGGCTTTATTAGTTGGCAGGAAGTGATCAGCATGAATCATCAGTTTGTGACCTGATAAACCTTCACCATTAAGACACCAATAGCCATGAAAAGCTGGATTACAGAAAGTTGGTTTTTCACTCTTTGCAGAAACCTCAATTTTGAGTGCACCGTCATTCTGAATCGAATAGCTCACCATGATTTCAAGTGGTCCAGGCAAACCACTCTCACCATCCGAGGTTTCTAAAGAGAAGGTGACCCAATTATGTTCCAATTCCTTAACCTGCCAGTTTTTCTGTGAGATTCCCTCAAGTCCACCATGCAAGGCATGCCCGTTTTCATTCACTGCCAGCTGTAAACTTTGACCATCAAGTAGAGCCTTGCCTTGTGCAACTCGATTAGCAATGGGTCCAACAATAGCACCAAAATACTGCATCTTCCCTTTGTAGCTTTCCAGATCAGGGCTGCCCAAGGCCAAGGAATAAGCGATTCCGTCCAGCCTGAATTCCGTTAATGTTGCTCCATAACTCATCAATTGGGCCCTTGAGGGACCATTGGCAATAGTAACTTTTTGGACATTTGTCCCATCAGCAGCTTTCAAAGATGTCATAATGAAGTCTTTCCTCAATAATTTGTTCACTAAGCAGATTGAACGAACTTGGTGGCAAACATAGCCTCGTTAGCGTCAGATGAAAAGTCTGAGAACATCAAAAATTTATCAAATAGTTTTTTGATGATCTGCTGGAGAAACATCAGATGTAAATCTGGCTGAAATCTCATTTCAAAGGTAAGAACTACTATCTCTGCTTAGAACACTTCATATCATCTAAAACTCAACAAAAATACTTCAGCAATGAAAAAAAAATTTAGGAGCTACAGCTTTGGAGATCTACAAGGAAAAGCCTGGCCAGATTTCCCCCTTTGACAGACGAATTAGTAAGTATGGCATAAGGGGGGACCGAAATTGAGTTCAAAATGCAAAGGCCAATCATTGGATAAAAAATTTGTCCGAGCCAAGTTCATCAATACTGTTCTTAATGCTGGGACCGGTCAGAATGTTTGTAATAAGGCTATCTAGCAACCTAGTGGGTTCTGGTTTTGCTCAGCATCCAGTCGTGGAGTTCTGAATCAGAAGCTTCGCACGCCCACCTGGAAAGTTGACTTTGTCAAAAGTCCAAACTAATTCATGGTACATAACTACATCCTCCCCGCTGACATGAAAGGCCCAAATAGGAAGATTTCTTATACTCTCCATAAAAACGGCAAATCAATGTACGACATCCCACCGCAAACAGGTACATTCGCAGCGAACTTTTCTGAATAATCGAGAGCCACCTGCCAGGTCAAAAATCCCCAATACTCAGTCCTCTTAAGTGAACACGAGTTGAGTCAATTGAGTAGTTTATTAGAGGTTCTGCGACCAGGGCAATAATGAAGCTCCTGCGCCAATAGGACTCAGGCAGACCGTTTGGGCTTACGAAAACTAAAGGAAATTGCTGACCTTCTCCAACTAATTTAGGCAGGCCATGCTTTCGAATTAGCTCCAGATTATCCCCCCGTTCGCCATGTCCTTCCAGAAAAATTACGTGAGGCCATTTCTCTCTGATAAATAGTTCTCCGTAAGATTCAGTAAGAATTGGATTTGGATGTTGATTGTTTCAATGAAAGCCCTTTTACATGTTCGTAGACCGAACCTGTTTTTTTCTAAGTAATGTTGACTTAGGAGTTGTTTCAACCGAATTTTTTAGTAGCAAAGGAAGCAATTTAATTTTCAACTTCTGTCAAACATCCTTGAAAAAGACGGGATTGCTCAGCGATCTAAGAATTCTCGAAGGATCTTCCAAAGATTGTTGAGATCGGTTGTAAATAGGGCGATCTTTATACCAATCCAAAAGTTCGTTGATCAGTCGTTTACGGCTATTTTCAGCTTCGATTTCTGCACGTAAAAATTTACCTGGGACAGAGATCTTTATTCCATCCTGCCAATCTTCTGAAGGAATTCTGTATTCCTTAATACAACCTGCATCTGTCATAAAACGTAGTTTATCACCTTTGGCACCCTTTACTTCAAAATTCACATCGAGATCATTGGAGTCTAACTCAGCGCTTTTGATGCAACTGCCCATGGGTTTAGAATTAACATTAAAGATCAGATGTGGACCAGTTGGAGACTCTGTAACATATCCGAATCCTTTTTTAAGAGCGTCCACTACAGAATTAGCATCCAGATAAGGAGCCCAAATCACTGTTGTGGGTTTACCTAGGCCAAAGGGCCCTGGAGGCCTTAATTCTGCAGGCTGATGTAGATCGCTACCACCGATCAGAGAAATTTGACGACCTTCCGCGAGAAGTCGATCATAAGTTTTCAAAATACCCTCATTACTTGTAAGCCAGTGTCCGTGGAAGACCTCCATACAATCCATTTCAGGATATTTATAGTCCCAAATCAGAGGTTCCTTATCATGGTTGACGGAAAAAATTGCATTTTGGCGTTTTACTTCCTCAAGAAATGTAGGCAAGTCTTCACTTCCACGTATTCGAAAATCTATCCACTCTGAAAGACCAAAGATATTGGCATGGCCCCGGTAAGTAGTTAGTTCCATTCCAGCGACAAAGACTAAATCTTCTGTACTCTTCTGTCCGAAATACTGCCACTGAGTTGTGGTGTTGTGGTCCGTAACCGCAAGAAAATCCAGCCCAACCATTCTAGCATTTTCTGCTAACAGCTCTGGGGATCCCTTAGCATCACTGTGGTACGTGTGACAGTGAAGATCACCGCGAAACCATCCCGCTCCGTTTCTTCTCACCCTAACTGGTTCTGGAGGAATGAATAATTTTCTAGCAGAATCATCTGCTTTCATCCCCAATTTGATGCTTGCTCCTTCTACAGGGAGTATGTAAAGCCCCAGAACTATTTTCCATACGCCTTCATGAATCTCACCAGCATAGTATCCAGGAGTTGCGCTATCTCGAGCTACGAAAAAATGATCACGTGCCCCACCACTCCATCCACGGAATCCTCTCTGAGTCGGGAAATTGGTTGCTGTGCTATCCAAAATGCCAATATCTATCAAACAATCATTAGACTTATCATATTGGAAAGTGACATCAATCCTAGTAACTCCCTTTGTCACATATACTGGAATCTCAAAGAAAGGAGAAATTGCCTTGTTGCTGCGATCAACATGAACTTCAAACTCAAATTGCTGGCCTGATGAAAGTATAAAATCTTCCAATGTTTTTTTTCCTCAAGAGTTTAAAACAATCCAGGCAATGTGATAGAATATGTTCTTACTGATCTTTGTAATCTATCGCCAAGTACCAACCTGCTGACCAACAAATATAGGATTTGAGAGTGCATGAAGCTCACCTCTTCGATCTCTCAATTCTAGGGAAAACCAGTCTGCTTCCTCAGAGAAGATTGTGAACTCAGAATCTTCATGCTCACCACATGACCAACGGCTCAGAGTTTTGTTATTTTTAATCAGGACAGCCTCAAGCTCAGAGGAATCAACTCCAGTAGACCCCGAAGACCAACCCAAATGTAGAGTTAGCTGACCTGGCTTGACCAAATCTCCCATACAAGCTCCTGAATCTTCCGTTTCAGCTGTGAATTGGATTTCTGGACCGCTGGTCACGAAACTATGCCCTCTTCTGAGACCATCAAGAATTTCATCCTGGGTATTATCGTAGGCGTAAACTCTATTTGCTCCGATACGGACCTCAGGAGGCATTGAACGGTGAGTATCCGTTCCGCTGGAAGCAACCATACGGAATCCCTCGTTGAGCCATTTGTAAAATTGGCGTAGTCCAGGTTCGTTATGAGAGCCGGCCCAGCCTCTGTTCCAGACTTCCACATGCCTTGCTGGACCTGGCATCATATCCGAAAAGGCCCATCGACAACCAGTACATATCGGGTGTCCCTCACTCTTGGGGTGAGCAATAATGTAAAGTGCTCCTCTATTTTGAAGATCTGAAGCCAGAGCACTCATTGAATTGCCATCTTTGACTCGCCATTCTGTCCATTCGTTGACACCAAGGACAACCGCATGCCCGTTGAAGGTTGTCAACTCCACTCCACTTAGAATGGTTATTGCCTCTCCAGCAAGACTAGTAATTTCTGGAATTGCTGACTGTGTATTGTGGTCAGTTAGGGCAACAAAGTCATACCCCCTCTTCAAAGCTTCCTCTAAAAATTCTGCTGGACTGAAATCTCCGTCTGAATGATAAGTATGCCCATGTAGATCACCGGTATACCAACCTGGACCCCGACGCCGCAACGAATTTGGCATCATTGGACCAGGCATTGGCGTCCTAGAATCCGTGACTTCGTTTCCACAAAAAACATTAATTTGATAATCCACGCTACCAGGCGGCAGGATGCGGTGGACATCTAACTCAACAGTCCACTCTCCTGGCTCAATCGGACCACTCAGATACCCCGGTGAAGCCCAGTTTTTAGATATGATCGGTTGTTGATCATCGTTGTTGTGTCTTGTTCCCCTTGCCCCATTCGGACCATAAACTGAAATACTAAGCTGGTGTGGGATATTACCAACCCCTGGATGTTCGGGTGTATGAGTAAATTCAAGTCGCAGTGTATTGGTTCCCTCAGGCACAATAAATTTATGGGGAATATGTGTGGCCATGGTATCCAAAGAAAGATGTCCATAAATTTCTTGTTTCATAACGATTTGCCTATGAGTGTTGGTTAAATTTTGGTTATGAAATACTCATTGCCACAGCCACGAAGATCATACTGCAATAATTCAACTGACAATTGTTAAACCTGCGAGTGATAATTCATTCTTGCGATGGCATGCGGCCCACCCCCCATTGTCATCACATTCCAGCTTCGGTGGATTGTGATGACAATTTGAACTTGCAAAAGAGCATCTTGAAGCAAAGGAACAGCCTGGAGGCAAATTAGCGAGGTTTGGAGGATGTCCCTGCAACGGCTCTCTTTGAGATTTATTTGGCTTATATTCTGGCGTAAGGACGGCTGCAAGAAGAGCTGCAGTGTAAGGATGACGGGGGGAACTGTAGATCTGATTAGTCTTAGCAATTTCTACAATCCGTCCAGCATACATTACAGCGACACGGTCAGAAATGTTTGAAACGACATTCAGATCATGCGATACGAAAAGATAGGTCAGGCCAAGGTCCTTTTGTAAATCATGGAAAAGATTCAGTATTTGAGCTTGTACTGACACATCAAGCGCAGATACAGGCTCATCAGCGATCACAATCTTCGGTTTGGGAGCAAGGGCACGGGCAATCCCAATACGTTGACGCTGACCTCCTGAGAAGGCGTGAGGATAGCGGTCACTTTGGGCGGGATCAAGCCCAACTCTTTCTAAGACTTCATACACTCTCTCTTGCCTAAGTCGACGATTCTCAATTCGTGATGGTCCATTTCTCAAAGACTCAGACACAATTTCAAAAACGGTCATCCTGGGATTGAGTGAAGCAAAGGGATCTTGAAAAACAAATCGGATGTGCTGCCAAACATCTCTTCTCGCCTTCTCAGGCAAGTTTGAAATTTCACGCATCTGTCCACTAATTGATAATTTGATCTTTCCATTGGAGGGATCCATCAGACCCGCAATGGTTTGACCAAGTGTGGTCTTACCACAACCAGACTCGCCTACAAGACCTACTGTTTCTCCTTCCCTGATTTCTAGATCTACCTCAGACA
>AGAU01000042.1 GCA_000224765.2 SAR324 cluster bacterium JCVI-SC AAA005 | reverse complement strand
GGGGGGGCAATAAAAACAGTGTGGTAAAATTTGAACGGGCAAGTAATAACCCTGCCTTAAATTAATAATTATAAATATTCGAATAATAATATATGGCCAATGAAGATTATGTTTTATGTTCCTTGACCGAGTAGCAGCCTCAAATCAGTTAACTACTTCAATTAGAACGAGTAGACGAAGCTGTAAGCAGGATTTCACTCAAATTGAGTGCTGGACTCCAAGGCATTCCAAGCCTCCTAGAATGTATTTGAGCTGCAGATGAGGCTTTTGAAAAAGAGTTGTATCAGCGAGTGCCAAACTTGGTGAAAGATACTCAAAATCTTTTGCCCCTCTCTCCAGAAAAACACCGTAAGTTTATTGCAATCTCAGGGGGAATCATTGCCCCTCTCTCCAGTTCCAATAGCTTTTCAACTATTTGAAATAATGTGGAAAAAAGGATTTTAGGTCAGTGTCTACGATGTAGGTGAGAAAGTTGAAACAAGTGCTTATGATTTATTACTTTAATTGTGGGGGAAGAAATCTTATTGACGTGTAAAAGTGCTTTTATAGATTGGTTGAAATTGATGGATGGCCTCAGTTTTTTGATTCAACGTTTTTGGCATGAAGTCCCCACAACAATGATTTTCATTCGGATAACCCTACCTTTATGATGCCCCACGTGTTCCAAACTACATCAACACCTATTCTACAACTGAGAAAATGCAGGAATCTGTTCTCAGTGCAATACTCCGTGAAAAATCATCGCTTGGCACTTCATCTGTTAATACATTATCTCGCCTTAAGGATGCAACATTTTATGCACTATCAAATCTTAGTAGGTTAATGGTATCAAAGCTGAGGCAAGCTCTAATTCAATGCTTTGAGGTGATAATCTACGGTTAAGACTGGAGTCTGTGACATTAGACAACACATCGTTGTTTAACATTTGATTTCAGTGCCATCAAATTGAAGTTAAGAACTGAATAGATTGTTCAGAAGCTGAGTTAAATAGATTCTAGTGCAAATGGTGTAAGCATTATATGTAGCCTATTTGTGTTTGAGGAAGCAATTATTCAGCAACAAGAGACAAAGCATCTTCGTTGGGGATTTAATGGTCCAACCTAAGAAATAACTTCAAGGGGGG
>AGAU01000043.1 GCA_000224765.2 SAR324 cluster bacterium JCVI-SC AAA005 | reverse complement strand
TCTACCCGGTAGCTGATTCCCTGCTTGCGGGGAATCTCGAGAATAGTTCCCATGGTGCCTGTTGTATTTTTGTGATTGAAACAATTGATGACTTCATGCTAGATGCTGATCTCAATAATGACAGCAGAGAAACCAACGGATAAAAAATCCCACCAAGGCCAAAATAGCCAACATCTTGCAATCAATAAAATTAATCATTTCAGCATCTTATTTTGATTTGTTTTTTGCTGTTAATTGATCCTGCCTGTGTTTTGTTGCCACCAATTACGACTTTTTTGCTACCAAAATTCAACGCTGGTTGGAACGATTTCTCAATGCAAGTACGGCTTTTTTGCTACTTTTTCTTCTTGGATGAAATATCGCTTAAAATTGAGAATAAAAAGTATAAAAACCACGGATTTTTTATCCCCTGGTTTGATCTGTACACCGTAAAGCCACACATGGGACATCCCAATTGTAGGCTGGGAGCTAATCGCATTCGATCGCAGGAATATCTCGATGATCTTAAAAAAAGAGATCGTATTCTTGAAAGCCTGTTGTCTGCACTACGACAAAAAGCTATATGGCAAAGAAAATATTGCATAGCCCCCACACAAAAGCACTAAGTATAGACTCGCGACCGAGTTCAATTTTGGGGCTGATGACTTTACAATTCTGGTCTCTGGGGCCTCGATGGCTCCGGGATTACAATCTTGAGATCTTGCTGTGATTAGACCAGCAGAAGGTTTTAGCAAAGAAGGTCTCTACCTAGTGAGCTTTTTAGGGATTGAGATGTTGCTTCGGGTAGTCCAAACCGCTGATGGAAAGTACACTGCTAATTGCGACAAACGGGATCATTACCCAGGATATTCAGCAGTCGAACGATTACTTGCTTGGTCGGGGCGTCGCGACTGTAAGCCGTGTTTGGTAAACCTACTAGGTATTGAAAGACCTGGTAGTGGAGCACAACAACCACACAGAGTTCAAATTACTAACTAAATTTCTGAGGCCCAGATGACTCTCAAACAATTGATCTGTATTCTGGAGTTTAGCGAATACGCAGCAGTTCGTAGAATCTTCTTTTGGATCGCTTGTATTGCAGCCTTTTCAGCACGGTTTGCTACTGGATGAGTGCTGGTATCACTCCGGTGCAAAAACTGACAAGAGGGTTGCTGAGTCTATTCACAAATTTTTTTCTTCACGGACCCTATCGGATTATCCACAAGAGTGATGAGTTGTTGGGCTTGCAAAGATATATGAAAAATGGGTTTGTAGATTTATACCACAACGTCGTGACAGCGATGGACTATCTGGTAGGAAAATCATCTTAGTAAATGCAGGAACTGGGAAGACTGTGAGTGAGTAACCCATGAAATCCCTAACCTATTTCAAGAGGCTGGTGGCTGTGTTCGGTGGTTTAAAAATTTTCTGCAGATAAAAAGGGGTCTTATCAAGAAGTCTCTCCTCATGGTAATGAGCTACTTTTGCATTAGTTATTTGTCTTAGGAATTCAGAAATCTTTTATTCACGTTGATCTAGATTTTCTAGACAGATTTGAATTCTATCCAATGTTCCGTTGTCTTTAAAGATTGTTGATACACAGTCAAATTCTCCTACCTAATCAGATTTAAATTCATTCCAAAGTTCAACCTTTGGTTTGAAGGAATTCCAGTCATCAAAAGTACCTATAGGAATGTAGATGAATCCCTCAATAAGATCCACTTTAGTTATCAGCCTGCAACCACAATTTTCACAAAAGTACTTATATATAGATTTCCCGCTTCCTCCCTTATATTCAAATATTTTCATATCCCCAGAAATTCAACTTCTGACTCATAAAAAGTCACTGCTGTACTTATAGCTTCCCCTGATATTTTTTGCAGGTGAGACAGTGACAGTTAAAGACTAGCATTGGATCATATTCAGTTGAGTAAGTAATATTCTTACAATAGCAACCACCAGTATGCTTGATCATACGCGCCTCAAATTCATCAGTTGTTCAGATAAACAGCAACAGAATAACTTCCTGCAAAAAGGTAGGATTGCTGGCAAATCTCACCACAGGCATTTGAAGTCAAGCTTCCCTTCAAGCAATCTATTACCCTGTCCGGAGTGCTGCGGGATAACGTATCCAGCCTGCTGGCTCTCCCAAAAAAACCTAATTTTTTATTAAAGTCTCATTTTGATCTGCAAACAAACTCACAGCAGAATGCTAGGAAGTCTGATTCAACCATATGTATCTAACTCGCCACGGAGAAGGGGAATTTTGAGATAAAGATCGCTTGAGAATACTCACTCAATTAGAGATTAAAGCTTTTTGGAAACGAGGCTAAATTAAATCATGGAGATATAGCTAATTGAGAGAATTTCTAGCTCCACACTCTCACCAGGTTTTTGCCACTGGACCAGATCACCAACATCAGCCCCTAATACGGCCTTGGCTAGTGGTGAGACCCAACTAATCAGTTGCGGATTGTTCTGCGCCTCATCTTCTCCAACAATCTGGAACTTGCGGATTGTTTTACCTTCCTGCGCCTTAACCCACATCCCAAAGCATACTTGCTCCGAAGCATTTTCTGGTGGGATTACCAATATTGCCTGCGTAACTCGTTTCCGAAGATAACGCAGTTCTCTTCCAACACGAGCAAGAGCTTGCTTGGTGGACATCTCCTCTTTGCCTTGCAACAGCTTACGTTCTGCCTCCGCTCGCTGAAGTTGTTCCTGTAGGAGTTGATGGCCACAGGGAGTCACATAATTCGGATGTGGACTGATTTTGCGTTCTGGGAGGTCATCAGCGACTTCTTCACCATCGGGTTCCTTAACAAAAGCCCATGACATCATGGACTCCAGTGAGAAAGATTTGGTGAGTAGTATTTCAAAAAAGTAATATTAGAGGGCTTAGCTGAAGACTTGTTGAAATCCCAACTCATGTAGACTGTTGAGCCCAGCTTCCAAGTCTTCCTCTCGCAGTAGCAACCAATCTTTCGAAAAGGTGGATACTAGCAAAATGTTGAGTTGACGACCTGCCAACTTTGATGCAATGGCTGCTAGGAAACCAGGTGTTTCAAATGGAGTGGACATCCTGAATTCCAGCAAGCGGAACCAATGCTGCTGCTTTAAAATTTGGGAAGTCAGCATGTCAAGCTTCTCCTCTGTGGTGATCACACTTACTTCTTCAGTCTCATGAGTGACAAGAAAATGAGGTTTGGGGTTGGGGCATTTTGCTACCTTGAGCACTGCGTAGCGCAGTGGATGAAGAAGAAAGGGGCTTTGCTCAATAGTTTCCTGAAGTGTAGGAGATAATTCTTTTATGAATGACATTCTAACTGTCTTCAAGAAATTCAGGGACGAATTGACAGTTTTTAAGAATAGGCTCAGAAAAGCTTGGCGGAATCCTGGTTAGAAATGCTAAAACAGGCCTCTTGTTGTCTAGATCTTTTCTCATTTCTCGGCTTAGGCAGCTTTGGATTGGCTGGCTAATTTGCTAATAGCTTTCTCCAATGAATCAAGTCCATGCGTCACCTCTTTTTCTGTAATAACTAGGCTTGGGGCTAAGCGCAGCACATCGGGGCCGGCCACCAAGACCATCACACCCTCGTTGTGGGCAGCTTTCATGACTTCTCCTGCCTTACCTGCCCAACTGTCACTCATCACACAACCAAGTAACAGGCCCAGTCCACGGATCTCTTTGAAGACTCCATATCGCTCCCCGATCTGTTTCAAACGACTTTCAAACCACTCCTGCCGTTGCTTGATTCCCTCGAGGACCTCATGCTGATTTACCACATCAAGGACTGCCTCAGCCACTACACTTGCTAGTAGATTGCCCCCGTAGGTAGTACCGTGCGTTCCTACGCTGAAGTGTTCAGCTACTTTCGCGGTGGTTAGCATCGCCCCGATGGGGAATCCTCCTCCCAAACTTTTGGCGCTGGAGAGAACATCTGGAGTGACTCCATAATGCTGGTAGGCGAAGAGATGACCACTGCGTCCCATGCCGCTCTGTACCTCATCAAAAATTAGTAGGGCTCCGTACTGGTCACAAAGATCTCGGGCTGTTTGCAGAAATTCTTGGTTGGCAGGTAGGACACCACCTTCTCCTTGGATTGGTTCCACCATGATTGCGCAGGTTTTTTCAGAAACAGCGGTTCTCAGGGCATCACTGTCATTGTAGGGCACATGGTTGATGCCTCCTGGTTTTGGGCCAAAGCCTTCTGCATACTTCGGTTGACCACCCACACTGACGGTGAAGAGGGTACGCCCGTGAAATCCGTTGAAGGTTGCGATGATTTCATCTTTGTCAGCACCGACTGTATTGTGGGCATAGCGGCGCACGAGCTTGAGGCAGGCTTCATTGGCTTCTGCTCCGGAGTTGGCAAAAAACACCCGTTCGGCAAAGGTCGCTTCACAGAGTTTTCGAGCCAAACGTAATGCAGGTTCATTTGTGTAGATGTTCGAGATGTGCCAGAGTTTTTCAGCTTGTTCCTTTAGTGCCTTGACCAGGGCTGGATGACAATGTCCGAGGGAAGTCACTGCAATCCCTCCGGTCAGATCAATGCGTTCTTGTCCTTGTTGGTCCCAGATCCTTGAGCCCTCTCCACGCACAGGAATGAAGGACATAGGGGCATAGTTGGGTACCATGAAGTGGTCAAAATCGCTGCGATTGACGGTCTTGTTTTCCATCGTCTCTCTCGGAAGGTTTGGTTAATTGAGCTTCGACGTCATGAGTCAGCATCACTACGCGCTTTGCTCCATCCTCGGTATCTTGCTTTCCAACTTCCACAAAGCCAAGTTGTGCATGAAACGTCTCTGAGATCAGATTTGGTGGGCGTAGGTTGACCTCACAGGCTAGCGTTGGGTACCGTCTCTGGACCAATTTATTCACTGAAGCATAGAGTCGGCGACCAATGCCTTGGCGTTGAAAACTTGAAGCAATGGCGATGCGATCCACATAGGCAAAGTGGGCGTAGCGTTTGTGAAACCAGCCAAAGTTGACACTGTCGTAGTTTGCAGTTTCATCGAGTACCAGAATAAAACCAGCCAGCTCACCCGTGGAGCTACGGGCAATACCTGTGTAGATCGATTGTTCTCGCAGCAAAGCAAGCTTGGTTGTTGTTAGTGAACTAACATGGGGTACGGCAGCTTCGTTTAAAGCGAGGATTTCTGCTTCGTCTGTTTGCGTTGCAACACTGATTTGGAAAGAGGAGGATTTCATGCTGCTTTTTGTTGATCGTGGTAATTGGCAGCTAAGCCGTCTATTCTGATCTGGTCTTTATAAGGAGTAACTGATGGACCCTAGCCTTCTTGCGCAACTCAAGCAACTAGAATTACGCCTCAAGCCCTCCCGAGCCTCATCGATGATGGGTCAGCACGAGCTTCATCACCGTGGCCGAAGCCTGGAATTTGCTGGTTATCGTGAGTATCGATCAGGGGATGACCTGCGAGAATTGGACTGGAAACTTCTGGGCCGTACCCAGCGACACTTTATCAAGCAGCGTGATACTCACAGTCCGGCAACAGCCCTGATCCTGTTGGATACTTCGCCTTCGATGCAGTTGCAATCCCCAGATGCAGAATTCAGTAAATTGCGAGCAGCGCAGTTGCTAGCTTTTGGTCTATTGTTTACACTCCAGCGCCAGGGTGATCGCTTCGGCTTTCAACTTTTGGATGGTACCCCTGTTCCTCCTCCTCGTTCCACACGAAGAGCTTTTTTCCATGCTCTCGAACGGCTGGAAAATCCAATTCCCAATGAGGTTCCCCAACTACCTGCCTTACGGCCTCTTTCTTTCGATCATGTCTACCTGATTTCAGATTTGTTGAGGCCTCATGCGCAGTGGGAGAGTTGGTTGACGGCACTTCGCCTTGTTGGGCGAGAGTGTCAGTGCCTGCGAGTTTTAGATCCGTTGGAATTGGGGAAAGGAGAACATCCTGACTATCTGCAGCATCTCGAAAGCCCTGAGCGAAAAAGGCAAATGCAGCCTGCCGATTGGTCTCGATATCTTGAGAACTTTGAGTCGCATCGAAAACAGATTCACCAATTTTGTCGCCAGCAAAATCTACCTTTACATGAATGTGTGACTCAAAAATCAGTACTCAATGAAATCCAAAAAATCTTGTTGCGAATCTGATCGAAAGTGACGGGGAGTTTGTGTGAGGATTAGCGCAGTTGTTCACAAAGTGGGACCAACGTTTCAAACAACTCATCCATTTCGATAGGCTTGGTGAGTAGTTTCACATTGTAAGGAGCGAGTGCTTCTGCAAATTCTTTATCGTCATGTGCGCTGATTGCAATCACGATCTGAGAATGTGATTTTTTACGAATGTGATCAACCAACCTCAGCCCACTCATGCGAGGCATGCTCAGGTCTGTCAAAACGATATCGTAATCTAGCTCATCTATTTTGCTAAGGGCTTCCTGACCATCTTCTGCAGTATCGACCTCTGCAAACAGGTTCTGTAGTAAAAACTGAAAAGACTCTCGCAACGCTAGTTCGTCTTCTACGACCAGTACGCTTAAATTTTTTGTAAGAGCTAAGATTTTTTCTAAATCCATGAATTCTCGTAGGATGCGTTGGCAAAACCTCCCTACATTCACATAATTCGTTGGGGTTTGCAATGCTCAGGCTAGAGACTCATTGAGTCCTGGCTATATAATTGCTCAGGAAATTGACCATGATTTCTTTTGAATTTCGATTCAATGAATCGCAACTGAAATTCCAAATGGAACCTAATTTTGAGGAAGTTGATAGAGTCGGGTTGCTTCCTATACTTTGGCAGAGTTTTAAATAAGCATGGATTTTGGTGAAGCGGCGGGTTACCAACTCTTGATTAAAGTAACATTGACATATAACTTAAGCGCTTTGCTTTGCCTCTGGCTGAGAGTTTCTTCAGCATCAATTATCGCCTTGAGAACATGAAGGAAACGCAATGAATACACCGGTCCATGACATTGATCCACAAGAAACGCAAGAGTGGCAAGAGGCCTTAGAAGCCGTAATTGCCCATGAAGGCAGGGAGCGGGCTCAATATATAATGCGTCGACTGATTGATCAGGCGCAAATAGCTGGCGTCGATACTCCTTATTCTGCATACACGCCTTACCAAAACACAATCCCTACAGAACTGGAAGCTAGACCAGAAGGCAATCCAGACGTGGAGGAACGTCTACAGGCATTTGTACGCTGGAATGCAATGGCGATGGTCCTCAAGGCAAATAAAGAGAGCTCTGAACTTGGTGGACACATTGCTAGCTATGCTTCCTCTGCCTTACTCTACGAAGTTGGCTTTAACCACTTCTGGCACGCACGTCACGATGCTCATGGTGGCGATCTCGTTTATTTCCAAGGGCACTCCGCCCCTGGAGTTTATTCCAGAGCTTTTTTGGAAGGACGACTCAGTGAAGACCACTTGCTGAATTTCCGACAAGAAGCTGGAGGTAGTGGTGTTTCGTCTTACCCACACCCTTGGTTGATGCCAGAATTCTGGCAATTTCCGACTGTCTCAATGGGTCTGGGTCCAATTATGGCCATCTACCAGGCGCGCTTCCTCAAGTATCTTTACAATCGAGGGTTGGTGGATACCCGCAACCGAAAGGTCTGGGCATTTCTTGGTGATGGAGAGACAGATGAACCAGAAACATTAGGAGCCATTGGCCTAGCAACTCGTGAGAAGCTAGACAATCTGATCTTCGTGATCAATTGTAATCTCCAGCGACTTGATGGCCCAGTGCGTGGTAATGGCAAAATCATTCAAGAGCTGGAAGGAGCCTTCCGCGGGGAGGGTTGGAACGTGATCAAGGTACTGTGGGGTGGAAACTGGGATTCTCTTCTGGCCAAGGACCCAAAGGGTTTGCTGCGTAAACGGATGGAAGAGTGCGTAGATGGGGAGTACCAAAATTTCAAGAACAAAGGGGGGGCTTACACCCGCGAGAAGTTCTTCGGCAAATATCCAGAATTGTTGGAGATGGTCTCTAATATGACTGATGACGAGATCTGGAAATTGAAGCGGGGTGGCCACGATATTTTCAAGGTTTACGCAGCCTACCACTCTGCTGTGAATCACCAGGGACAGCCGACTGTATTGATGATGAAGACGGTCAAGGGCTTTGGAATGGGTGCTTCGGGAGAGGCAGCGAATCCAACCCACCAGCAAAAGAAGATGTCCAGTGACGACCTTCGCAAGTTCCGTGATCGCTTCAGTCTTCCTATTTCTGATGAGCAGGTCGCCAAGCTTGAGTTGGTCCGCCCAGATGAAAACACAGAGGAAATGCAGTATCTAAGGGAACGGCGTGAGAAACTTGGTGGGTTTATGCCAATGCGTTTACAGCGTGGAGATGAACTTAAGGCTCCGGAACTGAGCACCTTTGAACGCTTGCTGAAGGACTCTGGGGCTCGCGAGATGTCCACGACCCAAGCATTGGTCCAGGCAATGACCATGCTGACCCGTGACAAGAAACTTGGCCCACGCTTAGTGCCAATTGTTCCAGATGAGGCCCGTACTTTCGGGATGGAGGGAATGTTCCGCCAAATTGGGATCTATGCTCATGAAGGACAAAAGTACGAGCCGGTTGACCGTGATCAGTTGATGTATTACCGCGAAGATCAGAAAGGCCAACTGCTTCAGGAAGGAATTAATGAGGCGGGAGCGATGTCATCGTGGATTGCAGCAGCAACTTCCTACAGTTCCTCTGGATTGCAGATGATTCCGGTGTACATCTTCTACTCGATGTTTGGATTCCAACGAATTGGAGATCTTGCCTGGGCAGCAGGAGACATGCAGGCCCGTGGTTTTCTGATTGGAGCAACCTCTGGTAGAACGACCCTGAACGGGGAGGGTCTGCAGCACGAAGATGGACACAGCCAGATCCTGGCAGCTAACATTCCCAACTGTGTTTCCTACGATCCAACTTTTTCACATGAGGTGACGGTCATCTTCCAAAATGGCCTCTACCGCATGAATGAATTGCAAGAAAATGTCTTCTACTACATCACTACCTTGAACGAAAACTACCCGCAACCAGGAATGCCCGAGGGGCATGAAGAGAACATCCTCAAGGGCATGTATCAATTCCAGGCAGGTAAGCCGGGCAAGCTGAGAGTACAGCTTTTGGGTTGTGGTTCCATTTTCCGTGAAGTGATGGCTGGCGCAGATATATTGGCGGAAGATTGGGGTGTTCAGTCAGATCTCTGGAGTTGTCCAAGTTTCAATGAACTGCATCGTGATATTGTGGAGGTAGAACACTGGAATCGGTTGCACCCAGAAGAGACTCCGAGAAAGAGTCATGTGGAGCAGTGTCTTGCTAAAACGACAGGTCCAGTCATTGCTGCAACCGACTATGTTAAGCGCTTTGCTGATCAGATAAGGGCTGCTGTCCCACGAAGATACACCGTTCTGGGGACGGATGGCTACGGACGCAGTGATTTCCGGAAAGCCCTGCGGAGCCACTTTGAGGTGGATCGCTACCACGTCGCTGTTACCGCCTTAAAGTCACTTGCGGATGAGGGAGAAATCCCCACTAAGCAAGTTGCTAAGGCTATTCGTAAGTACGGTATTGATCCGGAAAAAACTAACCCACTTTATGCTTGAGAGAGTGAATACATGTCTACGATCAAGGAAATCAAGGTCCCAGATATTGGTGACTTCAGTGATGTAGAAGTCATCGAAATCCTTGTCAAGCCAGGTGATTCACTGAAGGCAGAGGATCCAGTGATGACGTTGGAGAGTGACAAAGCTACAATGGATGTGCCTTGCCCAGAAGATGGACAAGTGGCTGAGTTGCTGGTCAAGGTCGGAGACCGTGTTTCAGAGGGAATGTCGATTCTACAACTGCTGGCAACAGGTGCCAGCCAGTCAACTTCAACAGAGGTGGTTGAGGCTCCTATTTCATCTCCTAGTATCTCATCTGCTGATCAAGCGTTAGCCTTGGCACAAGTAGTGTCTGCTTCCGTGGAAGTGATTGTGCCAGATATTGGTGACTTTCAGAATGTGGAGATCATTGAGATCTTTGTCAAACCAGGAGATGCCGTCAACGTGGAAGACCCGTTGATTACCTTGGAGAGTGACAAGGCCACGATGGAGGTGCCTTCTTCAGATGCTGGTACAATTGAAGCGGTAATGGTCAAGGTGGGAGATAGTGTTTCTGCAGGAACTGCTGTTATACGCTTAAGTACTTCAGGCGGTGTTGCAACCGCGCTTTCCGCCCCTGCATCCTCAAATCCTAAGGTAGGGCAGAAAGACTCAGCACCTACAACTGCCCAAGCTGAACCTACAAATTCAGTTGTAGAACCAAGCAAGATCGATGAGGCTGCCTTTCGCAAAGCACATGCGAGTCCATCGGTTCGTAAGTTTGCGAGAGAACTGGGAGTGGATCTCTCCAAGTTGAGTGGCTCTGGTCGGAAGAATCGCATCACCAAAGAAAACGTTCAAAGTTACGTTAAGCAGGCTGTCACAAAAGCTGAATCGGGAGATATTTCGGCACCGGCAGCTTCAGGAAGTGGGATTCCTGCAATGCCAGAAGTTGACTTCAGTAAATTCGGTGAAATCGAAACTCAGGATCTTCCCAGGATCAAGAAAATTTCGGGTAAAAATCTACATCGAGTCTGGTTGAATATTCCTGCAGTGACGCATCACGATGAGGTAGACATAACAAACCTGGAGAATTTCCGCAAAGAATTGAAAGATGAGGCTGCCAAGCAAGGTGTTCGCATCACGTTATTGGCTTTTATCATGAAGGCGCTGGCGGCAAATCTGAAGCACTTTCCAACCTTTAATTCCTCACTCACTCCAGAGGGAGAGCGCCTTATACTCAAGAAGTACTTCCATATTGGTGTTGCTGTGGACACACCAAATGGCCTGGTTGTGCCTGTGATTCGAGATGTGGACCAGAAAAACGTCTATGACTTAGCTCATGATTTGGGTGAGATGAGTGTCAAGGCGCGTGATGGAAAGCTTAAGAGTCAGGACATGCAGGGAGGATCAATGACGATTTCAAGCTTGGGTGGAATTGGTGGTACAGCCTTCACTCCTTTAGTTAATGCACCAGAGGTTGCGATCCTTGGCTTGACACGTTCTCGCATGCAACCGGTCTGGAATGGTAACGAATTTATTCCTCGATTAATGCAACCTGTTGACGTGTCCTATGACCACCGAGTGATTGATGGAGCTGAGGCAGCTCGATTTGTAGTGTCGCTTGGTAAGTACCTGACTGATATTCGTCGAGTTTTGCTTTAAGAGGAGTTTGATTCGTACTCTGATATAGAACGACTTCCCACAGAAGTTGTCCGGCGTTTACTTTGAATATTGAATTAGCTCTAAGTAAAGCTCTCAAATCTATCCATCCTTCCTTGCAATCCTTCTGAATTGTAACTAATTCCAACCCTCAACAAGTCCTGAAATGAAGAATATTCGTGTTTTGGTAAACGGCGCTAAAGGCCGCATGGGCCAAGAAGTTGTCAAAGCAGTTACAGCAGCATCAGATCTCCAACTAGTTGATCAGACAGACCTTGGTGATGATTTGATTACCAGAATTAAGGCAAGCCAGGCGCAAGCAGTAGTGGATTTTACAACTGCTACGGTCGCGTTTGAAAATACTTGTAAGATTTTGGAAGCTGGAGTGCATCCTGTTGTTGGAACCAGTGGTCTATTGTCGGAGCAGGTAGTAGAACTACAGCAATTTGCTAAAGACAAGCGCATTGGGGGGCTAATTGCCCCAAATTTTGCGATTGGTGCAGTATTATTGATGAAATATGCACAGGACGCTGTCAAGTATTTCCCCGATGTAGAGGTGATTGAACTCCACCATAATCGGAAAGCCGATGCACCCTCAGGAACCGCAGTCAAGACTGCACAGCTAATCGCCGAAGCGCGCCAGGAAATCCCAAAAGTTCTGGTGGAAGAGAGAGAGCTGTTTGAAGGTGCGCGGGGATCAGAAGTGCACGGAGTCAGGGTTCATTCTCTGAGATTGCCGGGACTGGTTGCTCATCAAGAAATAATCTTTGGGGGGACTGGAGAAACACTGACCATTCGACATGATTCGATTCACCGGGAATCCTTCATGCCTGGCGTTTGCCTCGCCTGCACAAAAGTGATTGGATCTCAGCAACTCTTTTATGGTCTCGAACATCTTCTCTAATCAGATGCTAATCTTTTAATGATTAATGCATTTCTCCCAACCCCGTCATTCAAATGGCCATGACATCCCTTGCCAAGACATATAACCCCCAGGAATTTGAAACCGATCTCTATCAACAGTGGGAGGAAGGTGGTTGGTTCCGAGCAGACGCTCAATCCGACAAGCCTGGCTTCACCATCTCAATGCCTCCTCCTAATGCCACGGGGCAATTGCATGTGGGGCATGCGGTTATGTTGGCACTTGAAGACATTCTGATTCGCTGGCAACGGATGCGTGGTTACGAAGCACTCTGGGTACCTGGTACGGACCACGCAGCGATCGCCACCGAGAACGTGGTTCTACAGAAAATTCAGCGAGAAGAAGGAATTGCCGATCCAAGAAAAGAGTTGGGTAGAGATGAAGTCTTGAGACGGATCGCAGACTATGTACTGAGTTCAAGGGATACGATCAAAAACCAAGTACGAGCAATGGGTTCCAGTTGTGATTGGTCGAGGGACCGCTACACGATGGATCCTCAACTGAACAGATGTGTCAATGAGACCTTTTCACAGATGCATACAGAGGGACTGATCTATCGTGGGCATCGAATCGTTAACTGGGATCCGAAGCTACAAACGAATGTCTCAGACGATGAGGTGGACCGTAAGGAAGTGGCATCGCCATTCTATACCTTTCAGTATGGGCCTTTCCAGATTGGAACGGTTCGTCCAGAGACAAAATTTGGTGACAAGTATGTCGTGATGCATCCGGATGATGATCGTTACTTAGAGTTCAGCCACGGCGACACCTTTGAGTGCGAATGGATCAATGGACCTGTCGAGGCTACGATCATCAAGGATTCTGTCGTGGATCCATCCTTTGGAACAGGTGTGATGACTATTACTCCATGGCATGATCATACTGACTTCGATATCGCAGAACGTCATCAACTAGACAAGGAACAGATTATCGACTTTCAAGGGCGCTTGCTGGCAAATGCAGGAGAGTTTGCTGAGATGCCCATCGAGGAAGCAAGACCAAAAATTGTTGAGAAGTTAGCAGCCAAGGGTTTGCTGGTGAAAACTGATGGAGACTATGTCAATAGCAAAGCCTTCAATAGTCGTGGTGGTGGTTCGATAGAACCCCAGATTCGTGAGCAGTGGTTTATTGATGTCAACAAGCCTGTAGTGCCGTGGAAAGGTAAAAAACGGAGCTTGCGAGAAATTCTTATCGCTGTTGTGCGTGAGGGGGATATCCAAATTGTTCCGGATCGCTTCAACAATACTTATTTTCACTGGGTTGAGAACCTCCGAGATTGGTGCATTTCTCGGCAGATTTGGTGGGGCCACAGGGTCCCTGTATGGTATCGTGGAAAAGGAGATTCTGCAGAAATTCAAATCGGTGTTGTACCAGATGGGGAGGACTGGAGCCAGGATGAAGATACACTGGATACCTGGTTTTCCTCAGCACTGTGGACGTGGAGCACCTTGGTAGATCCAGAAAAGGCAGCAGATAGTACAAATTCTTTTCAGGAATTACTAAAGCAAAGCCCAGATTATCAGAAATTCCACCCAACCCACGTGATGGAAACGGGGTATGATATCCTATTCTTTTGGGTGGCTCGGATGATCTTGATGACTACCTACATGGTTGAAGAGATTCCGTTCCAGACTGTATACCTCCATGGTTTAGTTCGGACCAAAGAGGGTAAGAAGATGTCGAAGTCGGACCCAGCAACTTGTATTGACCCACTAGAGAGCATCCGTGATTATGGGACGGATGCCCTGCGGTTAGCTTTAATAGTGGGTACAGGTCCGGGGCAGGATCTGCGTCTGTATCCTGAAAAATTGGAAAGCTGTCGTCGCTTCGCCAATAAGCTCTGGAACGCAGGACGCTACATCTTGATGAACCTACCGGAGAATACTCCGGTGACACCTCCATTACAGGTGGATGGGGACACGTCCCGATGGTTGCTACATCAAATTCGACACATTGTTAGTGATACCCAAAGGCTGTTGGAGCAATACAGGCTCTCAGATGCGATTGATCAGCTACGTAGCTTTTTCTGGAATGAATACTGTGACTGGTATCTTGAGATTGATAAAAACCCCCAGCGTACAGTAATTGATAACCAGGTACTTGCTTACAGCTTTACGACCCTCCTACGTCTATTACATCCTTTTGTTCCCTTTGTAACTGAAACTCTCTGGAAGGAATTCCGTCAGCCAAGGTTGTTGATCGGAAGTGATTGGCCCACAGTCATTCAGCACCATGAGTACTCTAAAAGTCATTCAAGCATCGAGTACATCAAAGAAGCCATTACAACAATTCGCGCATTGCGGGAAAGAGCCCGGTTGGGAATGGACAAACAGATCCCAGCTATCTTACAGTCAATACAATACACAGATTTACTGAATGAGCACAAGGACCTGATCCTTAGACTGGCTCGACTGAATTCATTGGATATACAGTCTAAGGAACCTGATGTCAGTAATCATGATGCGGTACTTAGCAGTTATTTTTCAGACACATTGGCCTTAATTGATGCTGGAGATGTGGATTGGAGCGAGGAAATTCTCTCTCTGCAGAAAAAGCTTAAGAAGGAGGAAGAGTTCTGTAAGAAAAGTCAGCAAAAGCTCAACAATCAGGGATTTCTGGCTAAAGCCCCGGAGAGCGTAGTCCTGGAATTGCGAGAGAAGCTTGAATCTTCTGAAAAGATGATGACCGCTTTGGAACAGCAACTTCAGGAACTAGAGTCAATGAGGAAAGCTTCATGACAATCTAGGATGAGTGGTTTGCTGCGGAAGATTATGTGTAATGAAAAGATCCCATTAATTTTCTGGCGAATATAATCAATGAACTACCAAAGGGCTAAAACCTGAGTCTTACAGGTGGGCAGTGAAAAAACTGTGTTTTTCTAGCTGCCTAGCAAAGAATCGATTTGCACTTTGTGGATTCTTCGCAAGTGGGCCTGACGAAGGTACAATAATGTGCAACGAAGTAAAATGTTAAGATCTAGGTGGCCATGCTATTGCCCCGGATTCCTGGGACCTGATTGCCCCCAAAATTGTCAATTTGCCAAGGTCTGTCCGTCAGGATCTGCATCGCAAAATTATCTAATATTTGTGCTCAGGAAGTATGCTTGTGCTAGAGACCTAAATTCCAAAACATTTGGAATTCAAGATGGGTGGTCCACCTGTCGCAGAATTGACAATGACACTCTCAGAATTATTGAAAGAACTAGCAGACTTGGAACTCGTTCATACCTTGGAAATGGAACGATCTGCAATTGAGAGTCGATGATACTATGGCCATGCTGCGGTAGTTCTGATGTTTGGCTATTAAACCCTATGAGCAAAACCATGGAATTCACTCCAGAAGCCTACAAACTGATTTTTTGGGATTTCGACGGTGTTATCAAAGATTCAGTACCTTTGAAGACAGCGGCTTTTGATCAACTTTTCCAGGATTATGATGATGATGTTCGTAAATACGTTCGCGAATATCACTTACTGCACGGTGGAGTTTCCCGTCACATCAAGATTCCACATTACTTTCGCACACTGCTGGATCAGGAACTGAGTGAAGAAGAGAATTTCGAATATTGCCAGCGTTACGCAGATTCTGTGATCGAGGGGGTGATTGCTTGCCGTTGGATTGAAGGAGCTCGCGAATTCCTGAACTCGAATCCTCATGGTCAACAACATATCATCGTTACTGGGACTCCTCAGAATGAGATCGAGCATATTCTCAAAGCCATTGATTTAGAAGGTCTCTTCTCCAGAGTGTTTGGCGCACCCCATGCGAAGCCCGAAGTACTGGCACAGATATTGGCAGAAATGAAAATGGAACCTGAAAAATGTCTGATGATTGGAGATTCAATGACGGATCATGATGCCGCTGTTGAGAATCAGGTGCCGTTCTTGCTGCGTGAGAATGAGGAAAACCAGGAGCACTTTGCTTTTTTTGACGGACCAAAAGTGTCCAACTTTTTGCATTGGCTTTGTTGAATGCTTCACAATATCTTAAAATTGGAATGAATTTGCGCTAATTTGGATCAGATTTGGTTGTCAAGCAAATGAAAATACGTTAAATTTTAAGTTAAATCTCAACGGGAGTTTTCTCCCGCTATTTCGCTAATCTTTAGACAAAGGAAACTGATGCTGAATTTCAACACTGCGCAGGAAGCCAGTTTCGGTCGGATCACGGTTGAATCTGTTTCGCTCGAAGATAGGTTGGTGTTCATCAAAAAAGTATACACTTTGTTGGCTGCCTCCATGGCAACGGCCGCTATTGGTGCATACTTAGGTACTGGGCCCTTGTTGCCGATTGTTGCTTCCAACAGAATGATATTGTTCGTTCTGATGATTGGTCTGATTTTCTTTGCCCAGTTCGCTCGTCACAAGCCTGGGCTAAACATGATCGCTCTGTTCAGCTTCACGACAGTTTCAGGCCTAACCCTTGGACCACTGCTCTATGCTGTTGGACCGAGCATCGCAACCCAGGCCTTTGCGTTGACTGCGATCACCTTTGGTGGTTTGACGATGTATGTGGTTTTCTCCAAGAAGGACTTCAGCTTCATGTCTGGATTCCTGATGGTTGGCTTGATCACGATTGTGATTGGTGGTCTGTTGAACATGTTTCTCTTCCAGAGCCCAATGATGCACTTTATGATGTCAGGTGCCGGGGTGATCCTTTTCAGCGGATTTATCTTGTACGACACTTCAAACATCATGCGGAACTACGCGACTGACGAGTACATCTCTGCAACGTTGGCTCTCTACCTGGACATCTTGAACCTCTTCACTGCCCTATTGAGCATTCTGGGACTTTCCAGAGACTAACAGAATTGCATGCGATGGTTGTTCTGGGGAATTCTGTTAATCGGATTACCCCTTGGCGCATTAAGTGGGGTATACACGATCTTGGTCCCTATGGCCAAGGGGTCTGTAGCCGAGTTTGAAACTGCCATCGCCCGCTCTCCGTCTAACACCGTTTTGTATGATCGAAACGGTGTTCCCTTCAATACTCTTCGCGGTCTTGAAAATCGAATTCAGGTGTCAGGTAGCCATCCTGCGCACGTCCTTCGATTAAGTATTCTTGCAGCTGAAGACTCTCGTTTTTTTCAACATCTTGGAATCGATCCAATCCGCATTTTAGGTGCACTTTGGGTCAATTTGCGGAGTGGTGACTACAGACAGGGGGCAAGTACCTTGACGCAGCAAATGATCAAATTGATGCTACTGACCCCCGAAAAAACCTTGGAAAGAAAAGTTCGTGAGGCTTTGCTAGCACTTGCTTTGGAGCAAAGACTCACAAAAGCTCAAATTCTTGAAAATTATTTGAATACGATCTACTTAGGACATGGAAATTATGGAGTGGAGCAGGCCTCCCAAGTTTATTTCGACAAGTCATCTTCAGAACTGACGCTTTCTGAATCTTCATTATTGGCAGGGATCATTCGTCGTCCTGAATTTTATCTGAAAATTCCTACCAATGCTTCTGCCGAAGGAGAGTTCTATCCATCTGAATGGTTGGAATCTGCGCGTGACCGCCAACTACAGGTATTGCGGCAGTTGGAGCGCTTGAACTGGCTGCCTGGTGAACAGATTGAAGAAGCTCGGCGAGAACCTCTTAGTGTTCGTCTACCCAAATCCCAGGGAAGCGGGGCCTATTTTGCACAACAAGTCGTCTCGGAGATGCAGAACACTCATCAGTTGCCATTTGTATACGGAGGTGGCTATCGAGTCTACACGACGCTGGATTCAGAATTACAGCGACAAGCAGAATCGACAGTAGCTAATAGTTTTTCTCAGAAGCGCAAGGAACAGGTAGCCTTGCTCAGTATTGATCCTACGAGTGGAGAGGTCAGAGCCTTGGTAGGAGGAAGAGATTTTCGCAAATCTCAGTTTAATCGAGCAGTTCAAGCTGAGCGTCAGCCTGGCTCAGCGATCAAACCATTAGTTTACGCACTAGCCTTAGAGGATGGGTTGAGTCCAGCATCCGTCTGGCGGGATGAACCATTGAGTTTAGAGTGGGAAGATGAAGAAGGATTCATGAACCTGTATGCTCCAGGTAATTATGATGGGAAATTCGGCTTGGAACGGGAACTCATAGGTTCTACCGGAGTTCTTTATGCAGCAGATACGATGACTTTGGCCAAAGCATTGGAAATGTCCATCAACACCGTTGCAGTGCAGGTTCTTCAGCGTACCGATCACAAGAATTTTAAAGAATTTGCTGAAAAACTACAGATTGAGATCAATTCAACAGTTGGGCTTTGTGCAGCTTTGGGTTGCTCCGAAACTAGTCTCTTGCAACTCGTTGCTGCCTATCAGCCATTTCTGGATGAGGGGCGTTTCTGGAGACCTAGTTTCATAACAAAAATTGAAGACAATGAGGGTCGTGTGCTCTATAAAAGACCAACCCCCGCGTCTACTCAGGTAATGAATGATTGGACGGCGTTTCAAATGCGAAGCATGCTCAATGGTGTTGTTCTTTATGGAACGGGGCGCAACGCAAATTGGTCTGGATCTCCAAGTGATATTGGTGGAAAAACGGGAACAACTTCTGAATACAGAGACGCTTGGTTTGTAGGTTTTATTCCAGGACTCGTCACAGGGGTCTGGATTGGGTACGATGATAATCGACCCATGTTGAAGGTTACAGGTGGAAGTGTCCCAGCACGTTTGTGGCAAGATTACATGGAAACTGCCTGGAAAAAATTTGAGAACTTTAGACCTCCAGATGATCCAGAACACGTTTTGCTACCAACCTGTACGATCAACGGCGATCTGGCAGACAGTACTTGTCCGGATGTGGATCTGTATCCATATCGCATGAATGATCCCCTCTTGGTTGGCGAACCCTCGATAGAGGATGGACTCCGAGAGATCCCTATTTCAAACTGGGATACCTCCCGCAATAACCGCATTCCCCAGCCTTAGCTGGGGTTCGCTGGTAGAAAATGGCATTGTGAGTGCCGACTCGCTACATCTGTTTCTTTAATTCAAAGCGAAATTCACCATGAAAAGTGGCAGAAAGGGCCTAATCCTTTCCGGAGGAAGCGGGACCAGGCTTTATCCTATGACTCAAGTTGTCTCCAAACAACTGCTGCCAGTTTACGATAAACCAATGATCTATTATCCGTTGAGCACATTGATGCTCACTGGAATCAGAGAAATATTGCTTATTTCTACCCCGCAACATACGCACTTGTTTCAAGAATTGCTTGGAGATGGTTCCCAATGGGGAATCTCCATTCAATATACCGTTCAGCCCTCACCAGATGGACTAGCTCAGGCGTTTCTTTTGGGGGAATCCTTTATCAATGGGCATCCTAGTGCATTGATTCTTGGTGATAATCTGTTTCATGGACATAATCTGGTCAAACAACTCCAAAGTGCTTATGCTCAAGCATTCGGTGCAACGATCTTTGCCTACCAAGTCCAAGATCCTGAACGCTATGGAGTTGTTGAATTTAATGAAGAAAAGCAAGTCATAAGCTTGGAGGAGAAGCCTAAGATACCGCGCAGTCACTATGCAGTAACTGGATTATACTTCTATGATGGCCAAGTGTGCGATTTTGCAGCAGAGCTTCAACCTTCAGCCCGCGGAGAATTGGAAATCACAGATTTGAACCGGCTTTATCTTGATCAAGGGAAACTCCAAGTAGAACTGATGGGGCGCGGCTTCGCTTGGCTAGATACAGGTACTCAGGACAGTCTGTTGGAAGCCGCTGGATTCGTCGCTATGCTGCAGAAGCGACAGGGCTTGATGTTAGCCTGCCCAGAAGAGATCGCTTATCGCAAGGGCTGGATTACCGCAGAGAAAGTCCAACAACTTGCAGAACCCTTGTTGAAAAACGCATATGGACAGTACCTGCTTCGATTGTTTGAGGAGTCAGCGAATGCCATATGAGCGGGTGACTCCTACGAACTTAGTTGATGTCCTACTGCTTGAACCAAAGGTTTTCGTTGATAAGCGGGGCCATTTTCTAGAGAGTTTTAATAAGCGAGATTTTGAGGAAGCGATTGGGAAATCCGTGAATTTTGTGCAAGACAACCACAGTTGCTCTCAAAAAGGTGTCCTTAGAGGTTTGCACTATCAGATCAAGCACCCCCAAGGGAAAATCGTTAGAGTGACACAGGGGGAGATCTTTGACGTCGTAGTAGATCTCCGACGTTCCTCCCCTTCTTTTGGTCAGCACACATCTGCACTACTGAATTCTGTAAATCATCACCAACTTTGGATTCCTCCTGGTTTTGCACATGGGTTTCTTGTCCTAAGTGAAACCACAGAATTCCTCTACAAGACCACGGATTACTGGTATCCAGAACATGAACGGACTTTGCTTTGGAATGATTCAGATTTGTCGATTGAGTGGCCGCATATAAATCCTCAACTTTCTCCAAAAGACCTCATTGGGATGCCCTTAAAAGAAAGTGAATTATTTGGTTGAAATGTGCAAAAGGTGATAATTTGCTTCTCAGTTTTAGATTCACAAGTGTTTTTAGAAATATTTCTGAGACACAGAATCTACAGCACCAAATACTGAGGAAAATTATGAACAAGGAGGGAACAGGACAGAGCTTGGCACAATTATATAGTTTGGACAAATGAAGTAATTTCTGAGATTTGCAGAATCAACAATGCAATGTCCTCACTGAGCTCACTCAGACTACATCCTCTTCCTGTAAGAATCGAGGGGGTCAACGCTATGGCGGCCAGGGTTATCAACGAATTTCAGACACTTTGCAGAATCAAGGCCCCAGTCCTCAAAGAGCAGACTCCAAAGCTATGCCTTGAAAGACTGGCACTCAGAGCCATTGGCAGAATCCCCGAGGTACATCACAAAATAGTTTGCCTCTGGCTTGTTCAGGCAGCTGAGCAGTTACCAAATGACATCTCAAATACCGAAGCCTGCTCCGTCATTGAGGTCGATGAAATCCGCAGCTTTTTCTCAGAAAAAATAACAAGTACCAATTCTATTTAGCCATATTCTATTTTCTTCTCAAGACCATAAATTTTAGACCAACAATGCAACTCTTTGAGAGCAGATCGAAAGAATCTTTCTTTTGCTTAAGATAGTCTACAATTTCATTTTACTCTTGATTGGGCTAGTATAGGTAAGTGCATATAAGTATGAAAAGCTCTTAGAAAGAATCCCTTAAAAATTCTGCTATCAAACTTTTGAGAAGAACATAATGAACTGGCAAGAAGTCTGTGATGATCCAATTCTACAAAACCTACCCTATAAAATTGAGCTGAATCGCTTTGGAGAGGTTGTCATGAATGCAGTCAGGATGGAACATTCATTTTATGTAGAAAGAATTCAATTCTTATTGAAAGACTTTCTCCCAAACGGCTATTGTCCTCCCGAATTGGCAGTGGAAACCGAAGATGGAGTGCGTTCTCCTGATGTTGTTTGGATCTCTCGCGAGCGAGCTTTGGCAAGTCGCGGTGCCTTGTACGCCACAGTGGCTCCAGAAATTTGTGTGGAAGTGATGTCTCCCGGCAACACTGAGCTACAAATGACCGAGAAGCGGAGGTTGTATTTCAAGGCCGGTGCAGAAGAATTCTGGCTTTGTTCAGAAGAGGGGAAAATACGCTTTTTCACACCATTCGGAGAATTGGAATCTCCCAAGCGAGTGCCAGCTTTTCCTAATAAGATTGAGCTATTTTCGGAATAATATCCATATAATATCTATTATACAATTCAACTTACGAGCAGTGATCTATTTTTCTGTGGCTTCAGTGAGGGAACCATGCAATACATGCTTTAGAGATCACGATTACCCTTCTGTTTCGCTGTATTAGCGCTTTTATTCCGTCTTTGTTCGAGTGATTCTTAATTGGTGTTTAAAAGATAAGATTCGGTGAGCTAAAAAGTCAAAATACTACTACCAAAACATTTGAACCAAACTGGAACTAACTGATGCTGGAACTGAACTCTCTTGAGAAAGCAGTTCGAAGCTTTTCAATAGCAGTTGAACGATGGAAGACAGTGCCAGAAGACAAGGAAGTCCGTGACAGTGTCGTTCAACGCTTTGAGTATACCTACGAGTTGTGCCACAAGATGTTGCGACGTCAGCTGCAGGAATTCGCTGCCAATCCAAGCGAGATTGCCTCACTTGATTACAAAGCACTGATTCGTGAAGCTACAAAGTTTCGGCTGATTACACATCCAGAGAATTGGTTTGAGTATCGGCGAAAAAGAAATCTCACCTCCCACACGTATAACGAAGACACTGCTGAAGATGTAGCATCAAGCGCTCTTAATTTTCTTCAGGACGCTCAGGATCTAATTACTTGCCTACAGAAGCTTTGAGTTTTCAATTAGCGATCCAGCCAAAAGAACTATCACAAGTTCAGTCTATTCTTATTGAAACAGTTCCGAGGCTTACTGTATGGGCTTATGGTTCTCGGGTACATCGCCGACACTTCAAGCCTTTTTCTGATTTGGATCTTGTCATCTTTTCTAAGCCTGATAGCTCGGTGGACTCCATGGAGATCAGAGAAATCTTTGATGAATCAGATTTGCCCTTCACTGTGGATGTCTCGATCTGGGAGAAACTACCCGAATGGCTTCATTTGCAAATTCTAAAGGAGCATGTGGTCTTACAAGCATTTTGAAAAGCGGGAATCCCATTATTGCGATGGAGAGAGCTTCGGAGACTTTTAGAACTGATTGCGTTGATCTGAATCCAATGACTTTAGAACTGCAAAACAATTCAGCCTTTACACTGAGTACTTTTTTGGCGCAGCCAGGACTAGAACTAAAAACAACCAATCTGATTGAGAAATCAGCGCGATTTAGGCATGAAATTTTCGTTTAGCAGTTGCTTGGGGGAGAAGGGACAAGAAGGTAAGAGTAACGAGTCCATTTGGGTTTCCTTGCAAGCCAATTTTAGCGCTGTATGATAAGCCTGTTGGAGAATGGTTTCGAAATGAGAACTGAGGCTGGGGCATTCCTTAAGCAACCGCTCAATTTGCACTCGCTGCTCAACAATGGTTTTTCGCCAACTTCTTCCATCGAATTCCCTCCATTGGTCTTGGAGTTGATTGAGTTGAAATTTCCACTTCAGAAAGTGGGCAAGCAGAACAACTAATCGGCTCTCTAACTCACAGTGATTGCTCTTGCCAATGTCTTCCAATTCTTCAATCAGGTGATCCAGATCAACTTCTTGCCAACGCCCTTAGCGTATCAACTCACTCTGTTGTTAGATCCACGCTAAAAATTTTTTTTCCTACAGCATGAATTTCTCTTCAACAAGTTGATGTTCAAACCCATATTTTTTCGTTATTTACTTCTAAATTACACAGGGGGTATGATCAACTTTTACAAAGTTTTGAACTGATCTTCAATCTATGTAAAGGAGTCGATCGCCCTTAACCTTCTAATCGAGTGGGTCCAAATCTTTCAGACGGAAGAGGCGTGCAATTGGGAAAGCGTGGAAAACTTCTTCAAAAACTTCTTTGTCGTAGTTACCGAGAAGGTACATCTGATTGAAGTTGGAAGCCCAGACCGCTTCTTCCATCAGATAGATCTCACTGAATTGCTGCTCATTGGGCATCATCAGTTGGAGACTCAGACCTTCTGATTTCAATTCTTGGATCTTGGTCTCTCTTCCTTGAATAGACTGAACCAGCCTGCGCAATGGGATCTGCCCATTGACCAGCCCTTCCTTCAAGTCGACAGTGACTCCCTGACAAGTCAGCACTTGATTTTCCAACTTTGAACACTGTAGTCGTTGGTATCCCTTGACGCTGTTCTTTAGGGTATCAAAATTCCAGGAACCAATTGAAAAGAGCGCGGAGAACTTACCGATCATGTCGTAGGTGTAGAAAACATAGATCGGCTCACGTGGCTTGTACTTACCGGAATAAACCTCACGCAGCAGGGTGTCTTTGCTCTTGTTGAAGCGGTGGATTCCGCCGCCACCCTGGGAAGCAAGGAAGCCGATAATTCGACGCATTTCTTCCTGCTCACTGCTAATGAAAGAGCGGGCCACAAAGTAGGTGAGGCCACTAAACTGGGAACCACCATCATGAAAAACCGCACGTTCTGTTTTGTCCGTGATGGCATAGCCGTAGTCCCACCATGTGTAGATGGCTCCATTTTTGGGAACGAGCCGCTCGACTTGCTCAAAGGTTTGATAGACGGGTGGTGGAATAGAAGGTCCAGGCACATAACTGACGGCAGTTTGTGGTGCGAAAAAGGTCCAGCTGCCAAATAAGCCAACGTAGATCAATAACTGTCCCACCAGATTAGCGTTGCCCAAGATAGGGTGGCTTTGAACAGCATTGTGATCTTCCGGTTCCAGTCGTAATCTCAGCCACTCCCAAGCAAGGCGAATCACAATCGTCAGCAATACTCCCAGGCCAAAGCCTACAAAGGGCGCCAGGAACATGATAAAGCGGCGGCTGGATTGAAAGCCGAACAGGCCCAAAGCGAAAATGGGCAACAGTGGAATGACTGCTGGCCAATAGCGAATGGCAAACAGGGCGAAAGCGATCAACCCAAGCCAACCCCAAGTGGGTTCACTCAGGACTTGCTGCAGGACCTCGCTCATCGGTACCTTAGCCGCCTCAGAGATTGTGTTGAAGACGTTTGGGAAGGTTACAGGATTGACTACCTCCTGCGCTTGGGCTTCCTTGACTGCACCAACAAATAGGTAATTGCCCAAAAATCCTTGAACACCCCTAAGGCCACTGAGCAAATGGCTGGGACCTGCAAAAAAGACAAAGAGCCCAAGTGCAGGTAAAACTTGTCGAGATGTACGGCGCCAGATGATCAGCCCAATCAGTAGTGTGAGAAAACAGCCTAATGTAAATCCAGTTTTAGCATACCATAGCGCAAAGAGGTTCATACTCAACCCAGCGAGCGCAGCCCAAGCCCAGACCCAACGTTCTTGCTTGGCTTGGCAAGCTAGCAGTACGAAGTAAGCCCCGAGGATTGGAAAAAAGATATTGAGCATGTCAGTGTCAATTCTTCCAATCGAGGCTCGCACAAAGTACTCACTGCAGAAAGTTCCAATCAACCCACCGAGCATTCCCGCGATCGGGTATCCTAGCCTCCAGCCGTAGAGTCCTAAAGGCAGGATGAACAGACCTCCGCTTAGAATGACCAACCAGTGTCCAGCCAGGTAGAGATTACCCGCAAAGAAGGGACTTATCATGGCAACAATGAAACTGAGCAATGGTATTGCTGTGGGACTAGTCAAACGCCCAGGAGGAAATGTTGGCTCTGCTTGGGTTCCATTTTCACTAGCAACGATTTCAGCTTGTTGTTCTCTAAACCACTGGGTACCAGATGGATAAGAGCGCTTGTTGTCATAACTGAAATACTTCCCATCACGATACTCCTTTGCCCAACGCAGAAAAAAAGGAGCATCGAGTGTGGTCATCAGAGGTTGTTCACCAACAAAAAATTGCTGTGGGTTGGCTCTCCAGGTTTCCAATTGCTGGTAGCGCACATTCACTGAGATGCCATAGCAAATTAGCAGGGCTACTACAAAGAGAAGCTTAGGCATCCATGGAGATTGAAGCCATTCAGGCAGGGATTGAGCAGAGTTGGATTTGGCTTGCTCGGAAGATTCGTTACGGAAGTTGGTAGTCATAGAAATTCAGAGGAATCCAGCTAGAATGCATTTTGGTGATAAATTAGCTCATAATCCCACTACGTTGAGCCTCGAAGCTCAAGTTGTTACTAACAATTTATTGAATCAGTTATGCGATACTTGTTTGTTATGTTGTCAGACAACACGCAAGTTGCCCTAAAATCAAACCTGTATCGCTATGGATAGAGAAAAATGTAAATACAACTTAAAGTAGTACTTGCTAATATGAATCTTCAAAGTTTCAGATAACTTTTGATTAGGAAAATTCCAGAATCTTAATATTATTCGCGAATAGAATAAGCTACTGTACAATTTTGGAATGCTGTTTAATTTTTTAGAAGTTAGATATTCAGATTGAGAGAAATATCTTCAAAAATTCAGAATGGATCGACTGCTTTTCTTTTTTTGGATGAATTAAAATTATGACTGATTCTGGAATTCGTTAGATTCAGCGCTTTAACAACTTCCAGCTAGCGCTTGCTCAGTTGAATGATGCGGTGCTCCTGAGCAAAGAGCGAGAACTCATTCTGCTTGAGAAACAGGCTTTGATTCAAGTCTTTGAATACACCCACGAGCTAGCTAGGAAGGTGATGAAGGGTTTTTTTGAGTACCAGGGAGCCACGATTCACGGTTCCAGAGATGCCACCAGAGAAGCCTTTTAAAACAGATTGATTGAAGACGGAGAGATCTGGATAAGCATGATCATTGCTAGGAACTTGACTTCTCATGCCTGTGATCAGATCAATGCAGAACAAGCGTTCGCAGAAATCCAGAATTCCTACCACCGACAATTCCTGCAATTTCAACAAACGATTGTAAAGTTGGTGGAATCCCCATGAAGTCCACTACAGAAGAACTAGCCATCCCCGGTGGACTCTCTTCCGAAACTATCAAGAAACTAGGTAGCGTCCTCCGATCACATCCCGCAGTTGAACAAATCATTCTCTTTGGCTCTCGGGCAATGAGTCGTCATCAGTATTCTTCTGACATTGATCTTGCTCTCAAAGGAGCCCAATTGAATTTCTCGAACATGCTGCAACTAAAGTCTGCTATTGATGACTTGATGCTGTCCTATAAAGTGGCCCCGGTGATCTAAGAACAATTCAGAACAAAGATCTAAAAGAGCACATCGATCGGGTAGGAATTGTTCTACGGTAAAAACAGCGGAATTGTCATGTTGTTGCGCACCCTGATTGAGAACGATCTGGCAACAAAACAGTATATTGCCAATGTACAAATTGACATTGCAGAGATACATAGGGAAACCTAACAAAATATCGAACCCTTCTGCAAAAAAAAACCAATTGGGTCAATCACAAATCATTGCAGATTTAAAGAGAGATATTGCCGAATCCAAAGCGGACACCTTGAAATGAATTGCCGGCATGCTCTTGGCCCAAGGAACTATTAGCGCTGGATTGGTAAAATTGTTGTGAATTTGGGAAAATCAACCCTCTACATTCTAATTTCGCCTGACTTATGCCTCCCCTTCTTGAAAAACACCTCCAGAAAGATCTGCTCCGCTTCCTGACCTGCGGGAGCGTGGATGATGGCAAGAGTACTCTGATCGGTCGTTTGCTCTATGATGCTGGATTGGTCCCTGATGACCAACTGGCAACCATCAAATCCGATCAGCTCAAAAGGAGCCTAGCTGAACCAGATCTCTCCTTGCTGTTGGATGGTTTGCAGGCCGAGCGGGAACAGGGCATCACGATCGATGTTGCTTACCGCTACTTCAGCACCAAGCAGCGTAAGTTCATTGTCGCTGACACCCCTGGCCATGAGCAGTACACCGCCAACATGGTCACGGGTGCTTCCCACTGTCAACTCGCTCTCCTACTGGTCGATGCCCGCAAGGGTGTGCTCTCCCAAACACGTCGCCACTTTGTAGTTGTTCGCTTGCTCGGACTCCAGCACGTGGCAGTCGTGGTCAACAAGCTTGACCTGATCGACTATCATCAGGAGACCTACCTGCAAATGGAAAAGCAGATCCAATCTCTTGGGCAACAACTTGGTCTGAAGGAGCTTTATTGCTTCCCGATCTCCGCTGTGACTGGCGCCAATGTCGTCCATCGATCGGCACATACGGAGTGGTACGAGGGACCAACCCTGCTAAACTGGCTGGAGGAAGTCGAGATTCAAACTTCCATCGAGGGAGAGCCTTTCCGCTTCCCTGTCCAGTTCGTCAGTCGGCCTCACCAGGATTTTCGGGGCTACATGGGAACGGTCACTGCCGGTCATATTGCTGTTGGAGAAGAGGTGCTGGTGTTGCCGTCCCAGGCCAACAATCGAGTTCAGCAGATTATAGGGGTCCATGGGGAACAGCCATCCGCTGAGCGAGGAGAGGCGGTCACCATTGTGCTGGAGAAAGAAACTGATCTCAGTCGCGGAGAAGTCCTTGTTCTTAAGAAGGAAGAACCGATGATTGTCACCGATCAGTTTGAAGCTAACCTCGTCTGGTTTGGAGATCAGCCGTTGCGACCCGGGAAACGCTATGAACTGCGTCTTGGGACGGTCGCTGTACCAGCGACGATCAAACGCTTGCTGCATCGCTTGGAAATTCAGACCATGCAGGAACTTCCTTCGCCCCAACTGGAACGCAATGACATGGGCCGCTGTGAATTAGCCTTGGAGAAAGCCACCCCCTGTGATCGCTATGAGGACCTGCCAGCCACAGGCTCTTTTATCCTGGTGGATCGAGTAACTGACAACACGATTGCTGCGGGAATGATCACTGCCACGGCATCGCGTCAAGTTGTCCGGCACCAGAGCAGGGTGGACAAGTCCGTCCGCTCTCAACTCAAGGGACAGACACCGAGAGTGCTCTGGTTCACGGGCTTGAGTGGTTCCGGAAAGTCAACCCTGGCCAATGCACTCGAACAACGACTAGCGGAGCTGGGCTATCACACCTATTTGCTTGATGGCGACAACGTCCGCCACGGACTCAACCGGGACCTTGGTTTTCAGGAAGAAGACCGAGCAGAGAATATTCGGCGCGTGGGAGAAATCTCCAAGTTGATGCTGGAGGCTGGCTTGATCGTGCTGGTTTCCTTCATCTCTCCCTTTCGGAGTGAGCGACAGCAGGTGCGAGAGCTACTGGATATCGGAGAGTTCATTGAGGTTTTTGTGAATACCCCCATCGAAGTCTGTGAGGAGCGGGATCCCAAGGGACTCTACAAGTTGGCCAGAGACGGCAAGTTGCCAAATTTCACCGGCATTTCTTCACCTTATGAACCTCCAGATCATCCTGAATTGGTCTTGAACACCCACCAGAATAGTCAGGAAAAAAACCTGAAGTACCTGCTCAATGCCCTGAGGTTATCATGATGTCTGAACACTTGAAGCAACTCGAGGCAGAGAGTATATACATTTTCCGGGAAGCTGTTGCTCAATTTGAACGTCCGGTGCTGCTCTATTCGATTGGTAAGGACTCTTCAGTTTTACTGCAACTGGCGCTCAAGGCCTTTGCTCCCGGCAAGTTGCCGTTTCCGTTGCTGCATGTTGACACCACCTGGAAATTTAAAGACATGATCCAGTTTCGGGATCAAACAGTAAAGCGTCTTGGGCTGGAGTTGCTTGTTCATACCAACCAGGAAGGCCTTGATCAGGGAATCGGTCCCTTCAGTCACGGGAGTCGGGTGCATACCGATGTGATGAAGACCCAAGCGCTGCGCCAGGCGTTGGACAAGGGCCAGTACGATGGCATCTTTGGTGGAGCCCGGAGAGATGAGGAGGGCTCCCGCGCCAAGGAGCGGGTATTTTCTTTCCGCAACACACATCATCAATGGGATCCAAAGGGGCAGCGACCAGAGCTTTGGCAACTCTATAACGGACGCCTGCAGCTAGCAGAGAGCATGCGCGTTTTTCCGCTGTCAAACTGGACGGAGCTGGATGTCTGGCTCTACATCCTGCAGGAGCAGATTCCAGTAGTTCCGCTTTACTTTGCCAAGGAACGGCCAGTGGTTCAGCGTCAAGGGACCTGGCTGATGGTTGATGATGAGAGAATGCCCTTGGAACCAGGAGAGATGGCTGAAAACCGGATAATTCGCTTCCGGACCCTTGGTTGTTATCCCTTAACTGGAGGCATTGAATCAACTGCCCAGAGTGTCGAGGAGTTATTGGAAGAGATGCTCCAATCAAGAAGTTCGGAGAGGCAAGGGCGTTTGATTGATCAGGATCAGGTCGGATCAATGGAAAAGAAAAAACAAGAAGGATATTTCTGAAAAAAGTTTTTTAAAATACTGAGAATATGAGTTTTATTGTAGATCTTTTTTAGAAAATCTCATTTCATTTGCTCAAGGTCCTATGGAAGAATTGGCAGAGCTTCGAAACTACATTCAATCCGAAAGATACGCGTCATCAGATCACGCGTATCAAAAAATCAGGCATGATTAAGAGAAATCTTTGAAAGAATACCTCAGAATTTCAGTTCTCAACTTTTGAAAGGTAGACAATGAACTGGCAAGAAGTATGTGATGATCCGATTTTACAAAACCTACCCTATAAACTTGAATTAAATCGCTACGGAGAGGTTGTGATGAACGCAGTAAGGATGGAACATTCATTTTATGTTGAGTAAATTCTTTTACTTCTAAAAGAGTTTCTCCCAGAAGGTTACTGTCCTCCAGGATTGGCAGTGGAAACAGAAGATGTGGTGCGTTCTCCAGATGTTGTTTGGATTTCTCGGGAACGAGCTTTGGCAAGTCGAGGTGCCTTGTATGCTATAGTGGATCCAGAGATTTGCGTTGAGGTGATGTTTCCTGGCAACTCAGAGATACAAATGACCGAAAAGCGGAAGTTGTATTTCCAAGCCGGTGCAGAGGAATTCTGGCTTTGTTCAGAAGATGGGAAAATGCGCTTCTTTACTCCATTTGGGGAACTGGAGTCTTCCAGGCGAGTGCCAGGTTTTCCAAAGCTAATTGAGCTTCTTTTGGAGTAACCCAGTATGAACCAGCTCACTCATGGTAATCCATCCCCTTGTATCCCTCACGCTTGATCAGCTCATCACGCTCTGCAGATTTTAGATCTTCTCGGACCATCTCAGTTACGAGTTCTTCAAAACTTATCTTGGGTATCCAACCAAAGTTTTTTCTGGCTTTGCTGGCATCTCCAAGGAGTGTCTCAACTTCGGTTGGACGGAAATAGCGAGGGTCTACCTTGACAATGCTCTTACCTCCAACAGAGCCAACTTCATCAACTCCCTCACCACGCCAAGAAATCGTCATGCTAAGTTCTGTTGCTGCGGCATTTACAAAATCACGTACATAGTATTGCTCACCTGTTGCGATGACAAAGTCTTCTGGATATTCTTGTTGTAACATGAGCCACTGCATCTCAACATAATCCCTGACGTGTCCCCAATCCCGCTTTGCGTCAAGGTTACCTAATTAAAGGTGGTCTTGTAGGCCCAGTTTGATCCGCGCTAGGGCACGGGTGATCTTTCTGGTCACAAAAGTCTCGCCTCGGATTGGGGATTCATGATTGAACAAGATGCCGTTACATGTATACATCCCGTATGCTTCCCGATAGTTGATCGTGATCCAATAAGCATATAGCTTAGCCACTGCATAAGGACTACGTGGATAAAATGGCGTGGTCTCTTTTTGCGGGATTTCTTGCACCATTCCATACAATTCAGAAGTCGAAGCCTGGTAGAAACGAGTCTTTCTCTCGAGGCCCAAAATACGAATTGCTTCCAGTATGCGAAGAGTGCCCAACGCATCAGAATTGGCGGTATATTCTGGTTCCTCAAAGGAGACCCATGCGACTGTGCAGCTAAATTATAGATTTCATCTGGCTGAACATGCTGAATGATCCTAGTCAGAGAGCTGGAATCGGTCAGATCGCCATGATGCAAAATAAAGTGACGATCTTTGGTATGAGGATCTTGGTAAAGATGATCAATTCGATCGGTGTTGATCAGCGAGGTGCGGCGCTTGATTCCTTGAATTTCATAACTTTGTTGCAATAAGAATTCAGCGAGATAGGCCCCGTCCTGGCCCGTGACCCCTGTGATTAAAGCTTTTTTCATGTTCTGTTTATTTGTGGAAATTGGAGCTTGTTCCTAATGATGACTTTGCGTTGAGATGTGGCCTTAAGAATATCCAATTCAGCAACTGAACTTTAGGTGAACAGGGTCCCAGTGCCGAATTACAAGTGAGTAGTATTGTTAGGTAACTCAGTAAAACTGATCTCCATAGCAAGTTGATGGATTTCTATTGAGTTGAAACTGAAGTCGTCACGGCCCAGAGAAGACTTGATGACAATTTCCCGGATGCTGGCCACACTAAACCAAACATTGTTAGTGGGGTTCATTAGTTCAATCTGAATAACAACTGGCAACTGGTCTAAGTCCAACAGTGCTTCGAGGAAAATGTGCTTGTCGAGCAGAAAAAAGCGCGGACCCATCAAGTTTTTGTTGGGAAATCTGTTCAATCAAGTCTTGATGGATAGTATCAAATTGATCAGGAATCCCGAAATGTGCCTTTCCCAGACCCAAGGCCCTTTGTTGCGGTTGTTCTGTTGGCAGGGCAATAGGTTTGCCCGCGCGCAATGAGAATTTCTTCTCCACCTGCAGCTAAGTCCACATATCTAGAAAGGTGAGTCTTGGCTTGATGCATATTCACTTTTTACATGTGTCTCTGCAGTTTAGTATTAGTTGTCTTAGGTTGAAAAATTTGTAGTGAAGTCAATTCCTTTAGTCAAGATGCAAGGAAACCTCTGTTAGCAAATCAGAGAAACTACTTCTGCAGTTATAGATTGCTCATTTTATCCACGCCAACTGATGATTGCAGGTAAGGAAGGAGAGGAAGAGATAATCCTGATTGAAGTGTATAGATTGCAATGGTAACCCCAACAAATAATTCTGATATCCGTTGGCAACAGCTTCAGCAAAACTTTGAACGTGCACTTGAAAAGCTAGAGCAATCTTGTCAAAGATTGGAGTTGAATGAATTGGAAGCACAGGGGCTGATCAAAGCCTTTAAGTACACCTATGAATTGGCTGGGAATATGCTGCGAGCCTATCTGCTTTTTCAGGGCAACTCCGGATTGCATGGATCATGAGATACGCCATGTGGCTTTCGAGCGAGGGCTGATTCTTGATGTGGAAGATTGGATGCTGCAAGATCGTAATTTGACAGTGCACACCTATAATGACGAAAGTGCACAGCAAATTTTAGTCAACATTTGCAATCGCTACCTCGGTCATTTTGAAATACTTCGGAAAACACTTCAGCAATTCTCAGTTCTTAGCAAATGACAGAGCCAATTGGACTCAGCAAACGTACCACTGAGCGCCTCCAGCAAGTATTTGTTGGGTATCCTGAGGTCTGAGAGATGTGACTTTAGACTCTCGAGCCAAAGGAAATGCAAAGGAAGGTTCCGATATTGATCTGAGTTTGAAAGGGTCTCAACTGACACATCTTTCACAGTATCGGGCTTTGCCCGATCACGCAGATCTTCGAAAGTGTATGCAACTGTTGCAAACACCTTCGGTTGAACTGATTCGCACAGAGTGTGATGTGCGCTGAGTGTCGTGCTTATCTTGATACTAGTACACTAGCGAAGTGGTATCTTAACGAGCCCAATTCAGAAGCTGTTGTAGCCTTCCTTCAGGGACTAGATATTGCGGTAATCAGCAGCCTTACTGTCACATAAATGCGGTCTTTATTGAGCCAGCGCAGAAGTATGGTGAATTTGACTTTTGAGCTTGAATCTTTGCTGTTTACCGCATTTCTCGAAGATACAGATCGCGGGTGGTTACAACGATATCCAGTGAATGAAGCACACTTTGATGAGGCAACATGCCTGATTGTCAGTTATGCTGAGCACCCCCTCCGAACGCTGGATGTGCTTCATTTAGCACTCGCTAGCAGCATTGGCATTACAATTTTGGTCACTGCGGATACGGTGATGTTCAATACTGCTACCACCGTGGGTTTCGAGGTTGTGCGGTTTTAAGCGAGGTTTTTCAGCTCGCTTTCTTAGATCTCAAATATAGCATTAACCCGTTTCTATCCTGTCTGCTGATTTGATACATTCAGAGCGTGATGAGCCCTGAAAATGTCACGCTTATATTCAAACCTTGAGAGCCTTCACTGAAAATTTTGGGTGGTGTAGTTTGGAGGGATTTGCGACTTGATTTTCGGATATTGGTGACTCATCAAGGGCCAGCACAGTTTCAGGTCCGTGTACGGGATTTGAAAGAAGACCTCTTCGTCAATGGAACACAAAATGTCGCAAGAGAATTTGTACGAACAGGATTACTTGAGTTGGCTGGAGCAACAGAAGCAGGTGGGTGCTTCCCTCAGGAAATTGGGAAAAACTTGAAACAGCACACCTTTTTGAGGAACTCGAAGGCATGAGCCGTAGCGAACATCGATAACTTCAAAATCGCTTGATCGTGCTATTTCTTTACCTGCTCAAATGACAATTTCAGCGGGCTCTGCAAAGTAATAGCTGGTGTCTGACAATTGTCGAGCAGCGTGCTCAGGTTGAGGACTTGCTTGAAGACAGCCCCAGCCTGAAAGACATATTTTCACAGAAAGTTAGCACAGCGTACCAGCAAGCTTTGATCAGAGCAGAGTTAGAAACAGGGTTAGCAAAAACCAATTTCCACAACATTGCCCATTTTCTTATAACGAGATCTTGGATCCAAATTTTTGGCCAATGCCTGCCCATGATTGAAGTGATACATCTATGGAGGTACGAAATTACTGTGATTGAAAAAGTTATTTTCGCTGAAGTCATCATGGAATTTTATAAGTTGGAATAACAAGTATGCCGATAGTTGCAAAGCAGCCCTCCAAACAAGAAATCAAAAATGCATTACGCCAAGTTAGTGATGAATTGAAGTATAAATAAAGTGTACGTCGAATAGGCCTCTTTGGTTCAGCAGTTCGAGAAGATGAGCAAATTGTTCGTGATGTGGATCTTTTATTGGAGTTTGAGACCCATCGGACTCCTGTTTATTCACCTAGCAGATTACTCGGAGGAGATTCTGGGAAGGCCTGTTGATTTGGTTACTTTAAGGGCAACAAAAGAAAATCGACGAGCCTCTATGTTAGAAGGAAGATGCAGAGTATGTCGAAGCGTGACCACAACTTATTTCTAGAAGCTATGCTGGATGCAATTGAGGCAATAGGTTGCCACACGAACAACTCTTTGAATTGCTTTGAGAAACCTCCTCTTTCACGCTGCTACCTTTTGGCACACCCGCCGCATGTTCATTTTCTGAACAAAAACTCTCACCTTTTTGCTAACTTACTTTAACTTGTTACCAGAAACGATCTCAGTCATTGGGCTTGGCTACGTGGGACTCCCCGTCGCAGTGGCCTTTGGTCAGCATCGACCGGTCATCGCTTTTGATATCAATGCTTCTCGCTTAAACGAGCTTCGTTCTGGGTACGATCGAACGAGTGAAGTCTCTAATCAAGAACTCCAGCAAGCAAATTTATCATTCACCGATAACTGCGAGGACCTACGCCAAGCCTCAATTCACATCATCGCGGTTCCCACCCCGATCAACGAGGCGAAGCAACCAGACCTGACTCCCTTGCTCAAGGCAACTGAAACTGTTGGCAAGATTCTCAAGGCTGGGGATTTGGTAATATATGAATCGACAGTTTATCCAGGTTGTACCCAAGAAGACTGTGCTCCTGTACTGGAGCGACTTTCAGGATTGAAGTACTTGACTGGCTCAGCTGAGGAGCAGGTGTCAGTGCAGGGCTTCACGTTGGGGTATTCACCAGAACGCATCAATCCGGGAGACAAGCAGCACACCTTCACTACGATTCGCAAGGTGGTATCAGGATCGACGCCAGCAGCCTTGGAGCGAGTCGCTGATCTTTATGGTGCTGTAGTAAAGGCTGGAGTCTACCGAGCTTCCAGCATCAAGGTAGCCGAAGCTGCCAAGGTGATTGAAAACGCACAACGCGACCTAAACATCGCCTTTGTCAACGAACTGGCTTTAATTTTTGATCGGCTGGGAGTCGACACACGAGAAGTGTTGGAAGCCGCCGGTACCAAGTGGAATTTCCTGCCATTTCAGCCAGGGCTGGTGGGTGGCCATTGCATTGGGGTTGATCCCTATTACTTGACACACCGGGCAGAGCGAGCAGGCTACAACCCGCAGGTGATTCTTTCTGGGAGACGGATCAACGATGAGATGGGAATCTTTATTGCCCGCCGTACCGTGCAGGAATTAGCCAAGGTAGGAATTGGTGCAGTGGGTGCGAAGGTGCTTGTTCTGGGGCTAACCTTCAAGGAAGACTGCCCGGATCTGCGCAACTCGCGTGTCCCGGATATCATCCAGGAACTAAAGCACTATGGTTGCGAGGTGTTGGTGCATGATCCCCATTGTGATCCAGCGGAAGCGAAAGCCGAGTACAGGGTAGATTTGATAGAGAACTTGGAGAACTCGCCAAAAGTATCAGCAGTCGTGCTGGCAGTGGCTCATCAGTTGTACAGGGATTGGGGAGTGAATCAGTGGCGAGACAAACTAATCTCTGGCAGGGTCGTGGTGGATGTCAAAGGAATTGCACCAAAAGCAGCACTAGATGAGCAGGGGGTTCGAGTGTGGCGGCTTTAAGTTATTGGCAACACGAGAGCGCTATCATTGATGAAGGTGCCACTCTCGGTGAAGGCACCAAAGTCTGGCATTTCAGCCATGTATGTTCAGGAGCTATCATTGGGGAAGGATGTTCCCTTGGCCAGAATGTCTTTGTCGGAAACCGGGTGGTGATCGGTAACCGCTGCAAGATCCAGAATAATGTTTCGGTCTATGAAAACGTCACCTTGGAAGACGACGTCTTCTGTGGCCCCAGCATGGTCTTCACCAATGTCTACAATCCAAGAGCGGCGATTGTCCGTAAAGAAGAATACCGCAGCACGCGAATCTGCCAGGGCGCAACGCTGGGAGCCAACTGCACGGTGGTCTGTGGGGTGACGATTGGACGCTATGCTTTCATAGGAGCCGGAGCGGTGATCAACAAAGATGTCCCAGATTACGCGCTGATGGTTGGGGTTCCTGCTCGTCAAATTGGCTGGATGAGTGAGTATGGTGAGCAACTAGATTTACCACTGAGTGGGTACGAAGAGCTTCAATGTCCACATACCCAACAGCGTTATCGACTGAATAGCCAAAAACTAGAAACGTTAAACTCGTAAGAATTTCTTGAAAAACTTCGCACTCACCGGCGCTGCCGGCTACATTGCGCCACGACACCTCAAGGCGATTCAAGACTCGGGCAGTCAACTGGTTGCGGCTTTGGATAAGCACGACTCCGTCGGTATTCTCGATTGCTACTTCCCAGACTGCGCCTTCTTTACAGAATACGAGCGTTTCGACCGGCACCTGGAGAAGCTACGCCGTGAAAACGAAGGGAAAGAGATTAATTATCTCAGCATCTGCTCGCCCAACTATCTCCATGATGCACATATCCGGACAGCACTGAGGGTAGGAGCGGATGCCCTCTGTGAAAAGCCATTGGTGCTAAACCCTTGGAACGTAGAGGCTCTGCAGGAATTAGAAGCCGACACCGGACAACGAGTCTGGACGATTCTCCAACTTAGGGTTCATCCAGCGCTGATTGCGCTGCGAGAGAAAATTCAGCAAGAACGTCGACAGGATAAGTATGAGCTGCAGCTGACGTACTTGACCTCACGTGGCCAGTGGTACCTGCGTTCCTGGAAAGGAGATGAGGAGAAGTCGGGAGGACTGGCAACCAACATTGGAGTGCACTTCTTCGATATGCTCACCTGGCTCTTTGGAGGGGTAGAGCGCAACGAAGTTCACATCTCGACACCAACGACCTGTTCGGGCTACCTGGAACTAGAGAAAGCCCGAGTGCCCTGGTTTCTCTCGATTGACATCAACCACATCCCTGCTGAGGTCAAAGCCAAAGGGCAACGTACCTATCGCAGCATCACACTTGATGGGGAAGAGATCGAATTCAGTGGAGGCTTCACCGATCTCCATACGCTGGTCTATCAACAAACACTCGCTGGAGAAGGTTTCGGACTGGAAGAAGCCAACACTGCCATCCAAATTGTGCATGATATTCGGGCGGCGGAAGTTTCAGGAAGACAAATGCATTCTCATCTCTTTCTATTTGCAAGTTGATTTGTTTTTATGAACAGCGCTCGGCAATACTTCCATGAAATTATGATCCTGCTGGGAAAAAACCGAAGAAAGCTCCCCATGATGGTACTTCTATTTCTAGGTGTTTCTTTGTTTGATCTTGCAGGCTTGGGGTTGATTGTACCTTACATTACTATATTGATGGAATCGGGTTCTGTACCTGAGATAAGTGCTATAAAGTTTTTGAAATTACTTAATTGGAACTTCGAGCGAGACATATTGTTGTATTGGATGAGTGGTGTGCTAGTTGCTATATTTCTGCTGAAAGCGATTTTAATTGTGGGAGTTAACAATGTTATTATCAAATTTTCTCAAAAACAGCGTATTGATCTGTGCACTAACTTAATGCATGCCTACCAACACCTACCCTATCAAATTTTCCTACAGAGAAATTCTTCTGAATATATACATTCTTTGCAAGAGTTGACTATTCGATTTGAGGGGTTCTTGGTACATTGTTTAAGGTTTGTAAGCGATGTAGTAGTGATGTTGGTAATTCTCTCTTTGCTCCTCTGGGAAAATACTCTTGCTTTATCATTACTTCTGTTTCTTCTTGGAGGTGCTTTAATTTTATTTGATCTGCTCTTCCGCGAAAAAATGAGAGGATATGGCATTGGTGTAAATGAAGAATCACAGAAAATGGTCAAAGGAATTCATGAAGGCATAGAAGGTCTTAAAGTAATTCGAATTCTTGGGCTGGAAAAGCATTTTCACAAAGTAGTACATAAAAGTGCTGAAAATATTGCTACCAACAACCTGTATTTTCAATTGATTCAAATAGTACCACGTTATCTATTCGAGGTAGTTATCGTATTATTTGTAGTGTCGTTGGTCACAATTTCAGCTAGTTTTGGTACTTCAGTAAATACTTTGTTAGGTACATTGGGACTGTTTGGTGTTGCTACAATCCGCATACTACCAATGGTAGCAACGTTTTCTAGTACACTGAATCTTTTACGGTTCGAGCGAGATGCGATTGCACGCCTACATGCTGATGCAAAAAATCTCAAGGATGTACCAGAAAGGATTTCAATTAGGCAGCCAAAAGAGTCCTCTATTTCATTACGATTAGACAATGTAAATTACTCATATCCAAATGCGAAGCAAATGACCATTCAAAGCTTGAATCTGGAAATTAGTGCAGGAGAAGCTATTGGCCTGATTGGGCCTTCAGGGAGCGGCAAAACCACTGTGGTCGATGTTTTACTCGGTTTGCTAGAACCCCAGTCTGGAATTATGGAATTCAACGGACAGCCACTTCAGGAACATTTGGGAGAATGGCGCTCCCAGGTGGCCTACCTACCCCAGCAGGTCTTTTTGATTGATAACAGTTTACGTTGTAACGTGGCTCTGGGTGAAGAAGAGTTGGAAATTGATGATGCCCGTCTGCTAGAAGCTTTGAGGCAAGCCCGACTGACCGAACTGGTCGAACAGTTGCCAGAAGGAGTGAACACAATTTTAGGAGAGCGGGGTGTTCGTCTCTCGGGCGGGCAGCGTCAACGGGTAGCGATAGCACGCGCCTTTTATCATGGACGTAGTGTCTTAGTAATGGATGAGGCGACCAGTGCCCTAGACAACGAGACTGAGAAAGAAATAGTTGCTGAGATCGAACGACTCAAGGGGCAAAAGACGATGATCGTGATTGCCCACCGACTGACTACGGTCCAGCATTGTGATCGGATCTATCGACTTGATAAAGGGAAGATTGTAGAAGTGGGGACACCAGACCAAATACTGAAAAAAGCAAGCTGAGCCAAAACCATAAGAACATAGAATACACCATGCCTGATTCCAGTTACTTCCAACAATATTTCGACCATCTACACAATCGACTACAGACTGCCAATGTAGCAGATTTGGAACAGGCACCCCAACTTGCCTCCCAGGCACACCAACAAAATCGAAAAATCATCTGTGTAGGCAATGGTGGGAGCGCTGCAATGGCCAGTCATGTGACTGTTGACTTGACCAAGGCAGCCGGGATGCGAGCGGTCAATTTCAACGAAGCCGATTTGCTGACCTGTTTTGCCAATGACTATGGCTACGAACACTGGGTTGCCAAAGCTTTGGAGTTCTATGCCGATGAGGGAGACCTGGTGATCCTGATCAGCAGCAGTGGACAGTCACCCAATATGCTCAACGGCGCCAAGCAAGCTCGGGAAATGGGACTGTCAATCCTGACTCTCTCAGGATTTCGGTCTGACAACCCCTTGAGAACTCTGGGAGATGTCAATCTCTGGGTGGACAGCACCGCTTACAACATCGTGGAAATGACCCATCACGTCTGGCTATTGGCAATTATCGATTACTTGATTGAACAGAAGCAGGATACAGCGTCTTGAGTGAAGTACGCGCGCTGTTGCTAGCTGCTGGGTTGGGAACTCGCCTCCAACCACTGACCGAAAACTGGCCCAAGTGCCTGATGCCAATTGGTGAGAGGCCTCTCTTGGAGTACTGGTTGGAGACCCTCTGGCGATCTGGCATTCGTGAGGTTCTGGTGAATCTTCACTATCTGCCAGAGATTGTTGAGGAATTTCTGGCGCGTCCTCGATTTCGAGATTGGGTCAGAGCTGCAAAAGAAACAGAATTGCTAGGCACAGCCGGAACCCTGTGTGCTCATGCCGATTTTTTCAAAACGCAGACGACATTGCTCGTACATGCTGACAACTGGTGTCAGTGCGACTTCGCAGATTTTCTGGAATTCCACCAACATAGACGGCCCAAAGGAACTGCGCTGACGATGATGACCTTTGATACGGAGTCGCCACAATCGTGCGGAATTGTCGAAGTGGATGACGATGGAGTGGTGCAGGCTTTCCATGAGAAGGTAGCCAATCCTCCGGGAACCCGAGCCAATGCGGCGGTCTATCTAATGGAACCAGAATTACTGAATTGGCTAGAAGCACAGCCTCAAATCAATGACTTCAGCACTCAAGTGCTGCCAAACTATCTGGGGCGAATTGCCACATGGCACAACCTTCAACTACACCGAGACATTGGGACGATCCAATCACTCCAACAGGCACAGTCTGATCCGAGACCAACAGCCCTCTGGGGAGAAGCTGATGCATGGCAAGCACAGTTTCTCCAGCATCCAATTCATCAGGGACTGCGAGAGTTAAATGTCACCTGAACAAAAGATTTGGCGACTCTCTGAGACCGAGTCACAATCTTCATTGCCTAGTGGTCAGCAGGTTGTCTTGTGCTATGGTCACTTCAACATAATTCACCCAGGGCACATCCGCTTCCTGGAACACGCTCAGTCCCTTGGGCAGCAATTGATTGTTGCAGTACAGGGCGATCGGATGTTGACCCCCTCAGGGAATCCTCATCTCTTTTCTGCGCAAGAACGGGCACTTGGTTTGGCTTGGTTGCAAATTGTCGATGGTGTCCTGATTCTGGACAGAGGAGACTTGGTAGAGGCCGTCCAAGTGCTGCGGCCAAATTTGCTGGTGTTGGGCAAGGAGTTCGAGAAAGAGCAACAGGGACTCTTACAAGAGTCACTCAAGATGCTGCGAGCGGTTGGTGGCAAGGTCGTCTATCATGCGGGAGAAACCCACTATGCCACTACAGATCTGCTGCGTGAAGAACCGCGGGATCTTCAGCGTGAACGTTGGGAGCAATTCCAGCAAGCTTGTCAGCGACAACAACTGGATCCACCAAAGCTCCAGCAGGCCTTGAAGCGCTTTCAGCAGAGTCGTCTCCTTGTTCTAGGCGATACGATTGTTGATCAGTACATCGCCTGTGATGCATTGGGGATGAGTGCAGAAGCTCCAGTGTTGGTTGTTCGGGAACTCAAGGCTCGCGAATATCTTGGTGGAGCAGCAATTGTTGCGGCCCATGCCCAGGCACTGGGTGCTCAGTGTAGTTACCTCTCGGTAGTTGGCCAGGATCCGAATGCACAACTTGTGAGGCAGCAACTCGAACGATACGGGGTATCCAACAGCCTAATCCCCGACCCTAGCCGACCCACGACCTTCAAGATCCGCTACATGGTTGAGAACCAGAAACTCTTCCGCGTCAGCCGCCTGCAGGAGCAGAGTCTCTCAGCAGAAATTGAGACTCAACTGATCTCACGACTGAGAGAGTTGGCTCCAAAGTTGGATGGAATCTTGGTCAGTGATTTTGTCTACGGGGTGATCACTGAAAACATTCTGAACGAATTGCAGCCACTAAAGCAGCAGTATGACCTGCAATTGTTTGGCGATCTCCAGTGCAGCAGCCAAGTTGGCAACGTTGGAAAATTTCAGAATTTCGATCTACTGACGCCAACGGAAAAAGAAGCACGGATTGCCCTGAGTAATCGGGATGATGGGGTCGAAAGGGTAGCGAACCAGTTGATACAGCGAAGTGGGACGAAACATCTGCTCATCAAACTGGGCGCTGAGGGATTTATTGCGTATGCCACTGAGGAAGATGGCTTCATCAACCGTCAGCATTTCCCAGCTCTGTGTCCAAACCCTGTCGATGTGGCTGGAGCAGGAGATTCTCTCTTGGCCTGCATGGCTGTCAGTCTTTGTGCGGGCAACTCTCTGATGGAGTCTGCTGCGTTGGGAGCCTGCATGGCTAGTCTAGCTGTACAGACGGTAGGCAATTTACCGGTGCGCCAGGAACGGATTCAGCAGTTATTGGCTGCACGATTTTCACAAACTCCCATACCGAATTGAAACGCGGCCAAGTTATGAAGAAATTCTCTCAAAGTGCTGGAGCGGAAATTCCAGGCAATTTAACTCAAGTGACTTAAGGATTATGCCCCAATTGAATGCAGAAAACTGATGACTCAACCTGAAAAATTCCTGGTCATTGGCAGTAACTCCTTTTCCGGGGCTCACTTTGTCCGTTACCTGCTGGAGCAGGGCCATGCAGTCCTGGGAGCTAGCCGTTCAGCTGAGTTATACCCGGTCTTTCTGCCTTATTGCTGGCTCGATCAAGTTCAGAAAAATTTTCAGTTTCGCCAACTGGACCTGAATCATGACCTCTCAGGATTACTGGAGTGGGTTAGTCAGGAACAACCGGAGTACATCGTCAATTTTGCGGCACAGGGTATGGTCGCCCAAAGTTGGCAAATTCCGGAGCATTGGTATCAGACGAATGTGGTAGCTCAGGTCAAGTTGCACGATCAACTACGACAATTGCCCTTTCTCCGCAAATACGTCCACGTGACCACCCCTGAAGTCTATGGTAGCACAGAAGGTTGGATCCAGGAACACTTCAATTTTGCACCCAGCACCCCCTACGCGGTTTCACGTGCGGCCTGTGACCTGCACCTGATGAGTTTCTTCAAGGCTTATGGCTTCCCGGTTGTTTTTACCCGGGCTGCCAATGTCTATGGTCCGGGTCAGCAACTTTACCGAATCATCCCCAAAGCGTTGCTCTGTGCTCGAACGGGCCAGAAGCTGGCCCTGCATGGGGGAGGGCATTCGGTTCGTTCCTTTATTCATATTCAGGATGTCGCGCGGGCCACTCGGCAACTGGCGCTGGAAGCTCCAGCCGGAGAAAGTTATCACCTCTCCACTCGAGAGACAGTCTCCATCCGGGAATTGGTGGAACAACTTTGCGCACTGACCGACGTAGACTTTTCAGAGGTTGCGGAAGTCTCAGCAGATCGGTTGGGTAAGGACCAAGCCTATCTGCTGGAGAGCAAAAAGATCAGGGAACAGCTTGGCTGGTCAGAGCAAATCTCTCTGGAAACAGGACTCCAAGAGACTCTCCAGTGGCTAGACACAAACCTCGAAACCCTGAAACAACAGCCTGATACCTACAAACACAAGGCATAAAGAAGATCCGGAAAATCTGGGCCTTAAACTTCTGATAATGTAGTAAGACGAGGAAACTTGCCCCTAGATCTGTTTGAGCCGAACTACGGTGCTTGAACCCATCAGTAGGCAAAACACCTAAGGGCAGGGATGGCAGGTCAGGAGTTTGTCTGGAGCATCAAACAGTCAAGTAGGTTGCAGTCATGGACTTTTGCTCTTTTGCATTAGCTGGCTGACCAACCCGTGTGGTGAGTATCTGTTATTCATATGAAATTGGAAGGAGACATGAACTGGCAAGAAGTCTGTGAGCACCCAATTTTGCAAAATCTGCCTTTCAAAATTGAGTTGAACAAGGACGGAGAAATCATCATGAAGGCGGTGCAAGTCAACCACTCGCTCTATGCTTAGGAGATCATGCGGTTGCTGGAACAATTTCTCAAAGGGGGAAAATGTCCGCCTGAGTTTCCGATCATGACTTCAGACAACGTCAAGTCTCCTGATGTCGCCTGGATCTCCAACGAACGTCTACAGAGCATCTGGGGAATGTCTGCTTCAACGATTGCACCTGAGATTTGCGTAGAGATCAAATTACCTAGTAATACCTAGAAAAAGCTGCATGAGAAGGCCCAATTGTATTTTGGAAAAGCAGCTACAGAAGTCTGGTTTTGTAGTAAGGAAGGCAAGATGGTGAATTCCGTGCTCGTCCCAGAATTTCCAAAATTCATTGATCTTCAGCCAGCATAAATCCAAAAGTTTAAAATATGCGATCTAACAAAGTATGAAAATCTTAATCACCGGAGGCTGTGGCTACGTAGGGACAGTTCTCACCCACCAACTGCTGATGGATGGTCACCAGGTAACCGTTGTAGACACTCAATGGTTTGGCAACCACTTGACGCCTCACCCAAATCTGGCAATGAACAAGCAAAACATTCGGGAGGTAGACGCGATTCCTCTGGAAGGTGTCGAGGCGTTGCTACACTTGGCGAACATTGCCAACGATCCTGGAGTAGAACTGAACCCAACGCTGTCGTGGGAAGTCAATGTCCTGGCTGGCCAGCAACTGATTGATCGTGCGGTGCGCAGTGGAGTGAAACAGTTCATATATGCCAGCTCTGGCAGTGTCTATGGGGTAAAAGATGAACCCCAGGTGACCGAAGATCTTCCCTTGATGCCAATTTCTGTCTACAACAAGACCAAGATGGTCGCTGAACGTGTACTCCTAAGCTATCAAGACCAAATGCAGGTTCACTGTATACGACCTGCAACGGTTTGTGGTTGGTCGCCACGAATGCGGCTCGATGTCAGTGTCAACATGCTCACCCTCCAGGCTCTGAAGAATAGTCGAATTACTGTTTTTGGAGGCCAGCAGACCCGACCCAATATTCACATCCAGGACATGGTTCGGGTCTACCAGCACTTTCTGGCAAAGCCGGAGTTGCCTTCCGGATGCTACAACGCAGGGTTTGAGAACATTTCTATTCTCGACATTGCTGAGCGAGTGACAGCAAGAATCCCAGCGGAGATTGTTGTCAGTGAGTCCAACGATCCCCGCTCTTACCGCCAGAACTCGGATAAGCTGCAGGCAACAGGCTTTCTTCCTAAATACTCGGTGGCCACTGCCATTGAAGAGGTCATTGAAAAGTACCACAGTGGGGACCTGGTGGATCAAGACCAATGTTACACGGTGCGTTGGATGAAACATTTAGAACTAAATCAATAGCATATACAAAATGGGACAAGAAATCGACCTGCTCATCAACTACCCCCGCACTAAGCGTGACGTTAAGCAACGAGGAGCGGAAAAAACTGAAGAAGATCGTAAGATCGCGCGTCAATTTGGTAAGGAATTCTTCGATGGAAAACGACGGCATGGTTATGGAGGCTTTAGCTACAATACTCGATTCTGGCAACCAGTCGTACCGACTTTCCAGCAATTTTACAGTTTGACTGCAGGACAAAGGGTTTTGGATGTGGGTTGTGCGAAGGGGTTTATGTTGCATGATTTATTGGCACTTATTCCTGGACTATTGATTCAGGGCGTTGATGTGAGCGAATACGCCATTGAAAATTCAATGGAAAGCGTGAAGCCGCAACTGCAGGTTGCAGACGCAAGGGACTTGCCCTATGAGGATAATTCATTCGATCTAGTGATTTCAATCAATACCATTCACAACCTTGAGAGAGCAGAACTAATTAGCGCGCTTCAAGAAATTCAACGGGTCACCAAGAAAAACGGTTATATCACGGTAGACGCGTATCGCAATGAAGAAGAGAAAGAAGCAATGCTGGCTTGGAACCTGACGGCGAAAACAATTCTTTCAGTGTCAGAGTGGGTGGAACTGTTTGAGGAAGCAGGTTACACCGGCGACTACTATTGGTTTGTGCCATGATGATTGATCAAACGAAAATATTCGAACTGTGGCGGTGCATGCTCCGGATTCGCATGGTGGAAGAGGCCATTGCCGAGCACTATCCAGAGCAGGAAATGCGATGCCCCGTTCATTTGAGCATCGGGCAGGAAGCCGCTGCGGTTGGGGTCTGTGCTGCCTTACAGAGAAAAGATTGGGTCTTTTCTGGTCACCGAAGCCATGCCCACTACTTGGCTAAGGGTGGGGATTTGAAGTGCATGGTTGCAGAGATCTATGGTAAGTCAACCGGATGCTGTGGGGGTAAAGGAGGCTCGATGCACCTGACTGATCAAGCAGCAGGCTTTATCGGGGCAACACCGATTGTTGGCAGTACCGTGCCAATTGCAGTGGGTGCTGCGCTGACTTCACAGTTACGTGAGGAAGGCCGTGTCGTTGTCATTTTCCTCGGTGATGGAGCGATGGAAGCAGGAGTCGTTCATGAAAGCCTGAACTTCGCAGTACTCAAAAAGCTCCCCGTCCTCTTCGCCTGTGAAAACAACCTCTATTCGGTCTATTCTCCGTTGAAAGTCCGCCAGCCACCACAACGCTCCTTATCTCAATTAGCAACTGGTCATGGAATTCAGACAATGTTGGCTGATGGAAATGATGTCTGTGCTGTTTTTGAGGCGAGTTCTAAAGCTTGTAAGTTCCTCAAAGAGGGCGATGGTCCGGTTTTCCTGGAAATGCCAACCTATCGCTGGCGTGAACATTGTGGACCAAACTATGATAATGACATTGGTTATCGTACGGAAGAAGAATTTGAAAGTTGGCAACTAAATGATCCCTTAGAACGCCTAACTTCTTACGTCGAATCTAAGAAAATAAACAGTTTAACTAAGAAGATCAGGCAAGAGATTCAGGAAGCATTTGCGTTTGCCAAATCCAGCCCCTTTCCTGATGGTCAAGCAGCATCTGAAGATGTTTATGCTTGATGATTCTGCGAACTCTTTCATTGAAGTGAGCCAGGCGCTGATTTACTTTCAAGGATCTTACCTGATGCAACTGCGAGATTTTAAAGACGGGATTGAATCCCCAGGCCATTGGGGTTTTTTTGCAGGACATATTGAGGTAGAAGAAACGCCAGAGCAAACCATCTGGAGAGAAATCCAAGAAGAACTGTGCTGGCAACCAGAAAACTTTCGATACTTGGGAGAACTCATTGCGGGTAGCAGGAAAATGCATGTCTTTCATTGCGAATTGGAAGATGAAATAGAAACTCTCTCTTTAATGGAGGGAGAAGAGATCGGGGTATTTTTACCCCAAGAAATTGAAGAAAAACAACTTTATTCTAAAATAAGGAATTCGTTTTTTCCAATTACAGAAATATCTTATGGAGTCTTTAATAAATTTGGCAAAGATCTGATGTGAATAAAAAAATTTGGCAAAGAAATTTTCAATTTAGAGTAAACCACTAATGAAAAGACAGATTTCATTTGCCGAAGCTCTTTGTGAGGCTCAAGCCTACTGCTTGGAAGCTAACCCGAATGTGTACGTAATGGGCCTTGGAGTACCAGATCCGAAAGGCATTTTTGGTTCCACTCTTGGCTTACAAGAACGCTTTGGTGAAAAACGAGTGTTCGATATCCCTCTCTCAGAAAATGCAATTACTGGGGTAGCCCTAGGAAGCGCCATTACGGGGATGCGACCAATTCTGACTCACCAGCGCGTAGATTTTGCTCTTGTCTCCATCGAGCAAATCGTCAATCAAGCGGCAAAGTGGCATTACATGTTCGGAGGTAAAATGCAGGCTCCGATAGTGATCCGTATGATTGTAGGGCGAGGCTGGGGGCAGGGTCCACAACACTCCCAGAGCCTCCATGCATGGTTTGCCCACATTCCAGGACTACGAGTGATTATGCCTACCACTGCGCGTGATGCTAAGGGAATGCTGATTGCGGCAGTTGAAGACAACAATCCAGTCATTTGCCTAGAGCATCGTTGGCTGTATGGGCTGAAGGATGAAGTACCTGAAGAGGATTATCGGGTTTCTCTGGAACAGTCTAGGGTGATGCAGCCCGGAACAGATATTACTCTGATTGGAGTCTCTTACATGGCACTGGAGTGCCTTCGGGCAGCAGAGCTTTTAAAAGAGTACAGAGTTTCTGCCGAGGTGATCGACCTTCGAGTCATCCGCCCGATCGACAAGAATACTCTGCTCAATTCTGTTCAAAAAACAGGTAGAGTATTAATTGTGGATCATGGTCATGTGATGGCAGGAATATCTGCAGAAATTTCGGCAGTCCTTACAGAATCTCTGTTCCAAAGCTTAAAATCACCTCCCATACGGCTGGGACTCCCGGATTATCCTACACCAACTAGCCCTGCGATGAGTGACCATTACTATCCAGAATCACATCAAATTGGCAACCGAGCCTTGGAATTATGTGGAAGGAAACCTGAGATGTTACCTGTTATTCAAAATCGCAGGTTAGATCAGCCCGACTCAAGTTTCGAGGGTCCATTTTAATCGAATTATGAAACTGAAATTCAAAAGATTTATGTAAAATGGAATTAGGAATAAAGGGGAAAACAGCCTTAGTAACAGGCGCAGGAAGAGGGATAGGTAAAAGCATCTGCGAGACACTAGCGAGAGAAGGAGTCAGAATTATCGCTGTATCACGAGGGAAAGAAGGGTTAGCAGCATTAAAAACAAAGTTGGGAAACCAGGGCCACCAATACATACAATGTAATTTAGAAATTCCGGATGAATTAGAAAGATTATTTTCAGAGTTGGATACAGGCGAATTCTCACCTCATATAATTGTAAACAATGCAGGTGGAAACTTAAATCACACAAACCCACTCGAAATGTATAAGGGATGGAGAGAGGTTATGTGGCTTAATGTAGAAATCGGCATTTTAATAAATGAGAAGTACATACCTCACATGCAAAAGAGAAAGTGGGGAAGAATCTGTCACATATCTTCTATTGCAGCTTTAGAAAATCAAGGCCCACCCGCCTACTGCGCGGCAAAGGCAGCATTAAATGCCTACGTTCGCAGCTTGTCTCGATACGTTTCAGCTGACAACGTCATCCTAACATCTGTAATGCCAGGGGCTGTGTTTACTGAAGGAGGTTATTGGGATACTGCGAGTGAAGAAAGACCAGAGCATGTTCAAAAATACTTGAATGAACGGATGGCAATTAAAAGATTTGGGAAACTAAGTGAGATCAGTGAAGCTGTGACATTCCTCTGCTCGGATTTAGCCTCATTTTGCGTAGGTACCTCTATGCTAATTGATGGAGGACAAGGCAGAGTTTTTCATAATGGAGATTAAATGTGAATAGTGACTTGAGAATAAAAATTTCGGAAATGGTCCAGCGATCAGGAGAAGGACATATCCCAAGTTCCTATTCCATCGTCGACATTGTTGAATTTCTTTATGCTAAAGTGCTGAAATACAAACAACATCAACCAGATTGGACAGAAAGAGACTACTTTATTCTTAGCAAAGGACATGGTTGTGGGGCGCTTTACGCAGTACTTCATAAATATGGGTTTTTGAGTGATCGAGATATCGAAGATTACAGCACTGATAAAGGAATTTTAGGTGGACACCCAGATATGACAAAGGTTCCAGGAGCTGAAGCAAGCACTGGTTCATTAGGGCATGGATTCCCAACAGCAGTAGGGATTGCGTTAGGTTTAAGAATCAAGAAAAAGAATAACAGAGTATTCGTGTTACTTGGCGATGGAGAATGTCACGAAGGAACAATTTGGGAAGCAGCTAACATAGGAAATAATCTCCAGTTAGGAAATCTATGCGCCATCATTGACTGGAACGGGTCAGCAGCCCAATTGATGCCACGTGAGGGGTTGTCTTCCAAATGGAAGGCCTTTGGCTGGGAATGTCACTTGATAGACGGACATTCGAAAGAGGACTTCGAAAGGATATTCGCAAGACTGAAGTTTGAAATAAATGGATCTCCAAAGGTCATACTTGCAAAAACAATAAAGGGTAAGGGAGTTTCGTTTATTGAAGGTCATGGTGTATGGCACCATCGAATCCCTAACGAAAGTGAGATGAGTCTTATCCGTAGAGAACTTCAAAAATGAAAAAATTAAGACAAGAGTTTGCTGATACAATGTTGGAAATCGGTGAAACGGATGAAAGCTTGGTAGTAATGGTGGGAGACATCAGCCATGGAATTCTAAAACCTTTTGCCGAGAAGCATCCTGACCGTTATTACAATATTGGAATCTGTGAGCCAGCAATGGTTAATTTAGCAGCCGGGCTAAGTAAGGTCGGACTCACTCCAGTGGTCCACACGATTGCTCCGTTTATCATTGAAAGAGCCTACGAGCAAATAAAATTAGACTTCGGATATCAGAAACTACCAATCAATTTGATATCAGTTGGTGGTGCTTTTGATTATGCACAACTTGGCTGCAGCCATCATTGCTACACAGATGTATCCTTGATCAGCCACATTAAAGATAGTTGTGTGTTCTGTCCAGGGTCTGCAGAGGAATTTAATACTTTATTCAAACAATCTTACAATAACGGAAAGATCAATTATTTTAGGCTCACAGAAAATCCTCATGGTATTGAGCATGATCAATCAATAAAAGTGGGTGAAGGTGTGGTAGTAGCTGAGGGAAGTGATCTAACGATCGTTACTACAGGTGCTCAACTTAAAAAGTGCTATGCAGCTACTGAAGTCCTGAAAGCTGAAAATATTGCCGTAGAACTTATATATTTACCAACCCTACATCCTTTTCCCAAGGAACAGATTCATAAGAGTCTATCAAAAACGAAAAGATTACTAACTGTCGAGGAATTATCTTCACACTGTGGAATCTACAGCAGTAGTCTTGAAGCGAGCCTGGGGATTAACATTGAGAAAGCAATACAAATTGCTATAGACGATTTTATCTATGGATATGGCACATACGAAGAAGTTTGCGAAAGAAATGGATTCACAGAACTAAACATTATAAAGAAAGCCATGGAACTTAAAGGTGTATGATGAAAACGTTACTCGACATATTGCTCGTACACCTTCCAAAAGTGCAGCTTAGTCATTCATATAAAACGAACGAATATCAGTTAATTCAGAATATTTCGGATAGCTATATTCAAAGTTCAGATTTAAAGAAACAGGGTAAAGGTTTTATTCAGAGTGAATTATTTGGTGATATTTTTCTTCCATACAAAGAGATGGGAGCTATCAATACTCTTCACTTGTTCGGGTTGGACGAACTTATTATCTTCTCATATTATCTGATCAATAAAGGTAGATATAACAAGGTCGCTGATATTGGAGCAAATATAGGCTTACATAGTATTTTGCTTTCAAAGTGCGGATATCAGGTTACTGCCTATGAGCCAGATCCTAAACATATCATTACCTTAACAGAAAATTTGAATCACAATAATATTGATAGCGTATCTGTTGAACAAGCTGCCATTTCAGATAGGAGAGGAAGTGCATCTTTTACTAGAGTTTTAGGTAACACAACAAGTAGCCATTTAACTGGTGATAAAAAGCCATATGGGAAAATTGAAGTGTTCGAAGTCGCTCTTCTAGATATTAGAAATATTATGAAACAGCATGATTTCATTAAGATGGATGTAGAGGGACATGAAGCACAGATTATAGAGGCAACTACAAATGAAGATTGGACAACCACAGAAATGATACTGGAAATCGGCTCTGCCGAAACAGCAAAAAGAATATTTAATCATTCGATAAATATTAATATTAATATTTTTTCACAAAAGAAAGGTTGGGATTTGGCTAGAAATTTAGACGATCTGCCGGTTTCTTACAAAGAAGGTAGTGTATTCCTTACAAAGAAAAAGATGCGATGGGAATAAATTTAAATAGTGAAACTAGCCTATACCTAGATACAAATAGAGAAATAACGCTTGGAGGATTGATTACCTTGAGGCAAGAGGGAGAGATAATAATAAATCTGAAAAATAAAAAAACCCCGATAAGAATCGTTCATAATTCAAAAGAAGCATGTGAAGAAATTCCCGCGATTTGGAAATATGTGTTCAATTCTTCAAAATACGAGTTTCAATATATTTATTCAGCAGAATTTAAAAAAAATGAAGAATCATGGCCAGGAAAGAATATAAATGATTCAAACTTCTCATATCATTCATCAAAAAGAATAATTGAGTTGTATCGAGATTATCAGATCAAGCCTGAATTGAAATGGAAACAGTCGATTAGTTCCAAATTAGAAAAACTAGTAAAAGAAATTGGTTCTAAAATTATTTGCCTTCATCTTAGAAACCATCCACCATATACTCCAGAAACAAGCAATATAGATGATGAAATCTGGGAAGACTTCTTGAAAGTATCAAGTAATTCAAACAACGATATTCAGTATATTTTATTAGGAAATGACCTAAAGCCTGATTGGATAAGTGATCTAAAAAATATAATAATAGCTGAACAAATTTTGACTTTAGACGAACAGCTAGCGCTAATTTCACTATCTAATGGTTTCATCGGAATGGCATCTGGTATTTGCGCTTCGGCACAATTCAGTAAAACCCCTTATGTAATAATAAAACATCCTGATCACCATTTTTTAGAAATGAAGAATGAATTGGGTAAAAGTTCCAGATTCCCATTCAGTAATTTGAAACAACAGCTATGGCGGACTAAACAATCTAAAGAAACATTATGTGAAGCATTAAATTTTGTACGAGATGAATGGAATGAGATTTAAACAGAAGAGAGCGATAGTAACTGGAGGATCACGGGGTATTGGTCTTGAAATCTGTAAACAATTTCTATTTAATGGTGCTGAAGTATTTTGCTTAGATATTAATGAACCAAAGTTAATAAAAAAACCGAATTCGACTGGTAATTTTGAGTATATTCCATTTGATCTTCAAAAAGTTGAATGCTTTCTCCCACTTCTCAATAAATTAACTAAATCTAAAAATTTAAATTTTCTTGTCAACAACGCAAGGTTCAAAGATAAAAGTAATTTCAATAACCAAGATTTAGACTCATGGAATAAAGTAATTAATATTGGACTAACAGCTCCTTTTTTTTTGTCTCAGAAATTTATTGAGAAAGCTTCACCAGGTAGTTCTATTGTTAATATTTGTTCTGTTGCATCATTAATGGCTACTGGAGAATCACCTTCATACCATGCAGCAAAAGGCGGTCTCTTAGCCCTGACAAAATACCTCGCTGTCAATGCTGGTCCAAAGAAAACTCGAGTCAATGCTTTATTACCTGGTTTTATTGTCCAAGAAGAAAATATCGAAAGGTTTATGAGGAATGATAACAAAGAGTATCGGCAAAAGGCTGAAATCCATCAACCAATGGGTAGCGTAGGTATCAGTAGTGATGTGGCATCAGCTGTGATGTATCTCTGTTCAGACGACTCCAAATATATATCTGGTATCGCTTTGCCAGTTGACGGTGGGTCTAGTGTACAAGAGCAATTCACACTTCTTTCAAAAATATGACTATTGTCACACCGAGTAAAATTTGTCTCGGTGGGAATATATTTGGGTATAGTTGCGATGCAAAGCATGCAGATGGAATTATTAAAACCGCTTTTGACTTAGGTATTAGATCTATAGATACAGCGGATGTTTATTCAAATGGAAAGTCTGAAGAAATAATTGGAAATTCAATTTTTGGAAACCGTGAACAATGGTTTATTGCCAGTAAAATAGGAGTTGATTCATCAAGTAATGGAGATGGCGTATTACAGATTGACAATATTAGAAAGAAATTATTTGATTCTTTAAAACGACTCAAAACCACATATCTTGATCTCTATCAAGTTCATCGTTTTGATAACCAAGCTTACATACCAGAGATTATAGATCTTTTGAACTCATTTCTTGAAGAAAATATTATTAGATCTTATGGTGTTTCAAATTTCACTGGTAATCAAGTAGGGCTATTTCTGACATTAGAGTCGAAGCTAGAATACCATCAATTATATTATAATTTCTTAAAGCCAAAAATACTGGAATCAACTTTTACTGTCGGGCTAAAGCACATTCTTTACGGTGTTTTAGGTAGAGGTGTCTTAACAAATAAATATTTTAATTTCAAAAATGATGGTTATTCAAGGGCAAACTTGAGTCAAAATATTAGAAAAGATTTAGATCATGCTTTCATAAATAAACTCATTGAGTTTGATTTGATTTTGAAAAAGTTTAATACCAATTTATTTGAGTACTCAATATATAGAGCTGTTAACGCCTGCCAAAATGGAATAGTAGTTATTGCATTCAGAACTAAGAACCAAATTCACCAATTAAACCATCTATTTTCAAAAGAAATTCCCATAAATCTAATTGAAGAATATGAAAAAGAGATTATCAAATCTTCTCAACATCTAAATCTAGGTGAGCCCGTTGTTTCCTAATCTAATAATTCTTCAGAAAACATTCCTTTAAGTTTTTGTACGCATGTTTGAATACTTTTCTAACTTTACAAGTTTATCATTAAACATCTCTATCTTCTCTAGATGAAGAAAGTCTTCAAAGGTGCAATATTAACTGCACAGAATGAACCGCTTCTTATCGATGATATTGAACTTCCTGGAAATCTTGATTTTGGTCAAGTACTGGTAAAAGTTCATTACAGTGGTATTTGTGGTTCACAGCTTGGCGAGATCGCAGGAGTGAAAGGCCCAGACCCATATCTGCCACATCTTCTCGGTCATGAGGGTTCGGGAATTGTACAAGAAGTTGGGGCAGGTGTTCAGAATGTTGAGGTAGGAGACAAGGTTGTTATGCACTGGCGGATTGGTCGAGGCTTCCAGGCAGAGCCACCGAAGTACCGTTGGGGCGATAAGGTTGTAAACGCTGGGTATGTTACTACATTCAACGAGTACGCAGTCGTCTCTGAAAATCGGCTTACACCACTACCATCAGACTATCCTCTCCATTATGCAGCTCTATATGGTTGCGCTGTCACTACAGGGTTGGGTGTGATTGAGAACAATGCTCAATTGCGGATGGGCCAGTCAATTGTTGTTGTTGGAGCTGGTGGAGTGGGGTTGAACATCATCCAAGGTGCACAACTCCATTCAGGGTATCCTATTGTAGCAGTTGATTTGTTTGAAAATCGACTTGAGTTGGCGAAACAAATCGGCGCAACACACATTCTGAATAACAGCAACGAAGAGGATTGGTTGTCTAAAATTCAAGACATTGTAGGAAATAGTGGAGCGGATGTGGTGGTGGACAACACTGGTAATCCCAATGTCATCTCCCAATGCTATGAATTGACAAAGGATCAAGGACGCACGATTTTAGTGGGGGTACCTGCCAAGGGAAGAGAAGCACAAATCTACACGCTACCACTGCACTTTGGTAAAGTCCTCACGGGTTCACATGGTGGAAATGGCAATCCAAGTGAAGACATCCCGCGCTATCTGCAATTAGAAAAACTAGGGAAGTTACAGCTCAAACCGTTATTCACCGAATGGTTCAGTCTCGATCAGATCAACGAAGCCATTGAGCGAATGCGTAGTGGGGATTTAGTTGGCAGGGCTTTGGTAGATCTTAGTAATTATTGATTTAGCTCATAGACATACATATGTAGCCTGAAATCTTTGTTGTTTATTTGTTAATAGATTCTATCGAAAAATGCACACTCGATCCATTGAAGATCATTGCCCCCTAGGTGAAGAATGTGCTTTCCCCTTCACTCTCAATTATAATCCTATAACAAAATACTAAGCTCTTCAAAATGATCAACGGCCTCGCATTAGACACCTGCTCCTTGGTAAAGTCAAAACAGTCTCTGTGCCAAAGAAGACATCCACCTTTGTGAACGTAGTGTGTAACGTTAACGAGTCGGAGTTTCTACTCATTGCTCAAACACTTTTTTAGCTTTGGTGATCCTACATACGGAATAGCAAGTGGAAGGTAATTTGACGAATTTTGGAAAATCAGGCTACCGATTGAGACAATAAAATATTAATTGGATCTTCTAACACATCTCTAACAGAAAAAAATGATCGCAAACAAGCATGTTTTGATTGACTACTCTAGTAAGAACTTACACTTGTTTTATATAATTTTCTCATGTACACGATTGACCCAAAGTCGAAACATTGGTTAGTGAAAATCTTGTTGAAGTTTTCAGATCGGTGTTTCAAACCACTGCCAATTAAATTCTTTCTTCTTGGCATTCTGTTATCTCCCTTTTTTACTTTTATACTAATTATATTTCGGTATCTTGGCTTTAAAGTTCACTATTTAGATTCTCCAATCAATATTGGTCATTATGTAATGACATATCAAAAAGCAAGAATTCTGAAGGAATATCGGAATGAAAATATACTTATAGTTGAACCTTCATCTTGCGAGCTACCTGGTTTTGATAGGAATCAGTTTCTAAATAAGAAGTTAAAGATTTACTTTCCTGTTGTTTACAATAATTTATTCTACTGTTTTTGTATAACATTTACATCGATTTTAGCTCGCCTCAGTTTATGTAGCAATATACAATACACTAGTAGAGAGGTTAATCCCTATTCCTTCCTTGGCAAATTTCCAATCATATTTACTGAAGATGAAGAAACACTTGGATCAACCTTTCTTCAATCGATGAATATTTTACCTACAGATGAAATCGTATGTGTTCATGTCAGAGACAAAAATTTTGGAATATTAAATTTTCCAGGTGACAATACAATTATTAAAAATGATGATGTTTATAGAGCATCTCTAATCTCAAATTATCTACCAACAATCAAGAAATTGTGTGATTCAGGAAAGAAAGTATTCCGAATGGGTACATCTGGAGCTACAGTTTTAGATTTTCACCATCCTAACTTCCACGACTACGCGAACATTGACATTAATAAATCTGACCATGACTTTCTCGATTTCTACGTAACATCCAACGCAAAATATGCTATACTCTCAAACAGTGGTTATAATTTAATTCCTTTTGTCCAAGGCTTAAATGTATTGTTAGTTAATATAATTCCATATAACTATCCTGCCATTAAATCAGGATGGATGATAGCATTTAAAAATTTGAAAAAAAACAATCAAATTTTATCTTCAGATCAAATCTATTCGAATAAATTTTCAACTTTTGAAAAAAAATACGATTTTGAAGCCAATGATATTGACGTGATTGATCTTGATTCTAATGAGATAATGCTAATACATGATTTATATCTCCTCCATTTAAATAGTCAGATATGTATAAGCAAACTTGCTAAAAATACTTATTACGAAAATTTCTTTAATTTAAATAATTTACAACCAACTCCCAAAATATATTCCTATGACAGTGACAAATTGAAAATGATTAATATTCTAATTTCCACGGATTAGCTAAATTCAAGATAATATCAACAGTAATTGAAAATGACTAAAAAAATACTGGTCATCGGAGGTGCAGGCTTTATCGGAAGCTTTGTGGTTTCAGAACTGCTCAAAACGAATGTCGCTGAGGTGGTGATTTATGACAACTTCGCACGTGGCAAAGCCAGCAATGTTTCAGTAAGTTTACAGGATCCACGTTGTCGTTTGTATAGCAATGGAGGAGACGTACGGGATATCGATCTGCTGGATGATGCAATGCAGGGAATGGATGGGGTAATTCACTTGGCAGCAATGTGGCTCCTGCACTGCAAGAACTTCCCACGAACCGCCTTCCATGTGAACATCGAGGGGACATTCAATGTGCTGGAAGCCTGTGTGCGTAACGACATCAAACGTCTTGTCTACTCTTCATCGGCCTCAGTATATGGAGACGCAGTCGAAGTTCCCATGACCGAAAAACATCCCTTCAAAAACCGAAATTTTTACGGGGCGACCAAGATCGCTGGCGAGGCCATGTGCCGGGCATATCATGATCGTTACGGTCTGAGCTACGTGGGTTTGCGCTACATGAATGTCTATGGTCCACATCAGGACCAGACGGCAGCCTACACCGGTGTGATTCCGATCATGCTGAATAAGATTGATGCGAACGAACCTCCAGTAATCAACGGAGATGGCTCGCAAGCTTATGACTTCATTGATGTTGAGGATGTCGGGCGGTGCAACGTCTTGGCGCTGCACTCGGAAGCAACTGATAAGTTTTACAATGTGGGCACAGGAATCCAGACCAGCATCCGAGAACTCTGCAACACGATCCTGGATCTCAAGCAATCGAAGCTGGAAGTGACCTACAATCCTTACAGTACCGATGATGCTCGAAGGATGGTGCAAAATCGGATTGGCTGCCCGAAAAAAGCCCAAAGAGATCTCAATTTCACCTATCAATATGACTTGCGTACAGGATTGCAACGGCTAATTGACTGGCGAGCCAAGCATGGAGCTGAGTGAGCAGCATGAACATTCCGATTGCTCGGACCAATCTTACCGAAGCAGAAATCAACAGCGTCCTTAAACCCCTGCACAGTGGCTGGCTGGTGCAAGGACCCAAGGTGCGTGAGTTCGAGGAAAAGTGGTCCTCCTTTACTGGTTCAAAACACAGCATCGCTGTGACCTCATGCACAACAGCACTTCATCTCTCTCTAGCGGCTTTGGGTTTCGGTCCTGGTGATGAAGCAATTATCCCAGCCTTCACTTGGATCTCTACAGCCAACGTGGTCGAACATCTTGGTGGCAGAGTCGTCTTCTGTGACATTGATCTTGAAACCTTCAACATTGATCCTTCACAGATTGAATCCAAGATCACTAATAAGACAAAAGCGATTCTACCGGTCCACCTTTTCGGTCTTGCAGCAAAAATGAATGCTATCAACGCCATTGCTCAACAGTACAATCTTTGGGTAGTTGAGGACGCTGCTTGTGGGTTTGGGGCTCGTTATCATGGGAGCCATGTCGGAACACTAGGAAATACAGGATGCTTCAGCTTTCATCCTCGCAAGGCAATAACAACCGGTGAGGGTGGAATGGTCACCACGCACGATGGTCAGCTCGCTGAAAAGATTAGGCGACTTCGAGATCATGGGGCTGCCATGTCCGACTTGCAACGTCACTTAGGATCTAGACCATACCTGCTGGCTGACCACCCTGACGCAGGATATAACCAGCGTATGACCGATATTCAAGCTGCTCTTGGATCAGCCCAGATGGATCGGGCGGAAGACATTGTCGCAGAGCGGCAACGTTTAGCTGCTTCTTATGACCAGGCATTTTCAAGTCTGGATTGGCTTCAGAATCCAGCCAAACTGCAAGGTTTTGAGCATGGGTACCAAAGCTATCCCTGCTTGTTCCAGCCGGAGCGAGCCAAGCATGCAGCCACAATCGGTGATGCAAAGGAAATCAAAACCGTCAACGAAGCACGCAATCAGTGGATGGACCAGTTACAACAACAGGGCATCAGTACACGTCCAGCGACTCACGCAGTCCATATGCTTAGTTTCTACCAGCAGAAATATAGATTAAATCCTGAAGACTTTCCAAACGCTTTTGCTGCTAACGACTGCAGCATCTCTTTGCCACTATTTCATGGAATGACTGAAGCTGAGCTGGATTTCGTTATTTTAGCCCTGCGCAACGCGAAATTTTGAAAATGTGCGGAATTACCGGATTCATCAACCTTAATGGTGCGCAAGTCTCTACAGCCACTCTGAAACAGATGACCGATGCTATTGCCCATCGCGGTCCGGATGGGGAGGGCCAGTGGGTAGAGGGAAATGTCGGTCTGGGGCACAGGAGGCTAGCGATTATTGACCTAAGTCCCGCAGGGCATCAACCAATGATCAGTGCAGACCACCGCTATGTCCTCAGCTATAACGGAGAGATCTACAACTACCGCGAGTTACGAGCCGATCTGGAAGCTCAAGGCTATTGGTTTTGCAGCCAAACGGATAGTGAAGTTGTTTTATATGCACTCGCAGAGTGGGGCACAGAAGCTCTGTTGAAATTCAATGGCATGTTTGCTCTGGCTCTCTGGGATCGCAGAGAAAAAAAACTTCTGTTAGCGCGTGACCGTTACGGTATCAAGCCTTTGTATTACGCAAAGCAGGGTAATTCCTTCTCATTTGGCTCGGAGCAAAAAGCCATCTTGGCAAAGCCGAGCTTTAGACGGAAACTCAACAAGCCCGCGCTGCTGGAATACTTTACTTTCCAGAACATTTTTACTGATCAAACTCTGCTGGAAGATATCCATTTATTGCCGGCAGGCCATCACGCAACGCTCACTACAACAAGTTCTTCAGATTGTAAACTACAATCAGAGCAGTATTGGGATTACCATTTCAGAGAACCAGATCAGCCCGTACGTAAAGAAGAGTATTTGGAAGAATTGGATCGCCTCTTCCGGCAAGCGGTCAATCGCCAGTTGGTGGCGGATGTGGAACTAGGCGCCTATCTGAGTGGTGGGATGGATTCCGGTTCGATCACAGCTATCGCAGCAAGACAGTTCCCTAACCTCAAGAGTTTTACGATTGGCTTTGATCTCAGTTCTGCTTCGGGGTTGGAGTTGGCTTTTGATGAGCGAGTAAAAGCGGAAGCCATGTCAGCAAGGTTCAAAACCGAACACTACGAGATGGTACTTAAGGCCGGTGACATGGAGCGCTGCTTACCCAAGCTGGCTTGGCACCTCGAAGAACCTCGGATTGGTCAGAGTTACCCCAATTTCTATGCTGCAAAGCTTGCAAGCAAGTTTGTCAAAGTCGTTTTGGCAGGCAGTGGTGGTGACGAACTTTTCGCAGGATATCCGTGGCGCTACTACCGTGCTATGAATAGCCAGAATTTTGAGCACTACATTGATGAATATTATCTCTATTGGCAAAGACTAGTAGATAATCGAGACCTCAAGAAAATATTTGCGCCTATTTGGAGTGATGTGAGACATGTTTGGACCCGTGATATTTTTCGAGACGTCTTCTCTACTCATGAAAATGAACTGAATAGGCCTGAAGATTACATTAATCACTCCCTTTATTTTGAAGCTAAGACATTTCTTCCAGGACTTTTTGTGGTGGAAGACAAACTTTCCATGGCTCATGGTCTGGAGAGTCGGGTGCCTTTCATGGACAATGACCTTGTAGATTTTGCGATGCATTGCCCTGTTCAACTGAAGCTGAATCAGCTGGCCGAAGTGGAACGGATCGACGAAAATCTGCCTAGGGATAAACAAAGAGTGTTTTTCCATAAGACAAATGATGGCAAACAATTGTTGCGAGAGATCATGGCTCGCTACATCCCAAAGGAGATTACGAAAGCTGAAAAGCAGGGTTTTTCTTCCCCCGATGCTAGTTGGTTCAAAGGCGAAAGTATCGAGTTTGTTCGCTACAAACTCTTTAGCAGAAATAATCGTCTGTATGACGTACTAGATCAGCAAACCATAGAGATGTTGGTCAATGAACACTTAAAGGGAAGACAAAATCGCAGGTTATTGATTTGGTCGTTGTTGAATGTAGAAGCATGGATGAGAGAAAACGTATCATGATAACTTTAGTCAAAAAGCTCTTTTACCAAAGCCACATACGTTGTAATGCATAACTTAGATATCTTGGTGCGGCGAATAGATTCAGCAATCAGTCGTATTGGTCTTGATTTGCGAGGGCAGAATGTGCTTACAGAGACTGCGTCGGGGCCGTATTTGGCAACACCGATGATTGCAGCGTTGGCGGGTGCTAGCCATGTGGCTGCTGTCACCCGCGATTCACACTGGGGTAGTGCCGCTGATATTCGAAACAATACCTTGCGCTTGGCAGCCCATTTGGGGGTTGCATCAAGCATAGAGGTTAGTACGGGGGGAGTCGAGGAATTCGCAGCTAATGTAGATGTGGTTACGAATCTCGGCTTTGTTCGCCCGATTTCAAGTCAGATTATCGCGAGATTACCTGTGTATGCAGCAATCGGCTTGATGTGGGAACCGTGGGAGTTTCGCTCACAGGACATAGATCTTTCCGCTTGTGCTGAGCGAAATATCCCAGTGATTGCTACAAACGAGAATCACCCGGATGTAGCAACATTCCGCTTCGTTGGGCTTCTTGCTTTAAAGTTACTATTCGAAGCTCAGATTGAGGTACTAGGACTAAGGGTGATGGTCATTGGATCAGATCCATTCGGTTTTGCATGTGTCAGGACCCTAGAGGCAGTTGGTGCGACAGGGATACAGTTTGATCCGACCCAAATTTGGCCTCCAGCTGCAGACTCGCTGGAAGTAGCCTCGGTAGATGCAATATTAGTAGTCGAGCATCGTTACTCCGGTTTGTTATTGGGTGAGTCAATATGCCCTCTTGTAGCCGAACTAATTGAGAGCCGTATCCCTGTAATTCACATATGTGGTTTCGTCGATGCTCAGTACTTAGCAGCACGGAACTGTGCGAAGTACCCAGTTGAATCTGTACCTTTTGGCTATATGACTGTAACCACGGCGCATATTGGTGCCAAGCCAGTGGTGGATTTACATTGCGCAGGTCTTCATGTTACGTCTCTCGTTGCGAGGGCTCGAAAATCAGGAGCGAGCCTGCAAGACTCAATCGCTGTTGCTTGCAAATCAGGCTTTGGTCTGCCATTGGAAATTCCTTACTGGTTAGATTCGAAATGAAGGTCGCACTTATTGGTAGAACACGAGATCTCATAACTACCGGCCGAATGTTGCTTGAGCGGGGTCATGAGATATCGTTAGTCGCAACAGCTCGAAGCGAGGCTTACTATAACGTCACCGAGCGAGAATTCGAGGATTTTGCCGATACTACAGGTGCCACCTACATTTTCGGCACAAAAATAAACAAACCCGAAACCGTAAAAATTCTGGAAGCTTCCGGTGCTAAGGTTGCTGTTTCGATTAATTGGCCGATTATCCTAGGAGCCAATGTGTGTGCTGCTTTTCCTCATGGAGTCATTAATGCTCATGCTGGCGATTTGCCTCGCTTTCGCGGTAATGCCTGTCCAAATTGGGCAATTTTAAGAGGTGAATCAGTTATTGGACTGTGTTTGCACAAGATGGAAGCTGACCGCCTAGATAGTGGCCCGGTTCTGTTGCGCGACCACTACAAGCTGACACCTGACACTTACATCGCGGACATCTACGAATGGATGAGCGGTCGAATTCCAGAGATGTTTTGTGCCTTGGTCGATGGGCTTGAAGACGGCAGTATTAAACCAGTACCACAGTCACAGTTGCCCAGTGACTGGCTTCGGTGTTACCCACGACGGGCCGACGATGCGAGAATCGACTGGAAGCAGGATGCCAGTGCTGTGCATCGACTTATTCGAGCTTCATCAAGGCCGCTGGATGGCGCATTTTCTTTTCTCGAAGGACAGCACACTATAACAATCTGGCGTGCTGATCTTTTCGAGCATCCCGGTGATTTCCTTGCGGTGCCAGGTCAGATCCTAATGAGAGAGAGTGATCAACCAATAGTCGCGTGTGGTAGTGGGGCGTTACTACTGAAGGAATTCAGTCTTGAATCGCCTGAAGCCATATCTACCCTTCGAAGCCTTAGAAGTCGTCTAATTTAAGACCGCGTACAAAACCACTTATCCAATTAAATGGCATAGCATATGTCCTCTTATTCAAGTACGGCAGTTAATTCTGCCGTCATGTTGGCGCTGCAAGCAACCAATTTGACTAGCGATAATGATACTTCTTTCATCAGTCGCGCCTACAACGGTGGAGACTTAGATAAGTACAGGGCACGGATTCGCGCAATCGGGTTTGTCGATCACAATCGGGTACTAGACGCTGGCTGTGGTTTTGGTCAATGGTCGGTAGCATTATCCGAAGTCAATGCACGGGTGATGGGAACAGATATAGATCCAACTAGGATCGAAGTTGCTACTAACATTTCACGCACACTAGGTATCACTAATATCGACTATTCGGCTATTGAGATGGGGAGGGATGAGATCAGAAGTGGTGATTTCGATGCAATCTTTTCGTATAACGCCCTCGCATTGTCACCGTTTCGTCAAACAATTAAGGATTTTTATCGCATACTTCGGACTGGGGGGTACTTATATTTTAATGCATACGATCTCGGTTGGATGATTCATAACATACTTGAAATTCATAATCCGGCTAACGATTTCGATCCGCGTCAATGGGGCATTGATTCGATTTTTCACACATTAAACTACCTTGGTGGTAGAGGTTTTTCCTCACGTAGCCCGCGAGACAGCATGCTCATTCCTCAGGAATTAGTGAAGACTGACTTGCTTGCAATGGGTTTTGAGATTCTTAGTATTTGTGGTGACGGTATGACTTCGACGTTTGGCGAACATGGGCAGCAACCTTTCTTCCCGGGTAACAAGTATGGTCTTCCTGCCGTATACGAAGTACTTTGTCAAAAACTTTAATGCCGCACCACGTTATTTAAGTTATGAAGATTTGTAACCGATGCATTTATGACGAACGTGTTCCTTCGATATTTTTCGATGAGGCTGGCGTTTGCAACTACTGTCATATGATTGACAATCTTACTGCGGACTATGGCACAGGATTACTGAAAGGGGAGTTACTACTTGGCGGCATTGTGGATGAGATGAAGCGCGATGGGCATGGAAAGCCCTACGATGTAATTGTAGGTGTTAGCGGCGGTACTGACTCTTCGTATATGGTTTGGAAAGCAAAGGAATTCGGACTACGCCCGTTGGCTGTCCATTATGACAACACTTGGAATTCCGCAATAGCTACGCAAAACATACACAAGGTGCTGCGCGCTCTTGACGTAGACCTGTATACGCATGTCGTGAATAACAAGGAGGCAGATGATATTTATCGATCCTTCTTTTTTGCAGGAGTGGCGGAAATTGATGCAGCGACAGATCTTGGGTACGCTGAATTGTTAAATCGCGTCGCGTCAAAGTTTGGACTCAAGTATGTCTTCGAAGGGCATTCTTTTGTCACTGAAGGTGTAACTCCCGTAGGCAGAAATTACTTTGACGGTCGCTATATTCAGGCTATACATCAACAATACGGAAATATGCCGATGAAGACGTATCCACTCATGACATTTTCGCGATTTTTGTGGAGTGCGATGGTTAGACATGTCAGAAAGATACGACCATTCTGGTATTTGGACTATTCGAAAGAAGTTGCCCGAGAGTTTCTGCAGAATGAATTCAACTGGTCTTATTACGGTGGTCATCATTTGGAAAATCGAATGGCAGCTTTCTACCACAGCATCTATCTTCCACAGAAATTCAGCGTTGATCTGCGCAACAACACACTTTCAGCGTTGGTCAGAAGAGGAACGATGACTAGAGAGGAAGCCTTGGCAGAATATAGTACGTCACCGGTTGTTGAGGGCGACCTGTTGGCGTATTTCAAGAAGCGGTTAGGTATTTCTGAATCTGAGTACTTGCGTATTATGTCGGAACCACCTAGGTCCTGGCGAGAATACCCGACCTATAAAAAACGTTTCGAGCTATTGAGGCCGCTGTTCTACATACTAGCAAAGACCAATCTGGTACCGATGAGCTTTTACCTAAAATACTGCTTCCCTGACAAAGCCCCTGCATGATCACTATAGTTAATTACGGCATTGGCAATCTGGGGTCCTTGCTAAATATGTTCAAGCGTATCGCGGTGAGGGCAACGATCGAGTCCAACCCAGTCGTTATCCGGCAGGCTGAGAAACTTGTACTCCCGGGTGTGGGAGCTTTCGACGGTGCAATGACTTGTATTGACAGTGTTTCTGGATTACGGGAGGTGCTGAATCACAAAGTCTTGGTCGAGCAGACACCGATACTCGGGGTGTGTTTAGGTATGCAGTTGCTTACCTGCTTCAGCGAGGAGGGTAAACTACCTGGCCTAGGCTGGATTCCTGGCTCCACGTCACGCTTCCCGAAACAAGAGGGCCTCAATGTGCCACACATGGGTTGGAATGTGGCGTTACCGAACATACCGAGTCGACTGACCGCACAAGTAGATAGTGAGCCACGTTATTACTTCGTCCACTCCTATTGTGTGCATGTCGATGACCCATCCCACTCGCTTATGAAAACCCATTACGGCATCGAGTTCGATTCGGCGATAGGACACAACAACATCTATGGTGTCCAGTTCCATCCAGAAAAAAGCCATCGCTATGGTATGCAACTCTTCCAAAACTTCGCTGCACTTTGACTATGCTCCGGACCAGGATCATTCCAGTGCTGTTACTCCGAGAGGAAAGTTTAGTAAAAACGACTCAATTCCGAAATTTTGTCTACGTAGGTGACCCAGCGAATACGGTTCGTATTTTTAATGAGCTGGAAGTTGATGAATTATTGTTTCTGGATATTCAGGCTTCAAAAAAAAAACGTGGTCCCGATCTGCAAATGTTGCGAGATATCGCGGATGAATGCTTCATGCCTCTTGGCTATGGAGGGGGCATCAAAGGTTTGGATGAAGCAAAAGCAATTTTTGACATCGGGATTGAAAAAATAGCGATCAATACCCAAGCCTTTGAGAATCCATTATTGATCGAGCAGTTAGCACAACAGTATGGAAGTCAGGCTGTGATCGTATCGATTGATTACAAGTACAATATATTCGGAAATCCTAGAGTTAAGATCTTTGGTGGAACCAAAAACACAGATCTGCATCCAATCGAGTGGGCGAGAGAAGTGGAACAACGTGGAGCTGGCGAAATCTTATTGACAGCAATGAATTGTGAAGGGACATGGTCAGGTTTTGATCAAGAGCTGATCAAAAAAGTGACCAACCAAGTTTCCATTCCCGTGATTGCCCACGGTGGAGCCGGAACCGTCGATCACATTCAAAAAGTGGTTAAAGAGGCTGATGCTGCTGCAGTAGGGCTTGGAAGTATGGTTGTTTTTCAGAAGAAAGGAATGGGAGTTTTGGTGAATTTTCCTGAAAAGCAGGAGCTGAAAGACATACTGTTGTAAAAATTGGCCTGATTGAGAATATAAACGACAATAACTTTGCCCTAATGCGTTACTTCCAAGATTTGGGTGCTGATGCACATTTATTGTTGTATGCATATGATGGAAAAGGAACCCTAAGCCACTTCACTCCAGAAGCCGAGACTTGGAGTATTGAAAAGTGGGCTCCCTTCATCCATCAGACTAAAATACCGAATGCAGTCATTGCAGATTATGATTTCCCAATGTCATGGTTGATGTCATTGCGTACAATAGGCAGGAACTGGTTAATAGGGGGACAGTAAGAATTAACCCACGTTTCACAAGCAGCACTTCATCAGACCTATGGTGCCTATGACTATCTAGTGGCTTCAGGAATTAGTCCTGCTACACTCATGCGCATCAACCGAAGACTCGATATTTTCTACCCCTACTCAGATGGTGTCAAACTTTTATATACTGGTGAATTTATTACACGGCTGAATACAGCCTCTCTAGTTTCTTGAAGAATTTGAAGCGAGTCCAGCAAAAGCAATCCAAGGGAATTCAACAAGTTATTCATGTGATGAATTTTAACCCTGGTACTACCGAAGATGCTTTTCATAGTATTCAGGTGCAACCAAAGAGATTTGCAACACCAATGGTGAATAACTGCGAAGTTTTTCCCCAGCCCTCCTAATGAACTACTAAGAACAGCCGCAAGGCAAGTAGGAATTTATTTCAGCATCCTTCATTCAGCAAGATTATTGTGAAAAAAACAGACCGGCTACAGTGATGAAGAGTGGATTAAGCAGAACAAAAACAATGATAAAATGTTAAAAGCTTTTGCAAAATTCCTCGTGCTACGTCCAGAAACAAACCCGAGGTTGTTTCTGCTAGGGCCTGTTATGAATTTAGTCAAATGACAGCCGCTACCCAGTGAATACCTCCCAGAAAAGCACAGGCTCGCTTATCGTAGCGGGTGGCAATCCCCCGGTACTGCTTCAATTTGGCAAAGAAGCTCTCAATCAGGTGTCGCCAGCGGTACTTGTCTTGGTCGAACTCCCAGAGTTGCTTCTGATTAGACTTCGGTGGAATCACTGCTTCTACATAGTGCTCCTCCAAGCGATCCAGCAGCCTTGCTCTTGCTGCGTAGGCTTTGTCCTCTAACAGGGCATTGATCTGATCCAAAAGATCTTCCAGCAACACGTCCGCACCCTGCAGGTCATGGGCTAGACCAGGACTGAGATGAAAACCCGTTGGATTGCCGAGGGCATCACAGGTTGCATGGATCTTGGTCGTCAAACCTCCGCTGGAGCGACCGATACATTCTTGGGTGCGATACCTTTTTTTGCGCCAGCACTGTGTTGACGGGCCCGAATCATCGTGCTGTCGATCTGGGTATATTCGTTGTCTACCTCGGCAGCCAGCACTTCAAAGATCCGTTGCCAGACACCCCGATTATTGAAGCGCATATGGCGAGTATGAATCACCCGAAAGTCGCCAAAGAGTTCGGGCAGATCGCGCCAGGGAATGCCTGTGCGATAATGATAGAGCACTGCCTCGACAAAGAGTCGATTATCCTTGGCAGTCACTCCGACGGTTCCCACTCTGCCGGGGAGCAAGTGCTCAATACGTTGCCACTGATCATCACGGAGAGCATAGCGTCTGGTGGTCATGGGACTTCTCTTCAATTAGGAAAGGAAAGAGGGTTTTTTCCTCCAAGAAGAATGTGCATCCAACGATCAAGTGTTTATTTGATCACAAGCCCTACTCAGAGGATAAAGAATTTTCAGTTCAGCTTTGCGAAAATCGAAGAAGAATACAGAGAAGCTTTGGAAGCGGGCTATCAATTTCTGACATGTGCCGAATATGCAGAGCAAAAGTCTAGAGAATTCAAAGATGGGGCGCTTTAAGAGTATGAATAACAACTGCAGAAGAAGTTCAAAGAGTATTCTGCATATATTTAGGAATCTTTTTACAGTTCACTTTGCAGTGGGATGATGCGATCGACAATTCAGTGAATCAATGAAAAGTTGGGAATTTTCACCCACTGAGCATATTGGCGCAGACACGAATGTTCTTAAATTCTACCAAAGCTCGTACCAAAGCAAAACGATGTAAGCAATGGGATTAGCGGAGCATGTATTGTGTTGGTATGAACATTGATCCCACAGACAAAGCCAAGAATGCGATGAACAAGCAGTTTACCGTTACGAAGATATCTATTCGTAATTGCTCAGAAAATTCAACAAGCCGGGTGTAGTAATTTTCGAGCCTTACAAAAATTCTATTGATCTTACGAACAAGAATCTTTTTTAAGAAGACAATGTGAGAATACTACATCATTAATTCTAAAAATCATAAGGGTCAATTCCATTTTCTAATTGTGTGTTTTTTCCAAGTCTAAATCACGATTAATGGTAAGATTACATAATTTAAAATGAGTACAAAAAAATGAAAATAAGATTTTTCTATGATACGAACCACAACTTTCTATCACTTTGCCGTTTCTTGAGGCACAGAAACATTGATGCAAAATTAATTGTGAACTTATCTATAGAGCCACCAAAAACATATAGAATTTATGACGTTCTTGAAGATGGTGATGAAAACTTAATTGAGTTCAGCACTAGAGAGGGACATGAGATTCTTGAAAATCCTTTCACGTATAACTCTAAGACAGTTTATAAGTACCTACAAAAATATATTGATAAAGAAACCATAACAGTTGGTAGTTACATCGCTCCAGCTGTTTTTCAATACGCAGGTTTGAAACTGGATATAATGTTTACAACAGGTGCAGACACTTATATTATGCCGCACTTAAGGTTTCCAAGAGATTTTATGGAAATAAAATATAAATATAACATTAATCTACAGAAATTATTAAATCAAAACAGATCAATAAAAGAAGTTTCTAAAACAAAAACCATTGAAAATGGGTTAATAAAAAGGATTAAAAATATATATAGTAGACTTAAGGACTTTTATCAGGCAGGTGTAAAATTAAATAAAATTCCAGCGATGCAATTTACATCCATACAAAATTCCATCGTAGCATTACCTGATGCACACTTTTTAGAAAGTTGGGGAGAAAGTTCCAGAAGTCTAAAAATAGAAAAAATGCAAATACCAATGGCAGCTGTTAAAGATGAAGAAAATGAGATTAAAAGATACAGTAGCTTTCTGTTAAGCACAGAAATTAAGAAGTTGAGAAGAAATTATGACTTTATATTACTTTCAACTAATAAAAATTATCCAATTTATGGAACCGACAAACTTGTCAATGGATATGTAAAATTTTCGAAAGAAACTTCAAGCAATTCACTGCTAATAATAAGTACTAGAGGTGATTTGAATTGGGCAATTAGCAAATGTAAGGATGAATTTAAGATGCTTGTCGCTTCTGGAAAAATATATCTTTTGCCATGTATACCTGCAAACGAACTGGATGGATTTTTCGAAATAGCAGATGTTGCTTTCGGCGAAATATCATCGATAAATGCTTTCCACAGTACGACGATAGCAAAAATACTTGCTTCAGGGACTCCAATGATTGGAAGTATTCCAGATGATTATGAAATGACTTTAAAAAATGTATATCCATATATGAAAGCAAAAACTGAAGTAGATGTTTGTCATGCTTTATTCAAGTTATCTTCAGATACTACTCTTAAAGAAAAAATTAGTAAAAATTCAAAAAAATGGTATAAAGAATTTTCTAATAATTCTGTAGATGGATGGATTAAACTATTTACAGTTATACAAACTGAAAAAAATAATTCTTGATGTCATAACAGTTTCAAATTAAGAATTTGCAAATTCACAGTAGTTCCTTTATTAAGTATTCCGAAAATCTAAATTAGTGATTTTCTGTTTGTTACTCCTTGGTAATCTTCTCGATTCGAATTCAAATTCCTTCATCAGTTTAACTACAATCTTATCAGCACATTTTTTTCTTTTAGTTTTCAGCCTTATTTAAGTCTTTTCAGTTTTGGGGTTTTTGTATTTACATATTTAAGACAAATTATTTTATTTTAGCGCTCTGGAAATCTATCGATACAATATCCTCACCTTACTCCCCCTGACTTTTATCTTCCACAGTATGAAATTTAGGGAACTCATGACTATCTTTACCAAGCTTTTTAAAGAATTTTATAAGTGTTATATAAAGCTAACATCCATCCAAGAAAATTTATTTCCATTAATTATTTGTTCAATTACTCATAGTATTTTTGTAACAAAATTTGTCTGCAGAAAAATATTTTATCGATTTATTAACAGTTTTATCCGAATCCTTTTATCTGAAATTAATCTTAAGTAGATCTGCAGTTCCTATAAATATTTGTTTTAACATTATAGGAATATACTTTAAAATAACTTTAATTAAATAAATCATTTATGCTGAATTCTAAATCTATATTGCTAAGTGGAGGAACAGGTTTATTCGGAAATAAATTTTTGAAAATAGTTTTAGCAAAGTAGAGAGCAAAGTAGAGAGCAAAGTAGAGAGCAAAGTAGAGAGCAAA
>AGAU01000044.1 GCA_000224765.2 SAR324 cluster bacterium JCVI-SC AAA005 | reverse complement strand
GGGGGGGTTGTTTACTTCTCAGGTAAGGTCCATTCCAATTTTTTGGGATAATTCCAACTTCTGGACGCTCTAATAGTGCACTGAGTTTTTGGTCAGTTGTGGGATATCTCCCATTGTGCAATCTGTACAAGTCCAAAGCAGTCTCCAGACCACGAATCTGTGTCTTGGTAGCATCAACAGTAGCCTGCGAAGCAGAGTCGAACAGTGACACACCAACAATGCCCACCAGCAATCCGAGGATCATGATGACAACCATGACTTCGATGAAACTAAATCCTTTGCGACGACGTTTTGGGCGTGAAAGGGGAAAGATTACTTTAGACATGAAACACTGGAGTGCAGAGTTAATGGAAATTGAAAAAATATAAAGAAATGATAATGTAACTGTTGAACAGTCGCAATCAACTATGCGGGAAAGTTTGCACTTACTGTAAAGGGTAGGGGTTATAGGTTTTGAGGATATTAGGAACGAGGACTCCTAGGTGTGACATCAATTGTAGCCGACTCAGATAAGCTGCTCCTCTCATCAGATGTTCAGCAACATCAACGGCGGATCTTTGTTGAGGATCGGCAAGATAAGAGTCCTTGGTCCAAGCATTGAACGCTCCCATCGCAGGGCCACACCAAATCTGGTAATCAGCTTCGCGGCCTCTTTCACCGATATTCGACCATCGCGAAGACAAGCCTAGATACCATCGAAAAATCAGAGCCATTTTTCGTTTGGGATGATTTTGAGCTCGCTCTACTTGTTGAGGATCACGCTCCAGAAAGAAAGCTTCTGTCTGCTCCCAAATTTCAGTAAGAGGTTGACGAAATACCTGTTTCTCAATCTTATCACGTTCTTCGGTAGGGATTTCGTCAATAGAATCATATCGACGGTACAACTCATAAAGTTTTGAGCCCGCATTGGAAACATGGTTCCTCGCCTGAGCACCTGTAATTGAACCCCCATCTCAAACATATCTGCAGCTGGAGCCATTGTAACATCTGCCATCTCAGCTTGTGCCAGTAATCGACGGGTATGCTCCGATGCACCAGCCTCATAGCAGGCCTGATTCACAGAACCTGTTACCACATAAGCAGCACCCATTGCAAACGCTCCCATCACAGCTTCTGGTGTACCCAAACCACCACCTACCCCAATTCTCGTTGAATAGGGTCGCGAGGCCTGAATCTCATCACGTAACTTAAGCATTATTGGCAACAAAATTACGAGTGGGCGATTATCCGTGTGTCCTCCAGAGTCAGCTTCCACAGTCAGATCGTCTGCCATGGGCACATGAGCTGCCAAATTTGCTTGTTCCTGTGTTATCCACTCTTTTTCCAGACAATATTTCAAATATTTTTCTGGCGCTGGCTCCAAAAATTTGCGAGCCACCTCTGTTCTGGAGACTTTTGCAATCACCCGATTAGTAATCTTGACACCTCCGTTAGTTTGGTGAAGGCCTGCCACACGATACCTTACGATAGAGGCAGTCAGATCTAAGAATGCACTCGCTTCAACGCAACGCACCCCGCACTGAAGATACCGCTCGACAGCACCAATTTCTAAAGCTGGTTCACTAGGACTATGTATCAAATTGAAAGCATAGGAGCCATCAGGCAAAGCCTGCTGAATCTTTTGGATTGCGGACTCAATACGAGAAGGCACCAAGCCAGCTGCACCAAATGAAGCTAAAATTCCTTGTTTTCCGAGAGCAATCACCAGTTCCTCAGAAGCAATCCCATTTGCCATTGCTCCTGCATGATAGGCATAGCGAGTACCATGAGACTGGCAGAATCTAGGGTCTCCCAAAAGCGATGGAGACTGTACCGGTAAGGCTCCGATCAGAGTTTGGGTCAATTGATCTTCACTCGTGGTTTGGGAAGGAATCCATGTACCTAACCCATTAGGACTGTTGAGTAAATAAACTGGTTGGTCAAAATGGAGAAGATGGGTGTGAAGTTCGTGGGGCTGATAGGCAATTTCAGAGCGGGGCACCTCAATTCTTCCTAGTTCGGGAAGTCTAGGATGGTATCGCAGCACGGATTCTTTCACTTATTTTTATCGTCACGAAAAGGGTTATCCATTGATTTTTGCGAACTTTTCATAGCATTTTGTACTGATCGCTGACGACTTGCAACCACTAATGATCTGGGTTTAAACGCAAGTGGGTTTGCTCGTAAACGCTCAGACGTTCTTGCCGGAATCATAGGGATCAACAGATACAGACTGCGAGGCAGAACCTCCACCTGCAAATGCTGGGTCTCAGACGTCCATCCACCATTTGAGGAAGACATTTGCAAATAATTGCCGTGTAATTGAATAAACTCTCCCTTACCAAGCCAATTCTCACTCAGAGGCACATGCTGCAATTTAGCTACTCCATCTGTGGGAGATGACAAATTAGTTGCATAAACCTGAAGATCATTTGCCTTGAGCAAATTACTGTGATTGATCCGCCAAGAGTGTAGAGGTTCTTGATGTAAAGCTAATCGAAAACGTACCTTGCCCTTATGCGTCCATTCCTCTTCCCCAATGGTGACAATCGAGCTAGACGGTTGATCACTTGCCTCAACTATTATTTCGTTCCAAAAATACCAGGTCTCCAGTTGTGCATTTTGATCTGCATAATGAGCTTTGATAACGTTGACAGGAACCGCATGCCCGTTTCGAAAAGTATGTAAGAGGGGGCTGAAAGTCTCAGATGTCTGCAACATGTAGAAACATGCTTCTTTCTTCGTGACCTGCCAAAATCCAATCTCACAGGGAGGCTGTCCGCTCTCAAACTCCTTCATCAGCAGATGAAAGGTTTGTGACAACAGTTCTGGACTTCCAATTATAACCAAGCGATTACTTCCTCCATGCAGTGCCTTACGCAGTTCCTGCTCTAGCATCATGTGAGGAGTCAGGAAAGAAAGTCTGGCAGGAGTTAGACGTTCCATAATTCCCAACCCGTGTCTGAGCCAAAAAAACCGCATGTGTGGTTTTCTAAAGTCAAGTACCAGATGTAGTGAAGTTTGCATCAGCTTTCCATGACTTCGAGTTGGGCTAAGGCTCGATCGACTTGTTTCAACAAATCAGCGAGCAAACCATGATTTTCAAGAACTACGTCAGCATAAGGTAACCGTTCTTCGTGACGCAGTTGGGAGTCGATTCTGGCTTGGGCTTGCTCAGCAGTAAGGCCATTTCGGAGTTGCAGACGTTGGAGGATTTGATCTGTTGGAGCAGTCACCACCCAGATTTTATCACAACGTGTTCTCCACTGGGATTCTATCAGCAGAGCTGCTTCCAAAAACACCGATTTCCCAGAATCTAAAAATCTAGAGAAATCTAGCAGCCGTTCTTCAATTAATTTGGCAATTGGTGGGTGGGAGATCTTGTTTAGATGCTCTCGGGCTTGTCTATCATTAAAAATGATGTTGCCAAGAGCCTTCCGATTGATCTCTTTCTTATCAGTCAGGATTCTTTCACCAAAAATTTCCAAAATCTGGTTATACGCTGGTTGGCCTGGCTTGAGGACCAAATGGCCAACCTTATCTGCATTAATGACAGGACAACCTTTTTTACGAAGATACGCTGCAACTGTACTCTTCCCACAAGCAATTCCACCCGTTAACCCAGCCAGTGGGTGACCGGCTTCCATCACCAGACCTGCTTGACGAACTTCATCGGACGCAATCGCTCTACAATTTTGTGAAAGGTCCGCCAAGATATTGGCTCCAAGCTTAGCTCAATCACTGCTTCTTGAGCATTTTTCCGAAAACTTCTCGAGTCCAGAATTGCTACACCTGCATCTTTGATCACTTTCGTAATTTGAAACAAAATACCTCGATCATCGATGGTCAGCAGATTCAGTTTATAACCATTCAGACGAGATTCTGGTAAAGCCCAGTTGATCTGAACTGGAGGAAATCCTTTGCGGACAACTACTTTAGTACAGTTGCCCCGGTGAATCTCCATTTCTTTCTGATCATTCGGAAAGCCCAGAGCACGATCACCTGGAATTGGATGACAGCATGCGCTCAAATGTACAATGCTGTCATTTTCATTTTCCACCTTAAAGACAGGCGTTTCTTTTGTTTGGAACCACGCTCTGAGGCGGGCAATGCCATGCAAAGCCTGATTTGGTAGCAGTTGATAGGTCTTCAGGAAGGTTTTCAATTCCCTTCGCTGTAATCCCAATTCTTCTAGGAACCGCTCCTTGGTCAAACGCTCCTTCACCAAGGCTTCTTGAACATTTTTTTGTTGGAACCATTGATCAACATTCTGCTGAAAATGGAATAACTCGCTCACCAAAAAATTATGCCCTACCTCCTGGGCTTTTCGAGAATTTTGCTGTCTCAGGCTACGACGAATGTTGAGGTGGCTTCTCGCGGTGATTGATTGTTCTAACCAGTTACGGTCGGGGTTCTGATCTGGCCGCACCAGTATTCGAACTGATTCACCGTGACCCAGTTTACGGTCACGTGAAACCCAATTACGGCTACTCTGATCAGCATTTTGGGACCGTGGAGCATTCACCAGTGCGCCCACACAATGGGCCCCTAAATCAGTATGAATCTGAAAGGCGAAATCCAGAACCGTTGCTCCTGAAGGCAGGGTTACCATATCCCCTTTTGGAGTGAACACCTGGATTTGCTCTGACTGCAGATAGCCCATCACTTCGGCCATCCGCAGTTCCTTATTTCCACTAAAAAGATCTAGTTGCTCCAAGCAAGTGCGGTAGTAGTTGGAGAGTTCGCTTACCGAACCCTTCCAGTGCGCCATGATTCCGTATTCATTTAGCTGGCTCATCTGCTTTGAAACAATTTCAAAGGAAATAGGCTCACCATCAAAAATCACTTGGGTATGCAGTCCTTGATGACCGTTCCAAAGAGGATTACTAATGAAATCCCTAATTTTCAGTGGAACGGCGCTACGCTGAGTATGCAGGGCCCCCAGGACTTGATAACTTTCCAATGGCTCCTGAACCACCAAACGGTAGCCTTCCAAAACAGTTTCTGCATCTTCAGAACTATGGATGTAAGAAGCCGGATGTTTCCAAATTTCCTCTATCTTTGTATTTTCTAGACCACATTGCTGCAGAACTTCCTCAATTTGACGATGCATAGCTTGGATTGAAGGTCCTTGCTGTTCTCTCAGTCGCTTCAGATGTGCAAGAGTCCTCTCATATCGTTTGGGGTAAAGGTATCGGAAACAGAGTTCCGTATGCTCCTGGCTGATTTCTTCAAGACCAAAACGACGAGCCATGGGCACATAAACATTCAAGGTCTCTCGACTAATGCTGCGCTGCTTGTACCGAGGCATCGCATCCATGTCCTTCATGTTATCAAGGCGGTCAAAGAGCTTGATGAATAAGGAACGAATATCCCGGACCATTGCAGCAAGCATTTTCTGATAGGTCGCTTCGAGGTCTGCTCCTTTTTTGCCAGAATCCGTGGTGTACTTAATCTTCGTTAGTCCATCCACAATATCTGCGTACCATTCCCCATAATTTTTGGAAAGGTAGTCCCAGGTGATAGAAGTGTCTTCGATAGCGTCATGAAGGAGGGAAGCAACAACAGTAGGAGCATCAAGGCCCATGTTACATATGGATAAGGCTACTCGCAGAGGATGAACAATGACCGGTTGTCCTGATCTGCGAATCTGGTTGGCATGGTGGGCTTCAATGTCATCGAAGGCTTTTTCAAGGAGGTTTTGCTCCAGTTCAGTGCCTCGCCGGCGTATATAGTCACGGATCTGTTGAGTCAGATCCTCCACTAACTGGGTGTACTCGTCTGCGGACTCCTGGACCACAAAAGCACGTCCACTTAAATTTTCTGCTACCGATTCAGACGCTTCGGACAACAAAGGTTTTCCTTATTCTCACTTTTATCGTGTAACAATATTCAATAGCCTTATTGTGGATGGAAACTTAGCGATCGTCCCAGACCTGTGCAGAAACGCAAGCCCGAGCGTTTTGTAATTGGTTTCCACCCTACCTCATAGCGCTGATCCCAGGTCCACTCTCGAATTTCTCGCATCAGTTCAAAACTAGCTCCGTCGGCCCAGAAAAAAAGATACACCTCACTCGGAGACTTCTCAGCAAGCAGTTTTGTGAACCAGCCATCGGCACGACTGATTTCACCCCACCACTGTCCAGCACCTGATTCTGGGAAGAATTGAAGACAATGATTCTGACTAGATTGAGCGGTCAACTCAACACGGTAGCCTCCTAAGTCTGCTTCAAGAGGCAGTTCCGGTTTGTTGTCAAGCTCGCTTTGGAACGAACGATAGGCTGCCACACGATCCAGATAGAGCAGCTGATTATCCTGCAATACAAAAAGCAGACTACTTTTCTGTGAGGAATGTGACCATGGTATTCGCACCTTTTCTGTCATTAACAAGTCATTCGTTTCTTCATAAGGGACAGACTCTTCCAGAGGGCTCTCAACTACACTCAACAGCGCCATAAAAACTGCCAGGATGATCAGAATCCCAACGCTGTTGGAGACAATATCTACAAGAGAATCAAGGCTTTCAGTAGCCTGGGAGATAGGACCTCGTCTCATTCAACCGGTTTAGCTTTACGTCTTTTTCGCTTTTTTCGTCGGGCCTTCTCAGGTTCAGGTGGTGGTTCCCCACCTAGCGAAATCTCTTCTTTGGTAAATGATTTTAAGTACTGCAATTGGTAGTCTTCCTCAAGTTGATTGAACAAACTTGTCAATCGGGGGACTATTCCAGCTTTGCCATTTTTTTCACAGAAGCTCACCATTCTGAGAAAAATTCCACGTTTAGGAATGACTTTGAGGGCCTGTTTATAGGAGGTCATTGCCGACTTGTAGTCCTTGCGCACTTCTGCCTGAACTGCCTGTTCCAGCAACTTTTGTTGCTGCCGCTCCAACTCAGCCTCTTCCATTTCACGGATCTTCTTTTTTACTTCTCGTTGTGGCTTCCAATCTTCCAGTTCTCCATAAACGATGAACAGTTGCTTGAGTATTTTAATGGTTGGTAGGATAGCAATCACCTGTTCCAGCTTGTAGACTGCCGCTTTCAAATCGGGCTTCTTCAAGTCGGTTTCTGCCATCTCCAAGTAAGCTTCCCGCACAGCTTTCAACTCCTGCCGAGCCACTTTATTGCCCCGATCCTTGCGCAAGGCTCGTTGAAACACCTTGTAAGCATCATCCAAATTTTTTTTCTGAAGTAGCAGGTGCCCAATGCGGTTGAGTAGGTCGACTGATTCAATTTCAGGAATCAACGGCTGATAGATTTCAAGGGCCCGCTTGAAGTTCTGCCGTTCAAAATATTCATCACCCCGTTGGAAGCATTCTTCCAGATCGAAATATCCCTGGGAACGCTGCAAAAGCTTGTAGGTAATAAAGAAATGTCGCCGAGCCTGCATCACCCTCTCAGCCTGTTGATACAATAGCCCAAGGTTGGCGTTGGCATAACGGTCATTCGGGTACTTGCCCAACACCTGCAATAATTTATCAATAGCGTCCTGACGTTTTCCTGTTAGTGAAAGAGATAAGATGTAGAAACAGCTTAAGTTCATATCCTTTGGGTTTTCAACAGATAGCTGATCGAAGCACTTCTGAGCAACATCAGCAATTTTTCGATCTAAACAACAAAACCCCAATGTCAAAATCAGTTTCTGCCGGAGTGAGGAGTCGTCCCATGTATCATTCATGATGTAATCAAAAAGGCTTTGCCAGTGAACCTCATCTGGTTCAACACTCTCATCAAAATCTTTTTTTGTGACTTCATCCAGTTCAAAAGAATCGTCCTCCTCCTCAGCGTCCAACATGTCGTGATGCAGCCCCCAAATTTGAGGAAGATCATTATGATAGTCTGGCAAATAAAAGGAAGTGCGCTGCTCATATTCGCGGATGGCCTGCACTGCCACGCTGTCAGCCAATTCCAGACGTGCAATCGTAGCAGGGAGGTTGTAGGTGGCATAGTTGTGCTTCGAGTTCAAGCGTAGACAGTGCTCATAGAGGCTAATCGCCTGATTCCAGTCTCCATTTTTTCTGCAAAGATTCCCAATGGCGTTCGCCAAATCAACATTATCAGGATTCATGGAAAGCAGACTACTGCCAACCGAAATCAAGGCAGACAAATCGCCACTTCCCTGCATATCACGATAGATATCAGCCACTGTTTTGGAAGCCAACTTCCGATGAACCTGCATTGCCTTGCTGAACTCGATCATGGACCGGTCATAAAAGTTGCTGTCTAGCAACTGCTTTCCCCGCTCCAGCAAGCCAAGAGCCTCTGACTCACTGTCAGTAGTCACAGACTTTCGCAATTGATCCAGAATATTCATTTACACATCCACTGAAACTGAAGGTCTATCTGGACTGCCCCAACTCCCTGCACCACATCTGTGGATTGAAATCAAGCTAAGCTAGTTGTTAGGCAAATTAGGTGATGACTCCCTTGATTCACAAGAAACTTATCATAGTAAATCAGGAGAATTTTTGAAGTATGTTCACTTGATTTTTTTCTACATTTATTGATCTGACCATATTCATTCAATACCTCCTAAACAGATATGTTCAATTCTGAAACTTTTCTTTTCTGTCGACTCGTCACAAAATCAAGAAATCAATAAGCAATAATTCAGCAAACCGATTTCCAACTGCATGACTAATAGCTCTTAAAGCAACGAATCCCTAAAAACTTGGTTTCTTTGACCTGTCTTGGCTGATCAAGAATTTCACTGAGAGACTTAACTGCGAGTGCGATGCCATTGACAGCTGGATGGAATTGCCAAGTTGACTTGTGACCCCAATTGTCCTGTAAACTATCAATTTTGGGAAGGAAAGATCTAATGAACTATGAAGTTAATGATTTTCAGCAAGATGTGCTGGAGACAAGTTTTCAGCAACCCGTTCTTGTAGATTTTTGGGCTGAGTGGTGCGGACCCTGCCGCACCTTGGGACCCGTTCTCGAAAGACTGGCTGCAGAAAACCATGGAAAGTGGTCTCTGGTCAAGGTCGATACGGAGATACATCAGGAAGTTGCGATGCATTTTCAAATTCGTAGTATTCCCGCTGTGAAGCTGTTCATTGATGGAAAAGTAGTTAATGAATTTACCGGTGCACTACCAGAATCATCCATTCGTCAGTGGTTAGAGCAAACGCTACCAGGGAATAGCAGCAACAACCAACTCTTGGAATTTGCCAAAGAAGCACTGGAATTAGGTGAAGTGGATCAGGCTCTGCTCGCCCTAAAACGCCTATTGAACGAAGAATCAGATCATGATGAAGGAAGAACTCTACTTGCCAGGATCTATTTGGTTTCACAAGATGAGGACCTGCAAAGGGAAGCTTTGGAATTGGTTGAATCCATCGGACCTAATTCCAAATTTTTTGATGTTGCGGAGGCTCTTCGGCTGCTGGTTGAGATGCTGGATAGCAAGTTCCTGCAAAACCTCCCAACTAGTCCATACAAATTTCTGATGGAAAAGGGAATTAATGAATTAAGGCAAGGGCGCTTCGATCAGGCCCTTAAACATTGGATTGATGCTTTGAAAAAAGAACAAGAGTACCGTGAAGTAGCCCGCAAGGCATGTATTGCCGTCTTTAAGTATCTTGGTGAAGACAGTGAGGTCACTCGGCAGTACCGACCCGCTTTCTCTAGTGCGTTCTACTCTTAAGTCCTTTGGTGAGACCGGCAGTATTGCCAACTCAACAGACATCAACTCAGTCTTGAGACTGTACCTGTCGGAAGATCAGCAAGCTTTCCACCTTTGGCGCATCCAGAATTCCTGCTGACATTCCAACCAGGAAAAGAATTGGGTTAATATGTCCTGAAAAGATTGGGGTCAAACCAGGCCCAGGACAAAAACCGCCCAATCCCCAACCCAAACCAAAAATTACTGCTCCAATTACCAGCGGTCGATCAATATCCTTTGCCGATGGAATTTGAAAAGACCTTGTAAAACGAGGTTGATCATTTCTGAAAATTAGACGATGGAGTAGCATTTACACGCCCATTCCTCCACTTATCACCAAAATCAGGCTGAGGTCCCAGTTCCCAGTAAATTCAAGAAAACCAATCACTTTACCTGGCTGGGTCATTCCGCTGATAGCGAGTCCAATCCCAAAAACAAAGCCTACCGCAAGGCTTATTAAGTTTTCACGGCTACGCAGCACCTCAATCACAGTAAGCCTACTTACAGATGATTGGTAATCCAAACCATTCCACTTCCAGCAGCCATGAATACTTCCACGCAGACCAGAGAACGCAAAGAGAGCCTACCAATTCCGC
>AGAU01000045.1 GCA_000224765.2 SAR324 cluster bacterium JCVI-SC AAA005 | reverse complement strand
CCCCCCCCTGTGCCCCGGGGAATCCGCCACTGACTGGAGAATCAATCAACTGGATTTTGCTTCCATCTAGTTGCCTTGCTACTGCACGAATTTCAGAAGCCTTGATGGTGGCTGTTACGATGATCCCTGAGCTTGGTTGCATCGAATGAATCAGACCTCGGTCTCCAAAAATTACATCCTCCACCTGCCCACCGTTCATTACCATGATGAAAACGACATCAACCAAAGAGCCCATTTCTAGGGGATCAGCCACACAATTGCCCCCAAGCTCTTGAAAATCTGCCAACCGTTGTGGACTGAGATCAAAGCCATAAATTTGAAAACCATTCTTGATCAAATTCTTGGCCATCCCACTACCCATGTCACCCAAGCCGATCAAACCAACTTTTTCTTTCTTTGCCATTAAATGCCAATTAACTGAAAAAATTAGATGGAGATATCTAGAAAGTGTCGAACCGTACCCTGCAACCGGTTGCATGTCAACAGTTTGACTTGCTAAAGAAGAGAAATATGATTGAGAAAACTTTTGCTCCAAATCTAAGAGTGGATGTCTTCAAAGTCTAAGGTCCCCACAATTTCACAAATTGCTGAACGAGCTGGTGTCGCCCGCTCGAGTGTTTCCCGAGCATTCACCAGGCCCGAGCTCTTGAGTGCAACGACTGTTTTAAGGGTCAAAAGAGTTGCCGAAGAGCTCGGTTACGTTCCAAATTCCAGCGCAAGAGCATTGAGTACTGGTAAAACAGGGAACATTGCTTTCTTGGTTCCGGATGTGGCAAACCCTTATTTTCCACCTATGATTCGATCCGCTCAATTAGCAGCAGAAAATTTAGACTACTGCGTATTCTTGGCTGATTTTGAAGAAAGCGGACTGAAGGAAGAAAAACTGATTGAAAGATTTGCCGGAAAAGTGGAGGGGGTCATTCTAATTTCCTCTCGAATGCCTGAAAAACGATTAAAGGTTTTAGCAGAAAAAATTCCAATAGTTCTTGTCAATCGAGATGTTCTGGGGATTCCAAGAGTTTTGATTGATGCTGGGTCAAGTTTGAAGCAAGCGGTAAGATTGTTGGCCCATCAGGGTCATCAGGAAATCGCCTACTTGAGTGGGCCATCAGAGACATGGACCAACAAGCAAAGGCAAGCAGCAATTTCTGAGGTAACAAATGAACTGGGGTTACAGCTCGTCGTCATTCCTACTGAGAAACCCTCATTGGAATCAGGTCAAGCCATAGTGGATCAGATGATAAGCAGTAGAGTAACAGGAGCAATTGCTTTCAATGACCTGATTGCTCACGGAATTATGACCGAACTCAGTTCGCGGGCCTTGACGGTACCAAGCTCTTTCAGCATTGTTGGATGCGACAATTCAATTTCCCCTTTCACAAATCCTCCTTTAACGAGTGTATCAAATGAAACCACTGAGGCAGGAAAAATCGCCTGTGAAATGATTATGGGGGTTCTTGGTGAAATGAACTCAAAGAATGATCAACTCAAAGTCTTAGAAACCCTTCTGATTGAGAGAGAAACCATCGGACCACCGTGCAAATAATTTCATTAGCAGTCCGGGCCTCCAAAAAAAGTTTATATGTGCTCGCTCAAAAAATCTTTGAGTTCATCCCAGGATTGAAGGTCAGCTGTCTCATTGTAACCAACGGGGATCCCATATTTTTGGCCTAACGCTGTAGTTGCTGGATTTGTGAAACCATGAAGTGCATCAGGGTAGGTTTTGATTACATATTCAGCACCTAAACGATTCATCTCTCTGCTAAATTCCTTTACATTGTCAGCAGTCACCATCGCATCCGCTTCTCCATGACAAACCAGAATCTTCGTATGGACATCTCCGGATTTTGCCTGATGATTGGCCCCCAAAGATCCATGGAAGCTGGCAACTGCACGCAGTGGCCAACCTTTTCTGGCTGCATGTAAGACCATTGCTCCTCCAAAACAATAACCAATTGCACCTAATCGGTTAGCATCTACTTCAGCCTGACTTTTTAAAAAGTCTATTGCGGCAAGTAATCTTGCTTCACCTTCCTGCATTTTGCTGAGAACACCATTCATCAATGCGCCAGCTTCCTCTGGATCGGATGCGATTTTACCTTCCCCATACATATCAACCGCCATAGCTACATAACCAAGCTCAGCTAATTGCTTAGTCCTGCGCTCAAGGTAGTCGGTAAGGCCCCACCATTCAGGAAAAACCAATATCCCTGGATGAGTAAATTGCCCCTTTTCTGGTTTTGAAATGAAGCTTTTCATTGCCGTTGCGCCAGCACTGTATTCTACGCTTGCTGATTCGATTGGCATTAACTTCCTCCTACAAGAGAGTTTTAAAGTTGGACAGACTTTCTGTCTGATTTCATCTTCTTGACAGACTAAATAAATGAATTTATATTGAAATGTTAATTTTTTAACACATTCAATTAAATCCCCTCAAGAGTCAAATTCGCTTTCATCACGAAAGCTGAATTCAATGCAAAGCTTTTCTAAACCGAAGTAGCGCCCCAAACAAGTTTTGCAATGATTCGGCTTCATTTTCTTTCCGCCCTTGCCCTACGGAGAAATATGAGCAACCTCAAGCTTTTGTCTGAGGTCAGCCTACCCCAGAGCCACCAAGCACCTGAAATCTATGTTCAAAATTGGACCAACCTTGCGATGCCCAGCAGAATGCGGGTTGATCACCGAACCCTGAATGCATCCTATGGAAGATTCACGATTGAACCACTAGAGCAAGGGTACGCCGTCACTTTGGGCCATTCGCTTCGCAAAACCCTGCTCACATCTATGAATGGTAGTGCGATTGTGGCTGCGAAGATTGATGGAGTGAAGAAGCCTACTGATAATGTTGGAGGCATCCAAGGTGGATTGATGAATTTAATTCTGAATTTAAAGGAAGTTGAAGTCATCCATCAGGAAGAAGATATGATTGAGCTTGATCTAACAATTGCTCCGGGTGGGCAATTGGTTGGGAGTGACCTGTCCACAAATGGGGAAATCAAAGTCCGCAATCCAAGTAAACAAATTGTCCAACTTGAAGAGGGAGTTGGCCTTCAAATGAAATTATATATTAGAGTAGGTTTAGGGTATGTAACCGCAGAAGAGAATGAGAAGCTGAAATTGCCCAAAGGAACTCTTTATCTGGATTCTTACCATTCTCCAATTAGAGAAATTCGATATGAGGTGGAAAACGCTCGCGTGGATCAAAGGACAGATTACGACCGCCTAATTTTTGAGATATGGACTTCCGGGACAATCAGTCCACAGGATAGTCTAGCTCAAGCCGCTTGGATACTAAGAAAGCAATTAGGACTTTTCATCCATTTTGATGAAAATATCTCAGCGATTCCAATTCATCAGCAATTCTCAGACGAGCCAATGCTATTGTCTCCAGACTTATATCGTCCTGTGAGCGAGTTGGAGCTTTCAGTACGCTCGATCAATTGCCTTCAGAATGCCAAGATTGACTTCATTGGAGAATTGGTTCAAAGAAGCGAAAATGAGCTGCTCCAAATGAAAAACTTTGGTCGAAAATCACTGAATGAAATTAAGGCCATACTCAGTCAGATGAAACTTTCTTTGGGAATGGATATCGAAGGATTTGATCCTGACAGTTCTCCCGACAACAATTTTGGATGATTTGTATTTGGAGAGAAACATTCAAAAGATGTCTCTTAGGTTTCTCTCCAAAATTCCTATTAATTATTGGCTTAACGAAACTTGCCGATTGAGCAGAAAATTGTTTCCTCCTATCTTTGGCCTACCCCATGATTATTAGCAGATAAATCATCCTGCCCGCAGCAGTGAATGTAATTTACTCTATCTTATCCAATAAAAATCTACCGAACTGCAATGGATTAGATATTAGATCTCTGAGTAATTCTTTTGAGACAACTGATCACGTTGAGCCATTAATCGCTTCTGAAAACATCTCATTGCCAGGAATCAGACAATTTTTTTTCTTGTCCGTAGTGTTAACACCTTTTTGACTATCACGTTTGATCACGTAGCAAAAATCCCTATTGGCAGCAATCTCAGACATGCCCATCCAACCATTACTTGGTCTGGCTTTCTTGTAATAAAAATCTCCTCATTCCACAAAAAATCAGTGCTGAAAGTCACCAACTTCAAGTGATCTTTCAGAGCATCTTGTCATTCGCGCTGAATCACTATCTACAGTGCCTTCCAACTTACTGAATTCCTTTAAAGCATAAGTACCCCTTTTTTTTTCAATAATTGAGAATGTGCTAAGACTTCTTTCTTTATTTCACCTCTGCATTCACATATTCATTATTAAAATCGCATTCTAGCCGCCAATTTGATCAATAATCTGAAGCTGTTTTTTGTAATTAAGGAACTGAACCCAGTTCCATTATATAAATGAGGACCCAATACCGAACAGCCTTTCCAAAAGTCACTAAAAAAAGAAAGCGAGTTCTGGAAATGCCCAAGGTGCCAGCTACAACTGTCAATGGATCTCCAATTATAGGTAGCCAGGCCAGTATCAAGCTCCACTGCCCATATTTTTGAAACCAACCTTCAGCTTGTGACCATCTATCCTGAGTAATCCCCAACCACTTGGCTCCTCGTCCGCGAATTATCCCAGATCCAAACTCCATATTCAGAAGGGCACCAAGTACATTTCCAAGTGTAGCCCAAAACAAGAGTTTCAATTTTGAATGAGTCCCAGCAAGCATTAACCCAGCAAGCAAAACTTCTGAACTTCCTGGCAATAGGGTAGCTGAAAGAAAAGCGCTCAGAAATAAGCCCCAATGCCCCCAATCGACCAAAATCGAATCCCATATCATCCAGCTGCTCTTTTTCGAAAGATAGGTTTATTCTAATGATACAAACTTTAGTTTAACAGGATTTGCTAAATATTTGATTTCCTGATTCGAGGATAAAACCCCGTACTTCAAGAAAATTGTTCTAAAAAGACCATTTTAATCATAAAAAATTCATGGTGCTCTAAGAGAGGTCATTGTCGTAAGTGAAGTTCGCAAAGTAATCGATGCGTACGAAGGCAGTCTCAAGGATTTTCCTCTGGTCGACCTAACGGCGTCAATTGTAGCTGAGGTAATAAATCGAGCTGTTGTGGATGCATTCAAAATTTGGACAGGTGGTGATAGGCAATGTGATTCACACTGATCCTCAATAAATGCACTTCCCTAGTTATGCAGTTGTCATAGGTGGCATTTCAATCAGAACTCCTCCCTAGACTCTTTACAGATTATGCAGCGGCATTCAGGAGATCATCTGATCAGTTCAATAAATCTTGTGCAGGTATTCAGACTTTGCTTTGGGAGGAGGTGTGGAATCAATGAACCAATCAAAATACTGGTTTGCTAACATGAGATGTGGCAAAAGGATTAATGACGGACAAGCCATTAATGCATTGGTCGGAGCATTCTATGACCATTTTGACATTGTCATATCGGAGTTAGTGCAGAAAATGTGGCAAGCGCATGGCCAATATCAATAGAAGAACAAAATTAACTTGCTGTAGTAAGCCATCAAAGAGCTAAGAGAGCAAATAGAGCTACTTAAGAAGGGTACTTCAAAACGCAGATCAACCTAATTCCTATTGCGCAGAGTAAAAATTGGACGCTTTTGAGACGAATTACCATGCACAGTTATGCCACGATTGAAAGCTTGGCAAAGCTGAGAACTGTATTCAAGGATTAAGGGAGTGTGACAGCGGGTAAAACTTCAGGGCTTAATGACGGTTCGTCTGCATTTCTTAAGATGGAAATTTGCTGGGCACATAAGGAAGGTAAAGAAATCTATGTAGGCTTGTTGGTTATGCACACTGACGGTTTGACTCGAAATACACTGGTATCGGGCCTATTTATTCGATTCAGAAATATCTAGAAATAACCGGGTTGACTTTCAAAGATATGGATGTGATTAAATTGAATGAGGCTTTTGCAGCGCAAGCTTTGGTTGTAGACAGAGATCTTAACCTGCCAATGGATCATACTAACACCAATGGTGTTTGCATTTCTTTGGGCCATCCATTTGATGCCACATTCTGCTTGATTCTAGTCAAACTTCTAGAAAAATTGAAGTGAATTCAAGCTCAGTATAGACTTTTTTTAAAGCTCATATGAGGAGAGAATTATATTACTTCATTTTTTTAAGAACTTAAATTTTTGCGTCGGATTCTTAGATTTTTTCAAAGAAATTCAGTCTCCACAGTTCGGCTCACAAAATCATTTGGAGTGGTAATGTCAAGAAACCTGATGAATATTAATTTGTAAGACCAGCTTGTTTAAATTTCCAACTAAAGTTGGAAATTCATGAATGATTTTTCATCGTTCTGGTATTGACATAATTTTAAGTGAATGCATTAACTTTTTTTACGTACCATCCAGTACCCCTTTAACTCAAAATTATGTAAATTGGAACATCATGAAAATTTTTGAAGATGCAATCCAATAAATTGTAGAAAAAGTTTTGGCAGGATGCAAATTTTATAAAATCAGTATTCAATATCTGATCTTGATAAATATATGAGGATAAATTACCACTTAGCATTAATTCTTAAACCACTTCAATTACTCAAAAACAAATACCTTAACACTATTACTTCAAATTAGTCTTTTTGATAGCATTAATGATTGAGTTTTGTTTTACGTCATGAATCTTCAACAAGAATGGAACAAAGAAAATTTTTAGAAACACAATTCTTTAATTTCTATAACTTTTGTTTTAATGGACGAAAATGATTTCAAGTAGAATAATCCTTGTGCTGGCGAGTATCTCAAGCTTCATTATGGGGGGATGTGCACCGGAAGATGGTGGGAAGAAGGTTAAATCCGTAAGCTTCTACGTAAGCAATGAGACTGAAATGAGCATTCAAAATGTTTTTGTATCACCCTCTGGAGATGTTGATTGGGGCAATGACAAATTAATTCTCCCAACACTTGGTTCAGGCTCAATTTACATTGGTGAAATTGATTGTGATCAAATATTAGATTTTAGAATAGATTTTTTTCCAACAACTTTAGGGGAACATAAAAAATATAATTTTAATAATAATTGCAATAATTCCAGCCTCACTTGGACAATTATTAGCATTAGTCAGAGTACTTTTTCGTTTAACTAATCCTTCTTACCATAAGATAATCAATTAACTCAATTAAAATATTTTTTGTATCGTTGTTTGGAAAAAAATTTAGAATCGTTTTTGCTCGCTTAGTCCAATCCATACATTCGTTATTCACACTGTTGAATGACCCAAGCCGATTAGCTTTTTCAATAACCCACTGAACATCAGTTTCCGAAGTCTCCTCTGCAGGTTTCAAAAGAATGCTTTTCAATTTTCCTTTATCTGTAGGATCAAGATTTTCCATCAAGTGAATTGTAATCAACGTTCTTTTACCCTCTCGGATGTCACCGCCCTTTTCCTTGCCATACTCTTTAGATTCTCCAGCATCATCCTCTAGATTTAATAAGTCATCTCTTATTTGAAAACCGATACCTAAAGTTTCCCCAAAGTCACCAACTTTCTCTAAAATGTCGGGAGATACGTTGGCGATCAGCGCTCCTAGTTGACATGGGCCTTTTCCGGAGTAAACTCCAGTCTTTCTTCGAATCATTTCAAAGTATTCTGCCCTTGTAGGAAAGTGATTGTTTGCAACCCAACCAATATCGTAGGCCTGGCCCTCAAATGTGGCTCTGCAAACTTGGTTGAAAGAACTGATTATTTCCAGGACTTTTTGATCACCGAATCTCTCACGATTAGTCAGCAAAATCTCATATACCATCCCGAATAAACTATCCCCCGCGTTGATGGCTAATGGAATACCGTGTAGATAGTGCAGTGTCTTTTTTCCACGCCTGAATAGAGAGGAATCCTCGATGTCATCATGAATTAATGCAAAGTTATGAAAGAGTTCAAGTGCCACCGCAGACGGCAGTGCGTCTTTGTATGAAGCTCCGAACCACTCAGCGCAGAGAATTAGTAAAGCTGGTCGAAATCGCTTTCCTCCCCGCAATGGGTAGTCATTTTGAATTGAATATAGATATTTGTTTGGTTCTCTTGTTGGAAGAACTTCAAAGGTTGCTCGTTCTATTTCAGCGGAAGCGTTCTTAAGAAACTCTTTAAGATTTACAGATTCGGTTAGCTTAGGAACACTCATGCTCTGTTCCCCAAAAGCTCATATGAGAAGAGTTCTGCATCTGCTTCCCCCTCGAAAACCTTTGTCACTTCTCCTTTCATGATTATTTGAAAATCTTCCTCAACAATAATTTGTAGGGCACCTCCAGGCATGTGTACTGTTATTTCGCGATCACACCAATCTAGTTTTCTGGCTACTGCTGAGGCTGCACTTGAGCTACTTCCCGAAGCTAGCGTATACCCAACACCTCTTTCCCAAATTTCTAATTTTAGATTTTTGCGATCCAAAATTTCCAAAAACTGAACATTAATCCGATATGGAAATATGTAGTGTTTCTCAATTAAGGGCCCAAATTTTTTTGCCATTTCTGGACTAGTCTGATCTGTGTGGATTACACAGTGGGGATTACCGATCGTTGCAGCGCTGAATTCAAGAACTTTATCTCCAATTCGTAATTCTTCCTGCAATACATCTCTTGAGTCGCCCTCTACAGGTATCAAATTACTGGCAAATAACACCTGGCCCATTGAAACGGTGACTTCTTGGCCACTAGGATCAACTATTGCGTCGACTACTCCACCTTTGGTATTGACCAGAAAGCTAGCATTTGAGGCAACTAATTTCTGATCCCAAAGATAGCGGCAAAAGATCCTTAGACCGTTTCCACTTTTTTCAGCCTCGCTCCCATCCGGATTAAAAATTCTAAGATTAAAATTTTCGTTCCCCTCTGCTTGGTTGAATGGTCCCCATAATATTCCATCTGAGCCAATTCCAAGGTTTCGATGACAGATGCGGCGAATGACATCTGGTGAAGGAACTGCATCAAAATTCTTTGGATCCAAAACCAAATAGTCGTTACCAAGCGCATGATATTTATAAAATTCCATGAATTAAAGAAAATTTGATGGATAGATTAGTGACCATGAAGGGTCGATTGATCCGAGTGTTCTAAATTCTTAAAACGCTTTACTAGGGGGAGGAGTCGAAGGGGAAGAGTTGATTCTAATTCTTGAGCTCTTTCTTGAACAATAGACATAAGAATCTGATTTGATTTGGCATGGCCGTAAAGAATGGAATTGGTCATCAAACCAGTTTTGGCTTCAATCAATTGACCACATAGCCCATGCCAGAGTTCCTTTTGAAGGGAAAAGAGTCGACACTGATTCCAAAAATTCCCTATCAGCCATCCGTCTGTTTTAAGTAAGTCCTGCAACTGTAGCAAGAGGCTTGTCGAATCCAAGGAACTAGAGGCACCAGAGTGGTCAAAAGCATCAAGAAAAATCAAGTCATAGGGACCACTCAGGAAATTGATACTCTGAGTCACATCCACTCCCAAAACCTTTAATCTAGAATCATTTGGAAGCCCGAAGTGTTCATATGCTGCTTCGATCACCAGTGGGTTGATCTCAATTGCCGTTTGCTGGATTTTTGAAAAATGATGGTAGAGAAAATTTGCTACAGATCCACCGCCCAAACCGATATGAAGCACATTTTCGAGTTGGGGTACCAAAGCAATTGCCGCTAACATTTGTCTAGTATAGCGTAGGAGAAGGCAATCAGGTTGCAAGGTAGAATAAGCACTTTGGACAATCAAATTGCCAAATCGCAGTTCTCTTCTATCAAGCTTTTCCCAGACTTGTACAGGAACTCCATTATATTCCTTCTCAAACAACAGTTTCTCAGGAAGACTTTGCAACAAATATAGACTCAAAAGTAGATTTCAAGAATTATTGATGAGAAAACATTTGTGGCTTGCAAAAAAATTGTTCACTTGTGGTATGTCATTTGTAGTACTATTCAAAGGTCATTTGACCAAGAACCTAATTGAAGGTTCATTACAATCTGGACAGGATGTCTCGATGGAAGCTATGGATGGTTGCCAGTCAACCCAAAGTTTCTAGGGACCACAATGAGTCAAAACATTAAATTACACGTCGACTCCGAGCGTAAGATGGCTGTAGAAGACGTGATATCACTTCTAAAATTGCTACGCAGTGACTTGAAAGTTGAGGTGATAATTAACTCTAATAGACCTCTAAATCGATTGTCTGCGGGTGCAGTGTTATTGAACGAGGTAGCCAAATCACAGCCAAATAGACCAAACGAAGAATTAGAAGAATTGAATGAAATTGGCTCCCTACTAAGCGCTGTAACGCGGAGGTCTTCATTCAGGGAACTTGAAACAGTCTAATTATTAGGTTTAAGGCGCGACCACCTTCGCTTATATGAAGCGATAGCTTTGAATTCTAATTTCATGCCCGCCCTGAGGGCTAACTGACATGCACCACTAATGGAGACTTTTGGCGTTGAGGTGAATATCTCCATTAGTAAACCTACTTCTGCTGCGGATAGAGTTTGGTATGGAAGAAGAGGAATGAACTCGTCTGCATTGGGATGTAATTGGTAAGCTCTTGCAATCTCCTCCCAAGTTTCTCCATTCTCCCTCAAACTTTGTATCTCCCTTTTCTCGGTTGCGGACAATTCCGACCAGCTTCTTTGCCATACAATTCCCTCCTCTTTTGCCCAACGCCTGAGAACTTTCAAACTAACTCCAAATTGTTCAGCAATTCTTTCAGGCAGTTCACCTTCCATAAGCTTCTGAACGATGAGTGTTCTGTCTTTTTCAATATCCTTTTTACGATGAACTTTGTTTTTTGAGAGAGTATCTTTGTTAAGAAGAAGGTTCTCAATGCCTTTCAGTTCAGACTTTGATGTTGAGAATTTGCTGGCTAATTCTTCATGAGAAACACCTTTGTCCAACTCAATCGCAATTTCAATGCGTTGTAGTTCGTCCAAAGGCATTTCAATCCATGGTAGATAATTTCAGATTATTTGTAATGCGCTGTCAAAATGGAATAGGATTATTTGGGGGTAAAAATCACCTCCAATTTATTTTTTCTACTCATTCCAGTTAAAGGGAACTCCTTGTCTCATTCGCAAGATTTTGCTCTGTTGCGGGGGATAGTTGGCGAAGTAATCTCCTCCACGTTGCAGCTGCTGAGTCTGAGGCACTTTGTAATTGCCTGAGGGGATTGGATGTCTTTCGCCTGTTAAAGCATCACACCCTGTAAATACAAAAAAACCAAAGAAAAGTGCCATGACACCCAATAAGTTCTTCTTTATCATTCGTTCTCTCAAATGCTTTGTCTCAAACTCTAAATTTGTTTTAGAAACTTTTTTTAACAACACCATTCAAAAAAAAGAAAAGTTTTCTACGAGTGATTTAACAATTCAAGGGCCTGCCTGTGTAAATCAAGATTCGCAGCTGCTAATGCAGTACCGTTCCATCCCATTTGAATTGGCTCACCTGACCAGTCTGTCACAATACCCCCAGCTTCCTGAATAATTACAACCAACGCGGCAATATCGTAAAATTGCAATGAAGCTTCCGCTACTAGCTCAACCCAACCACAAGCTAATGCACCATAATTAAAGCAATCTCCACCATATCTTTCAACTTGCACAGATTTCGATAAATTTTGAAATTGATTCATTTCTGCAGTTGAAAAAATGGCTGGAGACGTACATACCAATCGTGATTCTTGAATCTTCTGGATTGAGGAAGTTGAGCAGCGCTTGCCCTGATAATAAGTGCCTCCTTCAATGGTTGCCCACCAACGCTCCTGAGACATTGGGAGATCCATCAAACCCAATAAAAAATCATCCTGAGCAATCAAGCCTAACAATGTACCAAACAATGGATTCCCTGTAATGAAACTTCGTGTTCCATCAATCGGGTCAATCACCCATTGATATTTGGAAATTACGTTCTCATCAGCTTCCTCCTCACCAATTATTCCATAGTCTGGGAATTCTGAACGAATTCTTTCACGAATCAGTGCTTCTATCTTTTTATCAGCAATCGTCACCGGTGAAGCATCTTCCTTATCAGTCACTTGAAGATCACTCCTGAAATATTGCCTGGAAAGAATCCTAACTTCATCTAGCCAATTCTGAGAAGCTTCAATCCACTTAGGATCCATAAACTATTCGACATGAGTGTAAAACAAGAAATTGAATTCAATGAACTACCATCATTTTTGCAGTGCAACGTTGCCGCAACCTAAATCTGAATTGAATAAAAAAATTGAACCATAGATAACTTGATTCTTACTAAACTAGCAAAACCTTATTAATACTCAGGTTGTTTTTAGCCCATAGAATGCCTACCCCCTAGATCGAAAAAAAGAGCAATTTCCCCATACCCGGTCTGAACTATTTCAAGTCTCAATTTAGTTTTCGTTAAAGATCTGATTTAAAATTTGGGTATAGATCATGTTTTTTAATCCTTTGATTGTATATTTACTAAAATTGTGGCAGAAGGGAACTTTCATTAAATTTTAAAAACCATGGGGGGGA
>AGAU01000046.1 GCA_000224765.2 SAR324 cluster bacterium JCVI-SC AAA005 | reverse complement strand
GAAGAGGTGCGATTAAAGGCTCTAAAAGGATCTGCAGCTGAAAGACTGAGAATTGTTCAAGATGGTAAAGGTCAACAAGCTGCTGGGCCTGGGCACGTTAGACTTAAAGTGCGGCAAGAAGTAAAAGTTGACAGACCAGGAATTGCTGAAGAACAAAGCCGACAAATTCAACAAGCCACCGAGAGGATAAAAATTGCTAGTCAGGAAGAAACAATTTTAGAAGACATTCAGACGAATTATGAAGAATCGCTAGTTGCGGAATTGGCCCGTCACAAAAGATATCCTTTGTCTGCGCAACGTCGTGGCCATCAAGCTGTGATTTGGGTAAGTTTTAAAATTAACACTGCAGGTAGTCTAATATCATTTAAATTAGAGTCACCATCACGATACAAAGATTTGAACAGAGCCGTTGAGTCGATGTTCAAACTGGCATTTCCAGTATCACCTGTTCCAAAGGAGTTGCGTGGTGCACAAAAAGAGTTTTGGTACACATTACCAGTGGAATTTAGGATTTGATAGCTGGTCAAATTATGTAACAGCAAAGTCAATTAAGGCTGTAGGTGCCATATGTAAATTTTATTTAAATTGTCTCCGCTGAAAAAAATTTGAAAATTATCATCAAATTTAAAACAGTAAATAATATTTTAAAGGGATGTGTGATTGAAAATCTTCAATGATTGATAAATTTTTGGTTACATTTTATACTGTAATTACTGAATAGCTTGTGTTCTGTGATCAAGGAAAAGGATGATCAGATTTTATCAAATTAGCAGCTACAGTAAAAATTTTTTTTAAAGGTGGAATCTTTGTAGTCGGGGAGTTGGGCTAGATTAAATTAGTTTCTCATATTTAGATTCCAATCATTTATCAAACTTTCACACCAAAACGATATCCTAGCATTTGTAAGTTCATTCTGAGAATATTGATCAAGTGCCAGGCCATAAAATACGGGTCGATTTTGATATGTAGTGAGCGCTGCTGATTCTTCAAAACAATAGCTAGTTAATGAAAATGGAATCTTAAATTTTGAATCATCCAACTGTTTACAAATTAAATTATCAGCTGTTCCACAATTTTGGACTGGCCAATATCCTGCTAACTTTGCTTTACATTCTTTGAGTAACCATTGAGCTAAATGACCAAGACTATCAACGAAAGTAAAACAATATGATTCTTGATCTCCAAGACCAAAAAGGGCAACTTTCTTGTTTTGGAGTTCGTTGGGAGGGGTACTCAAAACAGTTTGGGACCAATCATCTTGCAACTGGCCATTGTAGTATGTAGGGGATCCCAATACCAGAAATTCATAATTTTTCCAGTCAGGAGGACCACTCTCATAAAGATTAAATGTATCAATTTGTATATTACTTATCTTACTGAAAAATTCCTCTTTAATCATTTTTGCAGTTTTTGCTGTGGCTCCATTACTCGTTCCGTAGCAAATGCAGATTTTTGGAGATTTCATTTCTAAAGAAGATTTCTTAAGAATTTATTAATTTGAATTTTTATCTAGTAAGCATCTAATTTTTTATTAACTATTTTAATAAATTAGTCAATAATAATTTTTGAACTTAGCACTTCTGAAAGGCTTTGTTTCTGGTTTGTCTTAGGCATTCGTTTGACGGATACTTGAAATGACTACCGAAAAAGGAAAATCTTCTAAAATTCAGTGTCATATAATTACAAAAAAATAACTGGTTTATAATCCACTATCAAATTTAAATATATCTAAAAGATAATCTACTTAAGTAACTGAAATTTAATAAATAATTTTTAATAAATAAACGAGAGTAGTACTTCAATTACTCCTAGTAATCAATATCAATGAAATTTTTGTTCAATTGAATGAGAATCATACGATGATACTTAAATAATATTTAGATAATTAAATATTTAAAATTAATAAAAATATCATATTTTTTTCCTACATGAAAATTTCTATTTTTTCAATTGCAGGATCTTCTGACTAAATTCATAAAGAGAGAAATATCTGATCACGCTGACTTTCATTATTTACGATTTAAAATTAGCTTATACTAATTTAACAAAATTCATTATTGTGCATCGAGCGAAACTAGATGTTTTTATAATAATGCTCCAATGAAAGTGGCTTGACCAGAAACTGGTATTTGCAAACTCCAACATCAAGATAAAAATCATTCTTAAAAAAGCTTGAAATCTTTTATTTAGCAACAGTTGTAGCTATTTCACTATCTACATTGTCTGCGCACTCAGTTGCTGCGAGCACCACGAATATCAGAGAAGTTTTGAAAACATATGCCAACATTGCCTTTGCAAAATTCCAAGATGCGTTCAGCACTGCTCAAGCCTTAGACAGCGCAATTGGTAATCTTTTTTATCAATTCAATCTGATTAAAATATTTGCTTCAGGATTGCAATTTTTTGCATTGACCAAAATATTTGTAAGTTTAAATTTTTAATATTCAATTTCTACAATTCCAATTCTGAAACAGATTCATCGTATAACGGTCTTTTCCTCTCGGTCGGTTCCGTTAGTTTTGTTCCAATGTAAATACAACCAGCAATTTTATCTTTTGTTGGGTCACCTCCCAATGCGCTTATAACGTTTTCGCTATATGAATACCATTCAGTTAACCATTGAGCAGCATAAGAATAAGACTGAGCTGCTAGCAATAAATTCTGACACACAGCTCCAGCAGATAGATGCATTTCCCATGTTGGTATCTTAACACCTCTTGGAGGTGTTGACATAACTATCAAAACAACAGAGGCCCTTGAAAATCTACTTTTCTCTAATTCAGCTAAACTCGGGTTAGGATTTTCCTGAGCCTTCAAAAATTCAGGTAATAAGACCTGTTCTCCAAATTTTTTGCGGGACTCACCCTTTACGATCGTTATTTTCCAGGGACTTAATGCGCCATGATCAGGAACGCGCAGTCCGCATTTAATAATATTTTCAAGATGTTCTGCTAACACTTCACCCGCTTCCATTTTTTTGGCAGTAATTGATCTTCTCTCCTGCAGAAATTTGACAATATTGTTCATAATTTTATGTCTTCAGAATTGGATACTTGAAATTGATTATTGAAATAATCATCTTATAAAGTTGGAAAATATGAGCTTGGCAGCGTATTTTTTAATTCTATTTTAAAAAAATATTGCTTTGCAGGTTGGAAGAAAATGTGACAGGCAATTTTGGAGTTGTCACACCTGCGTTACCAAGCATTTGTCTTCTTAAGTATTTTCAGTAAAAATTATTTTTATAATTTTCTTATTCAGATTAAAATAGAATAAAATTTCTTTGAAAATGAATTTAAGAAAAAGCTCACTGAATATTAACTTAAATAGAGTCAAAAAAGATTAAAAAAAATTTCTTTGATTAAGCTCTTAAGTTAATTATAGTTAATTTCACAAATATTCTCAATTTTTGCTATTTGTTTGGATAGAAATAATATTCATAACCATCTGAACTAAAGATCTTTGCAGTGATGTATTTAGTTTGTAGATAGATCGTTCCTTTTTCTTTTTTATTTGGGATCCCTACCCTTGTCTCCGAAGTCTTGATCGATGATATCCTTTCCTCATATTCACCAGCGTACTTACCCTTAGGTATAGTAACCCGTACGATATCGCCTGTACGAAATGGGTGAACTGGAATCCCCTTGGGCTTACCCCTCGGGAATCCAAAGGCATCAACATTTACCATTTGACGCTTGCCATGGCCCATTGCCTTGATTGCTAACGGATTTACCTGCTGCCATTCTAAATTTTCTGGGGTACTAGCCCCAACACAAACGGCATCAAGCCAATGAGACTTGGGGATCTGTTGCTGATTACGATTGTACTTTGTCTCTCCGCCGCTGGAAACTTCCACAGGCAAGCCTGTGGCTTTCAAGCGTTCCAGCAGTGCTAGACGTGTTGAGTTTATTGCTGCAACATCTTTTAAAGAGACCCTGGCCTGACTTTGGAGCTTCTTCAATATCTTAGGCTTTGTTGCCAGAAATTTTTCCAAATTTGAGTCTCCTTTCTGGTCTCGGCAGGCTTTACAAGCTAACGTCAGATTACTGACTTGATCACTGCCCCCTCGACTCCGAGCAATGAGATGACTTATCTCCAGACGAGTATCTCTGGCTCCACAGTAGGCACATTTTCGTGACCACTTTTCTAGAAGATACTCACGTACTTCATAACCATGCAGAGTACCCTGCTGATACCAAACACCGCTGATCTCCGGATTTTGTAGCTTCTGCGTATCAAAGCGCATAACCTCCTGAGAAAGCGCTGTGATCTGAAGATAGTGCTGGAGGCGTTCTACCCAGGTCATTACAACTTTAATACGGTGCTGAAGAGAGGGGGGCAACCACTTACCTGTGACGACAACCCCTTCTGTATTGGTTAACACAGGAGGCTTGCGGACCCGATTGAGCCAGCGAGCAGGTCGGTAGCGGGTCTTACGACTTCGTCGTCCCCTACGTAGAGAACGACGACTCTCCAATGCTTTCTTGATTAGATGGCCACGGTGTTTAAGTTCTGCAGCCCAAACCACTTCTGCCGTAGACTCATTTATGACAGCCAGTCCTGTCGTTTTGCTCGCAGGGTAGATTTTGAGCCTGAGAGGTCGTGGAGTGGCTGTGGCGTGGGACTCCTTGAGGATGATGGTAAAAGGGTATTGTCGCAATACGGAAGCTTTGCATTCCGAAAGGAGCAAGCGAGCTCGCCTTGGTGTACATGGAGCTAGAGGACGACGTTCTTTGTCGACAACAAAAACTTTGGACATCTGGTTAGCCTTTAAGCTAGCGATCAGGTGTTGACCTCTGTAGAAGCCGCACCCTCCCGTAAAGTATGCCTCGACAATGTTATCATCGCTTGTCACGCCACGCGCACTGAGCACCCTCCAAAGTCTCTGTTTAACGCTGTGGCCATAGAGCTAAGGGCTGGCACGCACCCGTAGGTATGATCACGAAAATAACGTAGTTCTAAAAGAACTTAGTCTGGTTGTAGCTGCGGAAAAACCGCACTATTTCTGGGAGTCTGTTGGAAATTCTCTTGTTTTAAGCTGTTGTTCAATCAACTATGCATCATAGCCATTCATTTAGAAAATCCAACAGACCCCCCAGAGACACTGGAGGCTACAACACTCGGCCAAGTAGTTTTGATGGAACTTCTGGCATTCAAATAGCCAAATAGACTTACACTCTTCAATTTAATCTGAGTTATAAGTCAATCTATGAGCCTTTTGATGCGTGGCTGCAAATAATGAAGTGTAAACAACTAGCGCATTTACCAAATGACTATTAAATTAATATCCAATAGACCCCCGAAAAACTTAGGAGGCTACAACTGAATTGTCTAATATCATTACTCTCTCGTCAAAGAAGACTTCAGATCCATGGAAGCTAGAACTGCAAAATCTTGATCTTCAATAATCTCCTACCTAAAAATCAATAAAACACTTCCATCTGAATGGTTGATAATTTTTCCCTTACAGAAAATAGATCCCGTTTGAGAATTGATACACTAAAATTAGCATAAAATTTTTCTAAGGGTTAGTCAATACTAACTAATTAAATTATTAGATACTTGAAGATACATGCTTGCTCGTCCTATTGATTACGTTAAAAATTTTCTGATGAGAGCAACTATTTCATCAACTCCATTTTCCTGTGGCAAAAACACAGGCAGTCCTAACCACTTTTGATGATCAATTTTAATATCTTCTAACTCATCAGGATCCAGCCCCTCTGAGCTCAATGTCAAAGCGATAGTCTGAGATCCATAAATCTTGATCAACTCCAAATCTCCTCGAAGATCCGGCATTGGCAGGCTCGCATTGGTAAAATACAAAGTCCTTCGTGCTGGCACATGCTGCAAAATCACTCCCTTGGCCATAGCTGAACATAGAAACTCTGCTCCGCAAGGACCAGATGGATTCCTCAGAGAAGATTGACCCTCTAGGAGAATTAGATCAGGTGAGCAATCCCGATCACACCGAACTATGACATCTTCCAATTCACCTGAAACAAAATCATTTGGAGTCGAATCAAAAATAAAACCGTAATCGTGTCCAGACTGCATCCATCCCGTTTGCCCAGTGAAAATCATCTCTGTCTTGATACCTGAACGATTACAAGCCTCCCATAGCCAGCGTGTTGTTGTTCTTTTGCCCACAGCGCAATCTGTCCCCAAGACTACAATCCGTGGAGCCTTTACTCTTCTAATCTCACCAGACCAGAAGCGTAGACCCATCTTTGAGCGAGGTTTGCGTATGTCATGTAACTTTACTCCCCTGCGTTGAGCTGCTTCAACCAAGTGTCGCTTTCCCTCTATAAATTCATGCAGGCCATTGACGATGTCCAGGCCTTCTTCTATAGATTCCTCAATAAACCTTAACAATTCTGGGATCAATCTCCCACCAGATGGAGTAATACCAACAATGGCCACTTCAGGAGTTTCAATCAATTTCTGAAAAGCCTCCTTTGAAGAGGCAAAAACTGGAATGTCACGAACATTACCATCCACGATCATTCCAGCATCCTGACCTGATTTTTCAGGATCAATCACCCCCACAATCTGAAAGCGGTCTGTTCCTCGAATTAATCCAAAGGCCGTCTTTGCTTGCTCAAAGTTGAATGTATGAGGCGCTAGGATGAGTGCCTTTTGCTTCTTTGTAGATTTCATCAATCTGACTCAGATTTGAATGGATGGCTAAGACTTCAACTTGGTGGATAATTTGTGCTCATTTGCAAACTTAATTAGGGTTCGCTTTAGTTTTGACAACAATTCGTCCAATTCACCATCTGTGATGCAGAGTGGTGGGCACACCATCAAATGATCTCCAGAATAGCCACCTCTGGTTCGACGAGAATAGAGGATCAATTTTTCCTCATAAGCCAATTCAACAATTCGAGAGTGAGCGTTCCATGCTGGTGGGAGTACTTCCCATGTTTCTCGGTTTGCAACCATTTCAAATGCCAGTAAAAGCCCCTTCCCTCGAACATCCCCAATGAATTCGAATTGCTGCTGGAATTCCTCTAACCCAGCTCGCAGCTTAGCACCCTGTTCTTGAGCTCGCTGCATTAGATCTTCTTGCAGCAGTACCTCAAGGACTGCTTTACCTGCAGCACAAGATATCGGGTTCCCTGCATAGGTATAACCGTGCATAAACCCACCATCATCCAAAACAGCCTCGACCAATTCTTCTCTGGCGACAACAGCTCCAAGGGGACTGTAACCCGCCGCAAGCCCTTTAGCTAATGCGACAATATCCGCTTGAACACCCCAATGATTGAGCGCCAAGTATTCTCCAGTTCGGCCAGCACCACAGAGCACCTCATCAGCAATCAACAGAACTCCATAGCGGTCACAGATTTTCCTGACATTCGGATAGTATGTCGCTGGGGCTACCAAAGCTCCTGTAGAAGCTCCACCCACAGGTTCTGCCAAGAAGGCCAATACCGTCTCTAGGCCCTGCTTGACAATCTCTTTTTCGAGCATATCAGCATAACGTTCCCCACGCTGATCCAGAGTCAATGAATCATGATCCCGATACGTTGCAGGTGCAGCAATCTTGGGCATCTCTAGATACATAGCGTTAAACGGATCATTCAGAGGACCATATTGAGTGACTCCAAGTAATCCCAAAGTACAACCATGATAAGAGGGGCTCAAGGAAATCACCTTATAACGAGAAGATTCACCCCTTGAAATTGCAAACTGTCGAGAAAGTTTCAAACAAGATTCAACTGTCTCAGAACCACCTGAAGTGAAAAAAATCCTATTAAGACCCGCTGGCACAACCCTGGATAGATCTTCCGCAAACTCCTCTGCTGCATCATTCTCAAAATGCAGCCGATAGGCGAATGATGCTTGATTCAGTTGCTGTTGAATGGCTGAAATCACTTTGGGATGGCTGTGCCCAATGTTGGAGACCATTGCTCCTGAGGAAGCATCAAAATATTGATTCCCCTGCTGATCCCATAGGTAAACTCCCCGGGAATGAGAAACTCGGGGTTTATGATTTCGCGTCTGATAAAAAAGGTGGGAATTAACAGAGTGGGAAGGCATTTTTAATTTTTTCTGAAGAGTACCCTCAAATAAGTGAAATTACCCCCCAACCCAGAAGGCTTTTTCGAGGTCGGTAAATTGTTGAGCAGGTCCTTCAAATTTATTTTTACCTAGCTCCAGCACATAGACATAGTCAGCAATTTTCAGGGCTTGCCGAATCTCTTGATCGACAAGTAAAATCGTCAATTCATCAACTGTGACAAGCATCTTTAACATTTCATAAACCTCTTCTGACAACATCTTCGATAGTCCTGCAGTTGGCTCATCTACTAGCAGCACCTTTGGTTCAGCCATTAATGTGCGGCTGATTTCAACCATTCGTTGCTGACCACCTGATAATTCTCCTGTAATCTGCCTTCGCTTCTCACGCAGCACTGGGAAGCGTTCATAATTCGCATTAATCTTGTCGCGAACCTGCTGCTTGTCTTTCCGAAAGGTCCAACCCCCGAGTTGAAGATTTTCTTCTACGGTCATGTCTTTGAATACCCCGGGTTGCTGCGGTATGTAGGCTAGACCCTTGAGAATGCGCTGGTGCGTGGGAATATCAAGAATACTTTCGTTCTCTAAAACCACATCACCTCGGTTGGGTTTGAGAAATCCAAATGCAGCCCTGAGAGCTGTGGATTTGCCAACTCCATTTGCTCCAAGGATCGTAGTGATCTGTTTATGTCTCACTTTTACATTTAAATCCTGCAGGATGTTGAGATCCTTATAATAGCCCACATCCAAACCTCTTAATTCCAGCACTCCAGAAGTTGCATCTATTGAAGTCATAGCTTGTCTTCAGTTGATGAGTGTGGCAAGGGATCTAAAGATTGTTGTTCTTCATCACTACCCAAGTAAGCCTCAATCACAGAAGGGTCTTTCTTAACATCAGTTGGGAGTCCATCAGCGATCAGTTCACCAAAATTCAAAACCAGAAGCCTTCCACAAAGGGTGAAGATTGATTCCATTTGATGACTGATTAAAATGATCGCTTTCCCTGCATCATTGACTCTTCGGATATATCCATAAATTATCTCCATCAACTTTGGATGAACTCCGGCGAAGGGCTCATCTAGAATAATCATATCAGGGTCTAGCATCAGCAATCTGCCGAGTTCTAACAATTTTTGCTGTCCTCCAGAGAGAGCTTGGGCGTACTCATTGCGCAAATGATCAATCGTCAAAAATTCTAGAACTTCCATCGCTTTTGGTAGCACCTGATCCTTGCCAATCGTCAGATCCCTTGCCAAAGCAGGAACAAAGAGGTTTTCCAGCACAGTCATTCGGCGGAAGGAACGAGTGACCTGAAATGTACGGCCAAGTCCCGCCCGGGCTACTTCAAAAGGGGGCAGTTGGTCAATTCTCTTACCATTCAGGTAGACCGTGCCACTGTTGGGAGTGATTGCCCCATCGAGAATGTTTGTCAGTGTGGTTTTGCCTGCTCCGTTTGGCCCAATCAGGCCTATCAACTCTGGGCCCTTCACATCAAATGATAGCCCCTTGAGAACATGGTTCCCACCAAAGCGCTTGTTCAAATTGCGGACTGAGAGTTCCATGATCAGACTATTAGATTACTGGAGGATTCACGGGTGCGTTTGGCCACAGTCTCAGCTGCGACATGTGCCCGAGTGAAGAAATGGATGATTGGGGTGATCAATCCATTCCGATAGAACCGCAATGTGACCATCAACAGCACTCCGAAGAAGACTAGACGCCAAATCGTCATATCAATCTCAACACCACCAATCACAAAGCTATTGCGAAGCAGTTCCAGGATAAATTCAATGATGATCGCTCCAATGGCTGCTGCAGCAAAGTTTTCCAAGCCCCCAATTACTGCCATCGCAACGACAAGGCTCATCTGCATAATCATCAAGTTATTGGGTGTGATGATTCCGATATAGTGGGCTTGAACAGCTCCTGCTAGAGCCGCCATCGTGCAGGTAATTACAAATACTAGAACTTTGTAGCGAACAATATTAATTCCAAGTGCAGCTGCAGCATCCTCATCTTCTCGCAAGGCTCGAATGAAGAGCCCAAATCTTGACTGCGCAAGCCAGGCTAAGATAGCTAGACAAACAAGCAATAAGAAGAACATTACAAAGTAAGGTGGAATCTTGTCTGTCTTTGTAAATTCATGGCCAAACAAGACCACTCCATTCTCAAACAAGTGGGGAAGCTCAATACCTGCTTGCCCACGGGTTATATCAATTTCTGCGCTGATGGTAGCCCTCAGAATTTCAGAGAAACCAAGAGTGAACAAGGCTAAGTAAGCCGCCCGAAGACGCAATACCAGCATTCCAATCAGCAGTCCGAATAGGGCACCTAGCGAGGCACCGATCAGAATTCCCAAAATGATCGGCATAGGGGTGACTTCCACACTACCGTTCCAATTCTCAATTGCCTTGGTAAGGCAGTCTTGGGTTAATGTACTTGATGTGACCCCAATCGGATTTTTAATGATGAAATACTTATCACCAAAAGCGAACTCAGTACAAAGTCCGGTCGGTTGGGGTGACAGATAGAAATAGTGACTAAAAAGAGCTGTCCCATAAGCTCCTAAGCCCATGAAACCCATGTGTCCAAAGGAAAACTGCCCACCGTATCCAGCAAGCATAGACCAACTGGAGGCCAAGATTGCGTAGAAGAAGGCAGTGATGCAGATGTGCATGATGTATTCGTAATCACGACCACCATAAATAAAGGGGAAGGCCAAGAAAAACCCTACTATTCCGAAACAGATTAACCACAGGACTTTGATTTTAGTCATAGTTTACCGTGAGTTCCACTTGCGAAACGACGCCCCATCAGACCCGTTGGCCTCAAAAGTAGGGTGAGGGTGAGTACAATCATGCCATAGGCAGGAATGTATGAAGAGGCCTTTTGGGGATCAGGCACGCAACCCGTTCCAGCCGCTTCCACCAAGCCAATAATGATCCCGCCGAAAAACGCACCGGGTAATGAACCCAAACCACCCAGCACCACAATCACAAAGGAGCGCATTGCTGGAATCAAACCGACGTGTGGCAACCATGAGAAAGCTTGCACCAAGGTCGCTCCAGACAAAGCAGCAATCATCCCCCCCATTGCAAAGGCCAACATGTTCATTCGATGAGGATTGATTCCAGCAATCGCTGCAGCCTCGCGATCCTGGCTAACTGCCCTCAGCGCCTTGCCGGTCCAAGTTTTATATAGAAAGAATAAGAGACCTAGGAGAACTAAGATAGAAATGACTGCAGCAATAAAGCGAGGATTAGAGATCGAAATTGTGTCGAACAACTCCATGTTTCCTCTGCTGGTCTTGATCAGCCAGGGATCTTCTTTTGAAGGCAAGCGGATCCTTGGAAAATCAAAAAAACGTTTAGCCTTGACAGGGTTTGAGCCAGCAACTGCCTGAACAAAATACATTAATGTAAAAGCCAGCCCGAAAGTGACCAGTATCCCATACTCAACTGGTCTCTCAATGCGACCATCATACATAGGCGTCAGAAACAAGCGTTCAAACACTGCACCCAGAATAAAGGTGGCAACGCATGCAATCATAATCCCCAATACTGGTGGAATGCCCGGAAACCAAACTACCGTGACGTAGTAGGTGATCATTCCTCCAATCATGTAGAATTCACCATGAGAGAAGCTGACGACCCCAAGAATTGAAAAAATGAGGGTAAGTCCGAGTGCCATCAAACCATAAATGATCCCAATGATGAGTCCATTTGTGATTTGGGAAAGTACAAAGGAGCTATTTGAAACACAGTTATTTTCTGGATCAGCGAGGGCAAAGGCAGTCATCAGAATGCCAACTGTCAACAAGGAGGGCAGGATAATAAACTTCTTGCTAGCTTCCGGTGTCTTTAACCAGAGAATAAGTAAACCTATGGGACCTAGTGATGCTCCTATCAAGGAACCCATCAAAACTGCGTTTGAAGTGTCGAGGTCTTTGCTAAGATAGATCCTACGAGTTCCGATACTACCGACAATCCCCCAGAATAGCAGCCAGAGGGTTGTCCACCAAAAGATGGAGGCGAATTCCATAGTTTAGATAAATTCTTGGATCTTGAAGGCAGGAGCCCAACACTTGAAGTGCTGGGCCGTACTTTTAAAGCATTAGTCTATGTAAACGGGATCACCTGTCTTGTAGGCTTCCGGAAAAACAATTGTCATCGTATTTGAGGGTTCGCCATCTTCTTGATATTGAACCATAGTAATCGCAACATCTGGCCATTGATGCCACCATTCATCACCCTTACCATCTGCAGATGGATCCTTTTTTGAGCCATAGGGGAAGTAAATTCTGCCAAGAACTCCATCATAAGTGATTTTCTCTAAAGAGTTAACAATCGCATCTCCGTTGGTGGAACCTGCATCATTTATTGCTTGTGCAAGAATGCCAATGGAATCATAGGCCTCAAGTGCATAGCTTTCAACACCACTTTTTCCCGTCTTGGTCTTGTAATCCTGAGCAAACTTCAGAGCAGTTTCGTTGTACATGGTTTCTGGCACCCCAATTCTAGCCATGAAAGCCATGTTTCCATCTGGCACATTCTCCCACCATGCCTTGCTCTCTAATCCAGCTTGATTGGCGTGGAACATGATGTCCTGGGGACCTGTTCCAGCATCAGCAGCCTGCTGAGTAAAATTGTAGCCAGCTTCACCAGTCAGCAGAACAATGATATAATCAGGATTCTCAGCTTTCACCCGCTCCACGATGCCTGCGAAGTCTTGGGTTCCGATATCAACTCCAAAGGTAATTGAACTTATTCCCTTGGACCCAAGACCCATCTCACACTCCTTGGCAGCAGGGATTCCGTAATCTGTATTCTCTGTCACGATAGCTACCTTCTTCACCCCTGGTGCCTGGGCAGCAAACTGCCATATGACTCCAGACGCCCAAGAACTTAAGGGAGCAATACGGAAGATATATTTTTGCTTATCCCCGGTAATTGTATCGTTCCAAGTTTCAGCAAAGACAACAGGAATACCCCGAGCATTTGCAACATCCTTGGAAGCTACACCCACGGAACTATGGTAACCACCACCCACAGCGACCACACCGTCCTGGGTTATCAGTTTTTCCATCATCGCTGTTGCTTTCTCAGGCAACCCTTCTGTGTCAGTGATCACCACTTCAAGATCACAACCCAACACTCCACCAGAGGCATTCACATCTCTTTCTGCCAATAGCATGGCATCTCGCATTGCCTCTCCACCTGTCACCGAACCTGGTGCAGAAAGAGGCGCAAGACCACCAACCTTATGGACACAGTCTGCTGCATAAACGCTTGCAAATGTTATAGCTGACAGTGAAACCGCCATCAAACACCATTTTAAAAACCTAGTCTTCATGGCCTCTCCTTTTGAAAGAGTTTAAACATTTCCCAGAATTCTTGATTTCGTTCTGAGAAAAAGAGGTGGGGAATCCTATGAATTTCAACACTACTTAGCAACCAAAAATACGACACATATTTGAAGAATCACGACAATTACTGTAAATCATCACATTTTTCGATTATAAATATTTTAAAGATCATTCTGAACCTTTAACAAAGTGATCAGTAAGAATGGACTCGAAAAATATAATAAGAATTTCCATGACCTCGATGGAAGGCTCATCCAACCAGACTTACGGATTGGTTTCGTCTTAATTCCAGGCTTCACGATTCTTCCCCTCGCGGGCTTCATGGATACGCTGCGTCATGCTGCTGATGCAGCTGATCACAGCCATCAAGTCTATTGTAAGTTGAAAATGGCCCTTCGATGGAACCGATTCCCCTTCAGCTGTGGAGTTACAATTCTTCCATGGGTAGTATATGGTGACCCAACTGAATTCGATTACATTGTCGTATTTGGAGGACAAACTGACCTAATGCGATTTGTTTCGAGGCAAATCTATGAATTTCTAACAAAAGCAGAGGAACTAAATATTTCATTGGTGGGCTTGTGTGTCGGTGTCTTTGTCCTGGCAGAGGCAGGCATAGTGACAAATTAAAAATGTGTAGTTCACCGAAGATATCTCAACCAATTTGTTAAACGTTATCCAGATCTAGTTCCTGTTATAGATGAACTTTTTGTGATTGATCATAATCGGATCACCTGCCCAGGAGGTACTGCAGCGATTGACCTTGCAGTAAGCATACTGATGAATCACCTTGGTGAAATTCAGGCTCGTAAGGGTTTATCTTATATGATGCTGGACCAGCATCGCGAAAATCTACACACCCCAAGACACCCCTACGATGAGTTAGATTATTGTCGGGATCTCAGAATTAAGGATGCAATTCAATTGATGAAGAAAAAAAATCTAACATTCCCTTTTTGTGTCAAAGATTTAGCCAAGTAGCTTAGCTGTAGCCAACGCCAACTGGAACGAGCTTTTCAAAAACATGCGCATGTTTCACCTGCAAAGTTTTGGAGGCAGCTTCGAATCAAGAGATCACGTTGGTACTTATTGAACACCAATTTGAACATATCTTGGATTGCCTTCGACTGCGGCTTTTCAGACTGTGCTCATTTTATAAACCTGTTCAAACAAATTTACGGCGAATCGCCCAGTAGATTCCCCTCAGTTCGGCTACTAGCCTCCCAATCCAATGGCTAAAGGTCTTGGAAGCGTCAGACAATTCAAGAAACTAAAAAAAATTACCGATGAAATTTATTTATTCGGGCTCACATAAACTCCACTTCCCTCAAGCTGAGTTTCATCGTGGGCAGATGGTCACACCTTTTGAAAATCCAGAAAGAATTGATTTGATCATAGATCATCTTGAGGAGGTTGGTTTCACCGGTATCAAGTGTGATGATTTCTGGGATGTTGAACCTGTCCTAAAAATTCATTCTGCAGATTACTTGGAGTTCCTTGAGACAGCTTGGGAAGAGTGGCTAGCTGCTGGCTTCAAAGGTGATCTGATGGCAGGAAATTTTCCCGTTCGTAGGATGCAACAGCGGTGTCCAAAACATATAGATGGAAAGGCTGGCTTTTACAGTTCTGGCAATGACACTTCAATCAACTCAGGAACTTGGGAAGCTGTCAAGACCTCCTATATGACTGCTAAGCAAGCCCAAAAAGTCGTTGCAAATGGAGATGCTGCTAGTTTGGCGTTGTGTAGGCCACCCGGTCATCACGCAAGTAGAGATCTGTTCGGTGGGTATTGTTTCCTGAATAACGCAGCCGTCGTAGCACAATTGTTTATAGATCAAGGGGCAGAAAAAGTCGCCATATTAGACATTGATTTTCATCATGGGAATGGAACCCAGGATATTTTTTATGGGCGAGGGGATGTTCTCTTTGCCTCATTACATGGACAGCCAGAGGACTCATACCCTTACTATTCTGGATATACTGATGAAGCCGGGAAAATGGAGGGAGAGGGTAGTAACTTCAATTATCCAATGCCCCCAGGAACCACATATAGTTCATGGGCTCAAAGTTTAGAAGAGGCAATCCGTCAAATTCAAAAGTTTAACTCTGCGGCACTTATCGTGTCTCTGGGAGTCGATACCTACAAAGAGGATCCAATCAGTTTTTTTTGCTTGGAAACTGACGACTATTTACGTTGTGGAATACAATTGTCTAAATTAAATCTACCTACAGTCTTTGTTTTGGAAGGGGGATATGCACTCGAAATGGTGGGCCAGAATGTAGCGAATGTATTAATTGGCTTTGAAAGCGGTTAATCCAACTTACTGAACTAATTGATTGAATCAATGTAAAAAGGTCCAACCACTATTGCTGGGCCTTAATTTCAAGCAACTTTTTTGCAGAAATACCAATCTGTACATTCATAGCCTTTATTGATTCGGGCCTCTGCAGCTTCTGTAGTTGCAGGGTGAAGTGTGATCACTTTGTCAAGTGGCTGCCAAACTTCTGGGCTTGCCACCTTAATTGAGTCAGAAGTCTGTAAAGTAGTCACTAGATTGAATATTTCATCAATGGATCTTCCATTACTCATCGCCTAATAAACCATTGCTCTCATGATTCTTTGTAGATGTATGATAAATGTCACGCGTAGGCTGTTGTATCTGCCATACATGTGTGATTAATCCTGTAAGCTCTTGCAACATCCATTTTTAAATCAACGATAATTGGAAATAGGATCTTCAATCTAAATTTCTCCTTGATGTTGCGGATCCAAGCAATTTGACTGTAATGGCTATCGATCGAAAGTCCGAGTAGCACCGTGGTCATCTTCTGAAAGGCTGTATGCCGCTTAGCAAATCCAATAAATTCGGATATGCAGACTGGAGTAAAGTATGCAGGGTGTGAAAAAAGAACTAACCATTTCCACGGATAACCACTTAGTTTCTTACAACACCTGTGGTTGGGGCTTCCAAAGCTGGGGCCGCTTCATTTAATCTTGGAGATGATAGGGTTTTGGCTGAGGTTTCCATTTTTGGGTCTTTTGGGAATGAAGTTAAGTTCGTGGATTATAATATATTTGATTTATAAATTTGAATATTTAATTAATTTTATAAAATTTTAAAAAAATTGTAGAGGATTCCCAATTTGTCTGGATCAAACAGATCAATTTAATGATATTTGACCAATGAATTCAGAAAGTCTCTATCATTCATAGACAATTTGAATACTTCAATCAAGTAAAGTCAGAGCAGAGTATGCTGATCAAAGATCCCCTCAAAATTGAGGTTCAGCGAGGTGGATTCCAGGAAAGTCTGCATCTCGTTCATGCAGTCGTATCTGATTCATCAGGTAAGGTTGTCGAGAGTTGGGGCGATATTGACTTTCTTACCTTCCCACGTTCTGCAGTGAAACCACTTCAAGCGATCCCACTGATACTGAGTGGAGCTGAAGAACGATTCCAAATGAGTAGTGCAGAGTTAGCGATGGCTTGCTCCTCCCATGGTGGGGAATCAGCTCACTTAAGGGTAGTTTCCTCATGGTTGAAACGTATTGGCTGCGGAGTTGATGATTTAGAATGCGGAAGTCATTGGCCGAGCCATGAAGAATCCGCTCATGACCTTGCAAGAGCTGGGAGTTACCCGTTCGCACTCCATAACAACTGTTCGGGAAAGCACATAGGGTTTCTTACATTGGCAAGGCAGCGCCAACTTGATTCAAATGGATATATTCATCCGGACCATCCGATTCAGCAAGAAATTCGCTCTACACTTCAGTATATGATGGAACTCGATCTAAGAGATGCTCCTATGGGAATCGACGGCTGTTCCATACCAACCTGGGGAGTCCCCCTGAAAGCAATTGCGAAAGGATTTGCCCGATTTGTCACGGGAGATCAACTTACCAAAGAACACCAGGGGGCATGTGAGAAATTACGATCTGCAATGGTTGCCGAGCCCTTTTATGTGGCAGGAACAAATCGACACTGTACAAAAGTGATGAAAGCTTTTGGGGGAAGTGTTGTCTGTAAAACGGGAGCAGAAGGGGTGTTTGCTGCAGGAATACATGAATTGGGATTGGGGATTACCCTTAAAGCTCAGGATGGAAACCAAAGGGCAGCTGAGGTCGCTCTTAGTCACATTCTTCAGCAGGTTGGAGTCAACCCTGAAAGCCCAGATTTTTCAATTGAGCAACCGCTTTATAACCGTAATCAATGGAACATTGGTTCAGTGCGTCCTATGGACTAGGCTATGGGAGCATCTATATATTTAACATAACTGGCTATTTTAACTATCATCGAGCTAGGAGAAATGAGGCAATTGAAACCTTGGCTATGCTGCTCAATTTCTTGAGAAGTTATGAAATTTTAAGCGAAGTGAGACCAACCAATTTTCACTTCAATGGAAAAGGGTTCATTCATTTTCATGATGCATCAGATGGTCTGCTGATATTTTCCTTTTTAAGTGTCCACTGAGAATGCCAGCGAATACTGCTTCTGAACAAGCAGAAGTGATTGGAACCATTGAACCGACACTTGAATCCTTGAAATTAGACACACAGAAAAGAAAAAAAGTAAAAGTCTAACAAATCGAGCCAGATAAAAGATTCTTGGCATTGGTGATGAACGGCAGCCTGCGGGGGGCAAATCACCAAATCGCACCAGAGAATCAAAAATGAAAAGGCTCCTTATCATTTCAAGCTTGTCACTCTTACCTTTCAACAATTTTGCAGCCGAAAAGGTCAATCTTCCTAAAGAAAGCCAAATAGAAAAAAACACCCACCAAATTGAAATTAGGGAGGTTCTGAAAGAAATTCAGGATACCTGTCACGACCAAAATTTTCTCATCAGAGCAGCACTACGAATTTTCAGAACAGCCGTGCAAATATCTCCCAACGATAGGGAATCACCCACACACTCAAGTGATGTAAAATTATCTGCCAAAATCAGTTTGGATGGTCTGGACCTAGTTCAGTTATTTTCATTGGAAGGTTCTATGATCCAGTCTGCTGATTCCCAAACAAAGCCTCAATGGTGTGTTCACTGAAAATCGATTTAGGGTTTTGGATCAGGATCCACAGTATTTTCGCCATCTTCCTGAATCAGTAATTACTACATCACCGAAGTTGCCTGCTTGAAAGTAACCGCTTCCTGATAGACAGGATCTGCAAACCTAGCTTCTGCTTTTTCTTTACATGGAAACTCAAGTATTACCAACCTTGCAGAGTATTTCTCACCTTTTAAACAAATGACTGGCTAACCTCTCGTCAAAAATCTACCACCATATTTTTAACAATCGTGGAGTTAGATCTGTATATTGTCAATAAATATCAGGATCGTTGATTGTCATCATCGACAACATATAAACTGCCATCTAAGTTTCTCCCTGAAATCATTTACAAATCTACGAACAGTTCGCAGGAATTAGAAGTAGAAGGACAAAGTCATTTCTTTGTCTAGATTGAAAATATCCTAAACTTGAACATGGTGCTGTTGAATTTACCCTCGTCAGGCTTGTGTAATTTTGAAAAATCACTTCGTTGACTGAAATTTGAGCTAATCTTTGCATCTAGCTGGCTCGTTTGTTTACTTATTCTAGGGATTAAAATTGAAAAAGTTAGGCTGGGGTTTGGTGGGGGGTGGAGAAGGAAGTCAAATCGGCTTCGCTCATAGGGCTGGATCTGTGATAGATGGCAAATTTCAATTCGTTGCTGGCGCAATGGATATTGATCCGAAAAGGGCTGTTGAATTTGGTATGGCACAGGGCCTCGATAAAGACAGATCCTACAGTGACTGGCAGGAAATGTTGGAAAAGGAGAAAAACAGGGATGAACGCTTACATCTGGTTACAGTTGCTACTCCGAATGTTACACATCATACGATATCAAAAGCATTCATGGAGGCGGGTTTCCATGTCCTTTGTGAAAAACCAATGACGATGACTGTTGAAGAAGCAAAGGATCTGGTGGAAGTATCCAAAAAGACAGGGCAGATTTGCGCAGTTAATTACGGATACACTGGATACCCAATGGTGCGCCAAATGCGATCTATGGTGGACATTGGTGATTTGGGAGCGATTCGGGTAGTGGTTGCTGAGTTTGCAGGTGGATTTATGGCTGATGCAAAGGACGCTGAGAATCCAAGAGTTCGTTGGCGATTTGATCCTACCCAAGCCGGCATGGCCGCAGTAACCGTGGATTGTGGAATACATGCTCTTCACATGGCTTGCTTTGTGACAGGTCAAAAAGTCGTATCCGTATCAAGTGATTTTGGACATGGGATTAAGAGCCGTCAACTGGAAGATGATAATCTTTCAGCCTTTAGAATGCGCCATGGAACAATCGGGCGTTTGTGGACGAGTGGGCTGGCTATTGGTAGAACACATGGACTTACTCTTCAAGTTTTTGGGGAAACAGGTGGACTTCGCTGGACTCAGGAGCAACCCAATCAATTGTTTTGGACTCCACTCAATCAACCAACACAACTTTTAGAGCGTGGTGGGAATCATTTATCCAAAGCCGCTCAACGAGCCAACCGAATTACATTAGGGCATCCCGAAGGTATGGTGATGGCTTTTGCCAATCTTTACCGTGATCTGGGCGATACTATAACTGCAATGAATGAAGGAAATCGTCCGGACGAACTGGCTGGTTGGTATCCAAGCGTTGAAGACGGTTGTCACTCGATTGAAATTGTCCAAGCGATGGTACAATCAGCAAAAAGAGGAAGTATTTGGGTGAAGGTCTAATCAAATGAGGAATTTGCAAGAGTAAAAGGGCCATTTCAGTTGGCCCTCACTTGATTAGAAGACCTCAAACTACGTCGTCGCCAGCCCCAGCCATTATAAGTTGGCCCACCTCTTTAAGTTTTTTGACGACTTTGATGATTTTCTGCTGAGCCCCTTTCACATCTGCCACCTTGACAGGCCCTATATTCTCAAGATCATCATACAACATCTCAGTAGTTCTAGTTGACATCGAACTCAGAATTAGTTCCCTTAATGCATCACTGGCAGTTTTTAGCGTCATTGTTAATCAGCCTTATCAACATCTTTCAGTACCGTCTGCATCTGCTTGCTATCAATCAATATCAAGTCTTCGAAAGTAAACATTAGTTCACGAATCTGCTCTGCCAAATCAGGGTTCGACTCTCCATTTTCGAAAGAATCCTAGTTTCGGAAGCTTTATCAATGGCATTTAGGATTTCGGCTACTGGAGCTACGCCCCCCACTTTGGTGACCATGCTGCCAACTTGCTTCATCTCATCAGTCAAAACTTCATTGAGTTCGTAGACGACTCCAGGTGCTATGCTGTCCAGTGAAGCACTACTATAATTGACGTCAGCCTGCAAATTTTCTGGTAGAGATCTCAACACAGCAGCAGCCTGATCGATATCGGTTAGATATGAAATAATCAATTGATGGTCTGTGGATGTTCCGTTCGTATGTAGTTAGCAATAATAATGGAATCGATGTAATTAAGAGCCTCCAAGCCCATATCATCTGTTTGGGAGCTCATTGCTGCATTGAGTTCCTTGGCTTTTTCAGGTCCAAGGGCTGTAGCCAGAGCATTTTTAATGAAGTCAGGTGACACCATTAAGTCACCACCACCATCACTCATTACTGACTGACGATAGAATTCTTCTAGAACCTGGTCCAATTCCTCAGAGGAAATATCGTTAAAGCGGGTCATGTAAAAACTGACTTACTGAATCTTTGCTTCTTCAAGATTTTTCATAACTTCAGCAGCTCCCTCTTTCCCTACTGCAAGTAGAAGTATAGCTGCTTTTTTTGGTCCCGTGAGTTCATCTACTGCCATTCAAACATCTCTATTTTGAGTAAATTTCAGCAGCATTTTCAGAAATAATTTCTATTATCTTAGATGCAAAGCCCATACTTGGATTTTTTCTCATAAATCCTCAATCTTGCGGTGTCAATATAGGTGTTTACCATCACTTATTAAGTATATTCTTTATTAAAAGATCGATAGCAAAATTTGGATGGATATATGTAGATTTAAGCTACAAATTAGGGTACTACAGGTTCGGAAGGTATTTTGTAAAAGGGTTCGGTTGTTAGATTTAAATCAGCAACTAACTTGGATATATACTGGTATTAAAAATTCTTATGAACCACTTTGGCACATTTTTTCCCCAAAAATACTAATCTCTACCTTTTAGTTTTATTTGATAAAACTATTTCTATCATTGGGAATTGTTACTTTAAGTAAAAAGAGAGTAAAAAATATTGAATTTACTCACCTCCACTATTTTCAAGGTAAGAACCGTTTTTGAAAAAGTGATTGAAAAACTTTTCAGTAAAATTTAATTTTTTGATTTTTTAGATACTTCAATCAAAATTTCGGGGATTAATTTTCATTATGATAATTTACTTTCTCAATCATCATATTAAAAATATCGATTTTAAAGTTCTTATACTTGCTCACTCATGAGACAACCAAAAGAGATTCATATAAAAAAAGAATTACAACCAGATTTTGATTTTTTATTATTGATTTGCCCAAGATGGCAAAGCTGATTGCGGTCGCACTTCATCACAGAGTAACTCTAGATTATTCCCAACTGGAATTACTATCAGAATTTCTTTTGGGCATAGTAGTGTAGGATTGGCTGACCACAGGTGACGAGCTTGAAACCTGCTGGCATAGATACGATCAAACCCTGATAAAACAGGTAGTGCTAGGAAATTGGCTCCACCCAACTTGACTCATATTCAAAAAAATATTATTGAACAGCAAGCGCTTGCATCACAGTTTACAACTATACAAAATACTCTGATTCCAATAAATAGGATGGTTTTATTATCTTTTCCAAACTACATGAATCCTTTTTTAATTTTGATAACAGATGCAAGATTTAAGTGGTTCAAAGTGTTTTAATCACTTGAATAGACTCAGTTGAAAGTTTGGAGAATTTTAAATTCAATAAATTAAGTGATTCTCAGCTAATTTTTTGACTAAAGAATTAAAAAAAATAAATATTTTAATTAATTATAAGTCTTCAAAATTTTTAATTTAAGTCAGAATAAATATTAAAACTTAATCAGGATACTGTTACCGTCTACTATCACAGAGTAGTATTAAAGAGGGGTAGAAGATAGATCCTGCAGAACCTTCCCAACCTTATCAAAATGACTTTTGTGACAAACACAAATATAGTTGTTACCAATGACGTAAGCCAGATGTGTACAGTAGCGTCTTTAAACACTCACTGAATTTTGACTATTTCGATTTACTACTACACCTGGATCGAGCATCTTGAGAACATCGTCGAATGCCAATGAGTCACCAAAGTTTTCTAAGATACTATAATTACTTTTAGTAGTATCAACTACCAAATCTGCTTTGAAAGAATTGCTAACATCTTTAGGATCATCAACAGAGGTGTCAGATTCTCCTTAAACTGTGATAGTATCACCGGCCTCTGAACTTTTAACTGAATCTGCATCAGAGGAATCAATAGAGTTTTCGGCTTCATCAATGGAAATATCTGACTCTTTTTCAACTGTTATATTGTCACTGACTTCTAAACTATAATCTAAATCAGAGGAATTGCTAACATCGTTAAATTCATAAACTGGAGTATCTGGCTCTAGAAAAACGTAGCATAGTAATCGGCCGCTAAAGCCTCCACCAGAAGCAAAACAAGACACGAGAGAACCATTAAAACCGATACTTAATTCTGCTAAAGCAATTTTTTAAGTAATTGACGTCCTAGAATGGTTTCATATTTTTGACTCAGATAAATCTTTTGATTAAGAAAAGAATCAGAATTATGTCTGTAGAGAAAATATAAATGCCAATATTTAACTTGGTGTTAAATTAAATCAACAGGCATGTTGTAGTAAAATTACTGAATGTTCTTTTAATGAAAATTGCTATATTTACTATCTTGGAACTATTAAAGTTTGTTGTCAGTTAATAAAAGTGTTGACAAAAAATGAAATACTTGCCTTTTCAAGCCACCTGCTCTCTATATTTACTCCTGATATTGACTCAAGAAACCAACGCTCAACAGAAAAACGGGGAATTAAACCCAAATCCATGTTCAAAAAGCTCAACAACCAGAGAGTACTTTGTAAAGCAGGGTCAATTTCAGACAAAGGAAGATCTTATTCCTCCTGGTTGCTTTGCGCAACTGATGACAGAACTAAATGGGGATGACAGCGTGGCTGCAGTCTTTTTAAGCAGAACAAAAATGAGAGGTTGCATTGATGCAAACTATCCCTACCCAGGTGGGGACGAAGAAAAAATTGGCTATCAAATTATGTCAAAAATGGAGAATGAAACTTTCAAGGTCAGGGTATGTCAGAGTGTAGAGGGAAGTCTGAAAGAATTTTGTAGCAAGATCATTATCAGATTTTCGAAGCGTGACTACTGGAACAAAGAAAAGATCGTGTGTGTGCTCTCACTTGAAAAACTTGGAGAGTTTTAGCCTGACAGCAGTTTGAGCAAATCAACCCAAGGTCATGCAGTTGGTGAGTGGCAATAAATTTAAAATTGAAATCACGATTACCCGCTTAACTTTAGTGAATAAGCTAGGTGGCAGCTTATGAGCAGATAGTAAAGTATGAATTTAAAAGGGATTTGAACCAGCGACTACACGCCCCCCAGACGCTTAGCGCATACCTAGGCCAGAGCAATTTCAAAGAAGAAACCTTAAACTCTTGCATTAAACTTTTGCGCTTGAAGACTGCTCCTATGATGATCAAAACAAAGGTGCGGTCACGGTTCAGTTAATCCAGCCCCCCAACCAAATAAACTTAGCAAAAGACGTTAGATATAGACCAACCGCTTTTTGAGAGAAATTATTCCTTAGCAAGTCAAAAACTTTTTCCTCATCATAATGCACCAAAACTTCACAAAAAAATTTGATTATCAAATCATTTGAGTTAATGATAACTTTGCGCTGAATAAATTAATTGCTCCAGAACACGCCCCAACTATCAACGACATCTACATTTCTATGCCTTGAATCGGCCTGAAAGAGGCAATTTCCTTCGCAATCGCATTAGTTCCCTACTTGATTTTAATAGCTAACCAAGCATGAGCATTCTCTTCTTGATAAGCTTTATTCGGTGTTAACTATTCTGCAGAGTACGTCAGCACCTTTCTGTCAATCAAGCCTTCAATCCATATTGATGAGTGTGTTTGGATCGCTGTGGATCGTTAGCATAGTCTCGCTTACAGAAGGGGATTTAAATGATCAATAGTGGCCAGCGTTTGACGATTTTCATGGTTCTTACCACTTCCGTCGAGAGTGGGGGCATCAAATCTAATTATATATATGTTACAATTACTGGTGAGAATCGAATTAGTATCTTACATGCTGGGAAACCGTATCCTCAGAAAGCTAGATTATTGAACGATTTTAAAATTGAATGATCTGACGCCTTGTTTGAAATATTGACCAAAACATTTGGAAGTGAGATAAGGTGCAATTAAATAAAACAAATGAGGCGACAACATGATCAAGCATTTTACTCTGACTTTGATTCTAACATTCTTTTTCAGTAGTTCTCTTTTGGCAGAGTGCTCCAAGACAGAAATACTTCAGTTCATAGAACTTGGATTCTCCAAGGCAGAGATCAAACAGATTTGTAGAGATGAATCAATCACCTTCGAAGAAGATCTGGACCAAGATACAGAATCAAACCCAACTATTGAAACACCCTCCCAATCGGAAGTGAGTTCTGGTGATCAGCAGAAAGAAACTCAAGCTGCTTCAGTCTCTAAAGAAGTAAAGGAAACAAAGGAGAAGAGCACTTTCAAGGAGTATCTAGATATCGTAACCTTTGGAGTATTTGATGATGACGAAGAAGAGTCTGAAGAGAAAACAGCGGTTGAGAAATTAAAGCAAGTTGAGGAACCGAAGCAAGCAGTGAGTGCAGATACTTCAGCAGCAAAAGAGCGAAGACATCAGATTATCTTTGAAATTGGAGGTCTGAATGGTGTGTACAATCTCAAGAGTGATGATGAGATTGTAAAGGAATACTCTGGACAGCTAGATCATGAATTATCAGGCGGTCTTTTTGTGATCAGTTACCAATACAAATTCGATTCAAACATGGTTGTTGGTGTCGGTTATCAAGCCTATAAGCTGGAGGGGGAATCTGAGAGAATTACCAGAACCTTTACCACACCCGATGGGTCAGCTAATTTTGATATGAGTTTGAAATTAAAGACTCATGAATTGGAAGGCAGCGGGCTATTAGGGCTGGTCGGATACGAAGGGCGCATCACAGACTCAATTGAAATCATACCCCAATTGAGAATTGGGATTGCAAACAAAGTCTCATTAACAAGATCACTTTACTTCTCAACGAATGTCCCAACTGCAGACATTACCCCTGAGGTACGAGAAGAATACAGCGAGACAGGTTCAACTTTTGGAGTTGCACTTCCAATCGTTTATCGTTTTGGAACCTTTGGACTTGGACTCTCATTGTACGCTCTCGCCTCAGGATTCGAGTACGATGGGGATTCCACAAAGGAAGAGGTACGCACTACCGCTGGTGGTCAGCTATTTTTTGGCAACAAATTCTAAGATCCTTCATTTCTCCTCCCATCATTTAGTCACCATATGAAATGAAATCAGCAGGGATTCTACCTCAGGGGGGTAGGAATTCCTGATGATTTCATTAAATGACATCTCTAGTTTCAGCACATCGGAGAGCATCATCCCAAATCAAGAAGGCTGCTTGTAATCTAGTCTGGCAGGTTATTCAATCTTGCTGCTGGAGTACCTCTGAGAGGCTCCAGAATCGCTTTTTTCGGTTGTTTTGATGGGCTTGCTTTGACTGTGAATCAAGCTGAGTATTGGCTGGATAAGGATGATTTTGATATAATATATATTATTTCATTAGCTTCTGTGCCTTGACTTCAAATGCCTATGGCGGGATACGTCGATGCTTCTTATTTGGTAACAAACAATAATACTTCAACTACGAGAGTTTATGATTAAGCACCAAGGCGGTTGTCATTGTGGACAAGTAAAGTTCAGAACAGATTATGATCCTCTACTTGTTACTCAATGTCATTGTCAGCGCTGCAGGAGGTTAAGTGGAACAATGACTTTCTATACCATTTTTGGAGATGATGAAGTCCTTTTTGAACGAAAAATGGGACAATATGATTTTTTAGGTGGAAGTGGGATGCCGATGAGACTGTTTTTTTGCCAACAATGCAGTACCAAACTCTATTATGCGGCAGATGTATTTGAAGGCTTTAAATTAATTGTGACTGGATCATTTGATAATTCTTCAGACTTTGAACCTCAGGCTGAGGTGTTTACGAATAACAAGATGAGTTGGCTCCGAGACAATGGTTGCATACAGCACCGATTCCCAGAGGCTGGGCTATATGACAGACTACAAATCATGATTGATAATCTTGAGAAAAGGAGTGCTTGATTCAGTCACTGGAGAAAGTTTTTGTCTAATTACACTAGCCTAGGCAAATTATCTGTTCGTAAGTCCTTAAGCTGACATTACCTTGAGCAATATTTACGTGATGCGATTTCCCATCTCTGCAGAAATTTTTCAACCCACCAAGCCCCACCATTCAAGTCTTGAGAGGGTGAAGGTGTCCCCGCTTGCTCACTCATAGTCTTCCCAGTTCCAGTCTTGGCCTTCGCTAGGATCGTAATCTAAATATTCAATAGCAGTTTCATGTCGAACTATTTTTTCATCTCTATAATTAACACCAGAAATCAAGGTCATATATAAAATTTCTCTTGTAAGTCTGTTTCTACCATAACGCTGTATACATAAAAAATCTTCATTTTCATAGATAACCCTATATGGACCAAAAGTTGTGTTTTCATATGCAGTCATTAATGCACTCTGCATATCTAAATTAACTTCTAACCCCGCTCTATGATCGAAGTGCTTACAATCAGGATGATATAACTTCTCTACTAATGAGAAATCTCCATTGTAAGCAAGTCGACGTGCTTTATCGAATTCTTCTGCTTTTGTCATATCTATTCCTCATACATTTATCTATGATTTGGCCTCACTTCCAATGAAGCTAACCATTACCGGGAAAGACAGCTTCTGCGCATTAGCATCTCAAAGTATTGACTACAAAGCGTTTGCTCTCTGTTGAATCCTACTTTAAATCATATTTAGTGATAGTCCACATCTCTAGGTTTAGCCAATCATAACCCTGAGGCTGGCCGCTTAATTTCTGTAACTTGACTTCAGAAACCTGAAGTGGAAAAGTTTGTCTACCATCTCAGTAGAAGAGAGTTTGTAAGTATGTGCTTTCACCAAATATTGTAAAAAAATTATCTTTAAGTGAGGAATATAGTGAAAAAGGCTATTACAATATTGCTTAGTATGTTGTTGCTCGGATCACCTGCAATAGCTCAGAGAATTCCAGTCGAAGGTTGGTACAAAATGGTCTCTGCTGAGTACGGTAAAAGCTGGAAGGATTCAGGAAAAAGAACACACTTTCACACAATTAAACGCTTTGGAGAAGTTTCAATTTTCGGAGAAGGTTTTGGTTTCAAAGGAAGAAGTGAAAGTGAATTTGGTTTAACGATTTTGGACGATAATTTGAGTGGGAGTATTGTTGCCAGATTCAATTGGATTTCTGAAAAAAACCCTCTTTCTGGATTTGAAGGACATTCACGGTGCGAGATAACTGCAGGTTCGACAATTTGCGTAATGTGGTTCGATGGTTACGGAGAATTTGAAGGAAAAATTCTTGAACTAAGCCTCAATGAAAAGGAGCAAATTGATAAAGAAGATGCCTCAGGATTTGATTTGTATATGCTCGAAGGACTTGTAATGAATGAGCCAAGGGGAGAATGATCTGATTTGAAGAACAATCTCGCAATCTCTGTCTAAAACTTTTGCCAAGAGCGAAATCTCCATGATGCGACTCCCCTCTGCACAAATTCTTCAAACCACTAAGCCTTTCCGGTCACTTGAAAAGTCGTTAGGAACTGCTCATCTTGTCAATCCCAAAGGCTCTGGATGATTTTCTGGAAACTGTGGATTTGAGCTTCTCCTCCAATTTCCTTTAACCAAGATTCAAAAAGTAGATGTGTTTCCTTCGATTCAATCCAGTGGTGATATAGGCCTTCATCCGTTTCATAAATTTCAACCAGTGTCATGACTACTCTCCCGGTTTTCTCAGGCATCTTTCCATCAAGAAATGAGCCGCCTTCTTTCCATTCAGGACCCGAAGATACAAAGTACGGAATTAGTTTTAGCGGACCATCCTGATAACTCTTCTCCTGCATGAATTCAAGATGGCCGCTCACAGTATCCACCCACACTGCCGCAACTTCTTCATTTGGTAAAATAACAGTCAGGGTAGTTAGAGTTTTACCCTTCAGCGCATTTGCTATAGCTCCTCTTCCTTAAACTAGTATCCGTGATCTGATTTCTGCGACTTCATAGCCAGCCAACTGCTTAGTTACCACTCGTAGTCTTTCCAGTTCCAGTCTTGGCCTGCGCTGGGGTCATAATCTAATTCTTCAATTACAGATTCCTGAGTTATAATTTTCCCATCTTTATAGGTGATAGATGTTGTATTTGAAGCAAATATATCTGCATCTTTATGTTTGTTGTATCTGTGAATACGAAGAAAGTCTTCATCTTCAAAAAGCACCCTTGGTGTTGTGGCGATAATAAGATCACGAACTGTTGATACTACTGCCTTAATAGGCATCTAAGGCCTTGTAATCAGGATGATAAATTTCGTCAACGAGAGAGAAATCCTTTTCTTTGAATGCTAGCCGCCATGCTTTGTCAAACTGTTCTGCCTTCGTCATTACCTCTCCTGATGCTGGAATTCGTGATTTGATTTCTGCGATGGTGTAGTCCATCAACTGCTTACAATACTTTCCAGTAATACACTTTCCCCTCCCGCTGTCCTCCAAGTCTACCCGATTGACTGATATACCTAGAAGCACAATGACGTTCCATCCATCAACCAATCCC
>AGAU01000047.1 GCA_000224765.2 SAR324 cluster bacterium JCVI-SC AAA005 | reverse complement strand
AAAAAAATGAGTCGTGAAGAAATTACCAACAAAATACTAAATGCAAAAAGAGTTAATCGGTTCAAATGGGCAGACGTAGCCGATGCAATTGGTCAGTCTAAGGAGTGGACTGCTTGTGCATTTCTTGGTCAACTTTCTTTGAGTGAGGATCAAGTAAAGAAAGGCAGTAACGCTATTGGGATTTCATTTACAGATGAAGAGATAGCACTCCTTACATCGGTCCCGCACAGAGGTTCTCTGGCATCCGAGATTCCAACAGATCCTTTGATTTATAGATTCTATGAGATAACCCAAGTTTTTGTGTTAGTATTAAATCACTGATAGAAGAAGAGTTCGGTGACGGTATCATGAGCGCAATTGATTTTGAAATGAAAATTGATCGACAACATGATCCGAATGGAGACAGAGTTAATATAAATATGAGCGGTAAATTTCTACCCTATAAATCTTATTGATTTTTTGATTTTCTTGAATCTGGTTGCTTTAGATTCCAGAAATTAAATAATTTTGGTCTTATATACTTTAAATTGAATGCACGATTCGGACATTATTAAAATAGAAAACCTTTGTGTTCAATTTGCCCTTCAACAACATTTGTTTGAAGCTGTCAGAGGCGTTAGTTTTTTATCAAAGACAAAGAGACATTAGCTCTAGTTGGTGAATCTGGCTTCCGGAAATCAGTTACTGCAATGTCAATACTGAGACTCAATGAGTATTCTGGGGG
>AGAU01000048.1 GCA_000224765.2 SAR324 cluster bacterium JCVI-SC AAA005 | reverse complement strand
TAGCGTTGGCTACAGACATTCTTGGATCTAAGCTAGAGAATGGGTCCTGAAAAATCATCTGCATGTTTGAACGAACAGAGAACATTTCCTTGTTGGAAGCATTGAGAACATCTACGCCTTTAAAAAGGATCTTACCTGATTTTGGAGGAATCAATCTTAGGATTGATCTCGCAACAGTTGATTTGCCGCAACCAGATTCACCTACAAGCGAGAGTGTTTGTGAACTATCAATTCCAAAACTCACATCATCTACTGCAGGTAAAATATGTGTGGTCTTCCCTAAAATACCGGAGGTAATATTAAAGTAAGTAGTTAGGTTTGCGACTTTTAGCAGGGGAGATATCACGGTAAGTTAGTAAGAATTTGGAGTGTAAATCTAAAGAATATCAAACTTTTCGGGTTCATTTTTACCACGCATTGATCCTAATCTAGGGACACTATTTATAAGCCTTCTAGTATAGGCATCTTTGGGCATTTGAAAAATTTCTGAAGTTTTTCCATATTCAACAATTTTGCCTTTATACATAACTGCAACCCTGTCAGAAATCTCCGCGACAATTCCCATGTCATGGGTTATGAACAACACAGACATCTCAATTTCTTCTTGCAAGTCCTTAATCAAGTTCAAAATCTGTTTCTGGATTGTAACGTCAAGTGCAGTAGTTGGTTCGTCTGCTATCAACAATTTGGGTTTACAAGAAAGTGCCATAGCAATCATTACACGTTGTCTCATCCCACCAGAAAATTGGTGCGGATATAGGTTGTATTGCTTTTCGGGCTCAGGAATTCTAACTTTCTTCAACATCTCAAAAGTTTTGATCTTGGATTCAGTGTGACTTAGTTTCTGATGTTCTACAAAAACTTCAGAGATCTGGGTTCCTATAGAAAGAGAGGGATTAAGTGAAGTCATGGGTTCTTGAAAAATCATTGAAATTTCATTACCACGTACTTCCTGCATTAGTTTGTTATCTGCAGAGGACAAATCATATTGTATGTCATCAGAAGGAGAAAAAATGATTTTTCCTGAGCTTATGTACCCATTTGAAAGCTCGTTTAGTCTGAGGAGTGAAAGTGCAGTTACAGACTTACCAGAACCTGATTCTCCAACAAGAGCAAATATTTCACTCTTTTGAATGGAAAAAGAAATATTATCAACAGCCGAAATAACAAGATCCTTAGTGCGAAATTTAACACTCAAGTTGGTAACTTCGACAAGCGATTTGTGATCTTTGGAAACCATAAAAAAGATGTTACCTCAAGTATGATTTGAATCTATTCAAACCACTTTTCAAAACATCTAAATCTTGCATGAAGGAGCCTCTAAGATATTTATCATCAACAGAATTAATGATGAGTTGGTGGTCGCTTCTTAAATCTTTAGAAACTTGATGAGCTGGTTTCTGACATTGACTTATGTCAAAACAAATATAATAAGCTCCCTGCGGAATTCCGTAGGGTAAACTCAACTGGTCTAGAAATTCCATCCACAGTTGTCTGGCAGCAATTACATTTTTCATTTCAACCTCAAACCATTCTCTGTTCAAATTTAATGCTTCAATTGATGCGTACTGCGCATTAACTGGGGCACAAATATTCATTGCGTGGTGGAAGGGTGCAATAGTGGCAATCGTGTTCTTATTAGAGACTATGTATCCAACCCTAATACCGGTAAGTCCATAACCTTTTGATAGACTATAAATAGATATAATATTTTCTTTCTCGACATGCTCGGACATTAGAGAATAATGTTTATGATCATCGTAGATATAGTGTTCGTATATTTCGTCCGTAATCAGAATTATATCAAGACTCTTAAGCTTATCATATACTTTATCAATAAGTCCTTTCAAAAGAACGGTACCCGTAGGGTTAGAAGGAGATACTAAAACTACTAATTTTGTTTTATCAGATAGTGCTTTTTCAAAATCCTCAAAAATAAAGGTGAAGTTACTGCTTGTATCAGTTTTGATAGGAATGACCTTAGCTCCACAAATTTTTGCAATTTCTTCGTAGGTTGAATAGTAGGGTGCAGGTATAATAACCTCATCTCCCTCATCTAAAATTGATAAAAATATCGCAAAAATTGCCGGTTGTGCACCTGAGGTAACAAGTATTTCAGCAGATGGGTCCGCTAGAAATTTGTTTTCTTTAAGTAACTTTCGTGAAATGGCTTCTTTCAAAGTGTTAAGACCTGACCAGGAGGTATATGAGAGTTGCCTTCGGTCAATGCTTTCTTTGAAAGCTTGTATTACAGATTCAGGTGGAGAAAAATTAGGTGTGCCAGAGCCAATGTTAATGTACCCATCTAAATTGACTGAAGTTTGAAAAGTGGGTTTAACAAATTCAGTACGCGATGAAAGTTTTGTCATAGATTTTCACAATATTTTATTATTTGGGTTGATAAACCGACCAACTTGTAATGGAAGTACAGCCTTTCCATCATACACAACTTTACCATTCACGATGGTCTTCTCAATTTTACCGTTAAACTTTTTTCCTGAATACAACACATCACTCGCTTTCGCATGGCTAAATTGTTGATCAGAGTTGTAGTGATGAGTTTTTTT
>AGAU01000049.1 GCA_000224765.2 SAR324 cluster bacterium JCVI-SC AAA005 | reverse complement strand
GGGGGGACCTATGTTGGAATTGTTGCAATTACAGGCTGCTGAGACTTTGATTCAAGCAGATGACTTCCAGCAGGCCCGTGATCAGCTAGCCCGTTTCCTTCAACAATACCCAGATAGTGTTTATGATGCAGACGTTCGCAAGAAGCTGGCTGATGTCTACAAGCAAGCCCAGGAATTTGCGAGTGCAGCTATTGTTTACGAGCAAACGATTGAGAAGTATGAACAGGATACGGATCTGCTTCAGGCTGAAGTAGTCCCAGAACTCTATTATGAACTGGGTTTAATGTATGAAGAGATAGGGCGCTATACTGAGGCTGCGGAGGCTTTCCAGAAATCCATAGCTACATACAATCATCCGCTAATTGAACCAGATGTTCCGAATTATGTTGTGCAAAGCCATTTTCGTGCGGCTGAGATGCTGTATAAAGTCCGTAGTGATGAACGAGCTCTGTCTCAATACGCGCAAGCGATTGTGACTTATGCCAATTGGCCAGATGAGCGGGTGCAGGAGCAAATCAATTGGGCTCGCTATCAAACCGGCGTGCTGCATAAGGATATGGGACAACTCCAACAAGCCTTGGAGATCTTTGGTGATTTGATGGAAAAAACTCCAGCCAGCCCCGCTTTATGGCAACAGTTGTCCAGTGAACAACACCAGGCATTGGGTCGCCAGCTGGCTTACGAAAACTACCTCAATGACTAAAATTTCCTTGAAACTCAAACATAGAGACTTTATGGTAAAAAGCTTACTTTCTGGGGTGTAGCCAAGTGGTAAGGCAGCGGGTTTTGATCCCGCCATGCGCAGGTTCGATCCCTGCCACCCCAACCATCCTTTCTTCAAAATAATACAATATTTTCAGAAATATCTACTAAATCCAACTCGACCGAACCTCTCATCCCCACCATCTTCCCCACCATCTTCTAGAAAAAAAGACTTCAAATTTTATCCCAGCAAATTTTAAACTAGTAACCCAAGGCTACCCCACCGTTAAAAGACGTAACATATCAAAAGAGTATTCTGGAGATTTTACGAATATGAAAGTCCTACTAGTTGATGCAGTTCCCTTTAGAATTAAAAAATCAATGAAATCAGTGATGATGCACGCGTCAAAGCGCATATTGCCACTATGGGCGCCAGCATCTGAATTGACGCTTATTGCTGGTAATATAGAGAAATTTGAAAGGGACTACGAAATGGAATCTTTTGACGGAGGGAAAAAGAGACAAGAGGCGCTATGGCAAAACTTCATCAACTGCGATGGACACCTTAAAAAATTTGAAGAAAGATCTAGTGAGATCATCCCACTACCACCCTGGTGTCTGGAGCATTCAGGGGACCATCCAGTTTTTAGATTTAGTTACATGATTACGCTTGAGAGTAGATATTTGGGTCTCCGCAATTACAACTGCACTGTCCCATTCGAAGAAATTCTGGTTCGCAAATCATTGTTGCCTTCGTCAGAACCTATTTCATCAGATGCTGTATTGAAAATTGAGACAGAGTTGAAGCTAGAGCGTTTAGAGGCAGTTTTTGCTGAAATGGTTGTCCAAGGATGGTTGCAAAAAGGGGCAGAAGCCTTGGTTCGAGAACGCTTTACTAATTCCAAGCTGAAACAACCAATTCCAGACAAAGTTGATCAATTCAATTGGCTGGGGAATATACCACTGTTGACCTCTGTGATACAGATCATGGCAATAGAAAAAAGCAAAGTGTATCCTCACTTTTTAAATAAAGGAAATGAACTGCAAAAGGGCTCACTCAAAAGGGGTTTAAAACCCACCCAAGTAGAGGAAAGAGAGCGAGCCCGTGAATTCTTGAAAGACTTGATTTAGTGATGCGCGCAAAATAGCGCGCTCAAAGCGCGCAAGATCTCGCGCAGACAAATCCTACACTGTTTAGTAACCTCTGGGTAGAAGGTAGCAACACTACTTAACCTATTCCCCAAAACAACCCAGAGGCCATTCATGTCAACGAATACTCTCCCTACATATATTTCTGAAAGTGACGCCGCAATTTACCTAGGCGTAAGTGTTAAGAGCTTACGGCGATGGAGATTTGAACGGCGTGGTCCAGCATACGCAAAGATTGAAGGTAAACTCGTCAGATACCCTTCCAAATCTCTTGAGGATTGGGCTAAAAGTCAGATTGTTGTGCACGAAAAAAA